>DKAU01000021.1 GCA_002450925.1 Thiobacillus sp. UBA6918 | reverse complement strand
CTGGTGCCGTAGGCGTGGTGGTTGTTGTGCAGTTCTTCGCCGCCGATGATGATGCCCCACGGAACGATGTTGGTGGAAGCGTCTTCGCAGGCGAAGTTGCGGTATCCCCAGTAGTGGCCGACGCCGTTGATGATGCCGGCAGCGGTGATGGGGATCCAGGCCATTTGCACAGCCCAGATGGTGAGTCCGATGGGGCCGAACAGCGCGATGTTGATCAGCGCCATGAGCAAAATGCCTTTGCCGGAATATGGCGTGTAGATGTTGCGCTCAATCCAGTCATCGGGGGTGCCATGACCGTATTTTTCCAAAGTTTCGGCATTTTTGGCTTCAGCGCGATAAAGCTCGGCGCCTTCAAAAAATACCTTCTTTAATCCGAGGATCTGAGGGCTGTGTGGGTCTTCCGGGGTTTCGCACTTGGCGTGGTGCTTGCGATGGATGGAAGCCCAGGCTTTGGTAACCATGCCCGTGGTCATCCACAGCCAGAAACGGAAAAAATGGCTGGGAATTGGGTGGAGGTCCAGTGCGCGGTGGGCTTGGTGGCGATGCAGGAAAATGGTGACAGACGCGATGGTGATGTGGGTAAACACCAGCGTAATCAACACATAGTTCCACCAGGGGAGGTTCCACCACGGGAGATCAAAAACGGATAACAACATGTAGTTTGTCCTTTTAAAGCAGACATCAAAGTCCCGATATTATGGGGCTATTCCTTTAAAAATCAAGCGGATTTTTCAGGGACGAGATGAACCACGCGCTGCGGGAATGGTATCTCGATCCCCTCTTCCCTGAACAATTTCCAGATGGCCCAGTACAAATCCGAGCGCAGGCTGAACTGGCCTTCCTCTGCGTCCTTGATCCAGACGGAAAGCTCCAGATTAATGCCGCTATCGGCAAATTCGTGCAGGTAGACCTTGGGTTCCTCGCTGCCACCCTGTGCAACCCGCGGGTGGCTTCTAGCGGCAGCGATCATCAGTTCGCGCACCTTGTCCAGATCGCTTGAATAGCTGACCTGAATCGGCAGGCCCACCCGGATGTCCGGGGCTGAGAACGAGTGGTTGATTACGGTCTGGGAAATCAGCATCTCGTTGGGAATGATGGATTCCGTGCCGTCCAGTGCTCGCAACAGCGTGTAACGGGTATTGATCTGGCTTACCTGGCCGTACTTGTTGTCCACGGTAACCATGTCGCCAATCCGTACCGATCGGTCCAGCAGGATGATGAACCCTGAAACATAATTACTTGCGATTTTTTGCAAACCGAAACCCAGGCCCACGCCGAGCGCGCCGCCAAAAACCGACAGCACCGTGAGGTCGATGCCAACAGCGGGAAGCGCAAACAGTACAGCCAGCACAAGCAGGAAGGTGCGCGCCACCTTGGTCAGTGCCATGCGCAGGCTGAGATCCATGTTCGGCACGCGCATCAGCCTGCTCTCGATGAACTGCGATGCCCACAAGGCCAGAATGACAGCGCTAATGATGACCGTCAGTGCTTCAAGCAATGTCATCAATGAGAAGCGGTGCGCGCCTGCTTCAAACGAGACCGTATCGAGCGCAGCCCGGACACGGGGAAGTACGCCTGCGACATGCAGCGCTACGGCGATCCAGATGACCCAGCTTATGCTTCGTTCCCAGTTCTTCAGCGTTTCGCCGGATTTGAGCGTGTAACGCAGAACGTGGACGAGCAATCGGATAATAACGAGTGCGGTGAGAAGCGGGATGGCAAGATTCAGCAGGTGTAGTTCGCTTTGCCGGAGGCCCAGCAATTCGCGCAACACCCACGTGCAGCCCAGAATCGCGAACGGCAGGCCAACTGTACGAATCCCTGCTGCGCCAGCAGCCCAGGAATCCTCAAGCCTTGCAACGCGCGGGCTCAGGAGTCGCACAAGTAGCCAGCCCAGCAGCACCGATAACAACAGCGCTCCAACCTGGATCACGAGCGGAACGTTGTGGCTGTCTGCAATTAGTCGCAGCAGCAGGTTTTCGATGGGGGGCATTTGTTCAGGCATAAAAAAGGCCGTCAGGTGACGGCCTTAATCATACTCGTAATTGGAACCCAAACAGCTGGGTGGATTGCTCAATCAAAATGCGAGGGAATACTGCGCACCAAGAATGATCACACTGCTTTCATAATTGCCAATGACCCATCCACGACCTGAAGCAGCCTGGTTGTTGCTGATATCAGAATCGCCAATCACTAGGTAAGAGAGACCGAAATCCAGCGCGGAAGAGTTGTCCGGTTTCCACTGGGCGCCCAGAGATAACCAGACGCGATTGTTGTCCGGAAGTGAAACCAGGCGGTGGGCGGCATCTCGAACGGGGCTTTGGTCAAAAGCTACGCCGTACTTGATTTTCCAGCTGTCGTTGTAGCGCTGGGTTGCTCCCAAGGCAAAACGCCATGTGTCGCGGAAATGCGCATCAAGCGTTTGTACCGTTGCACCCGATAGAGCGCCACTGGTTCGAACAATGTTGACCTGGTCCACGCTGCTCCATCCTGTCCAGGAAATATCGGCCAGCATTTGCCAGTCCTTGTTCAGATCCTGCTTGACGCTGAATATGAAGGTGTCAGGCAGCTCGATATCAGCTTTTGCGCTGCCTGTTGTGAGCGCGGGTGCCAGACCGGCGAGCGTGCCGGAAACGGCAAGGGTTCCTTCAAGTTTCTGTTTGACTTTGGAGCGATAGGACAAGCCAATACTAGTGTTGTCAGACACCTTGAAAAGCCCGCCGATATTCCAGCCCAGAGCAGTATCATCTGCAGTTAACTTGACCAGCGTGGAAGCATAATTCGCGTCCAGTACTGCAGCGAGTCGCTGATACTCGGCATCCATGTACATGTAATCCAGTCCCGCGCCCAGCGAGATGGAATCGTTCACCCGATACGCCACAGACGGATTCAGGTTGATGGTCTTGATATCAAACAGTAGAGCCTGGGCACCCCCCAGCCATGGGTTGTCATATTCCGTTTTAAGTCCAAAGGGTGCAGAAACACCGAATCCCAGATAGAGGTCCTTGTTGAGGGCATAGGATAGATAGCCATTGGGAATGAGGGCAACGCCGCCGGCGTCCCCGCCATTTCCTGCGCCCGCCAAGGCGCCTGTACCCAGGGAACCGCTGTTCGTGAAGTCAAAGCTGGTGATGACGGTGTTCAAACCAACTGAAACTTCTCTAGGCTTCAACTGGGTCATTCCGGCGGGGTTGAAGAAAATCGTGCTGGCGTTTTCTGCGACAACCGCCGAGCCGGCATAGGCGTTACCAAGGCCGGAAGCATTCTGTTCCAGCAGCTGGAAACCGGACGCGAAGGCATTGCAGGACAATCCGGCCATCAAAAGTGCGAGGGGCTTCAGGTTTAGCTTGTGCATGATGTGTTGTCTCCTTGACTGTTCTTGCTGTTTTCAAAGGCCTGCAAACAGAGCCTCGATTTCCTTTTCATGGCGGGCAGCTATCGGTCCCCGCTTCTTCTTCATTGTTGGGGTCAACAATCCGTCTTCCGTTGTCCAGGGCTGCATCGTAAAGCAGGCACGCCTGACTTGGGCATACCCCGGAAAACCCTTTATATGGGCCGCAACCCGGGCCAAAAGCATTTTGTTGACACGGGTGTCTTTCAGTATATCCGGCTGCGAGGCATCCAGGTGATGGTCTTTGCACCAGGATTCCCAGTGCTCGCCGTTCAGCACAACTACTGCGGCCAGGCTGGGGCGGCCTTCCCCGACGACCAGAACCTGTTCAAACAGGGAATCGAGTGCGATGGCGGCTTCCATGTCCTCGGGCGGCACCTTCTCCCCGTTGGAAAGGACGATGATGTCCTTGATGCGGCCGGTGATGTGGTAGTGGCCGTATTCGTCCACGCTTACCTGGTCACCGCTATGCAGCCAACCGGCCCCGTCGACGGTAGCGTCCGTGGCTTCCGGATTGTTCCAGTAGCCGCGCATGACGCAGCGGCTGCGGCTCAGCAGTTCGTTGTTGTCGCCGATTTTCACTTCCACACCCTGAACGGGCTGGCCGATGCTGGAGGGGATGTTCGAATCGGGTCGGTTGGCGGTAATGACCGGGCTGGTCTCCGTCAGACCGTAGCCTTGCAGGATAGGCACACCGAGCCCGATGAACACCTTGGCAATTTCTGGCGAAAGTGCGGCACCGCCGGAAACTGCGATTCTGAGCCGGCCGCCGAGTTTTTCGGTAATGCCGTCCGCCACCAGTTTCTTGAGCAAAGGCCAGGTCAGCAGCTTGGGGTGCCATGATGCGCGCCCCTGCTCATACTCAAACCGATGCCAGCCGACATCCACTGCCTGATTAAACAATGATTGCGCCGCGGCACCCTTTTTTTCGAGCGTGTCCTGGATACGGGTATAGACGCGTTCGTAGATGCGCGGTACCGAGATCAGGACTGTCGGGCGGATGGTTTGCAAATCCTGGGCCAGCAAATTGATGGAGCGTGCGTAGGCAACCTCACAACCAAGCAGCATGGGCAGGTAGTAGCCGCCGGTGCGTTCCAGCGTATGCGAGAGCGGCAGAAACGACAGGAATGTCTCGTCTTTGCCAAAAGTGGCGCAGCGGCTGGCATACCAGGCGTTCCAGAGCATGTTCTCGTGGGTAAGCATCACCCCTTTTGGCCGCCCGGTCGTGCCGGAGGTGTAGACAATGGAGGCAAGCATGTCTGGCGATAAGTGGCGTGTCGGGATTTCAGTGCCCTCCGCCTCCTTTAACCAAGCTTTTGCCACTTTGATCTTGCTGCTCCATTCAGTCAGGCTTTCTGGCGGAAGCAGACTGATTACGCGTTCGAGGTCGGGTGAACCGGCAAGGATCTCGGCCACCTTGCGATGCTGGAACCGGCCTTCTACCAGCAGCAGTCGGGCGCCGGAGTTATTGATGATCCAGGCGGCGTTGTCGGGACGATCGTCCAGGTAGAGCGGCACTATCACCAGCCCCAATCCCAGCGCGGCCTGGTCGAATATCACCCATTCCACGCAGTTTTTCAGCATGACAGCAACCCGGTCGCCGGGCGCGAGCTCTTCTTTCGCCAGCGCAGCCTGCCAGCGGGCAACCTCGAGGGCGACATCGGCCCAGGTAAATGAGATCCAGGTTTGAGACTCGCCATCGAACTGGCGATAAGCCGCCTTGTCCGGAGTGAGTGCGACGCGCTCGCGGAACAGGCCGGAAAGAGTCCGGACGTGATCAGGATTGATAGCGAAAGACATTAACCGGGCAGCCTCCCATGGCTAGTTGCCTGTTACTGTTTTGCTAGCTCTGTAAAGAACTACTGTTATTGTTTTTGTAATAGTGCCGCAAAAAAGCCATCCGTGCCATGTCTGGCCGGACTCATTTGCAAAAAGTCCCCGGTGTTCAATTCAATGCGCTGCGATGCAAGTGCGTCTGTGGCAGGCACAAGTACGAATTCCGGATGTTCGCCAAGAAAAGCTTCGACGATATTTTGATTTTCCTGCGGCAGCAGACTGCAGGTCGCATAAACCAGACGGCCTCCGGGTTTGAGCATCTTTGCACCCGCGCGGATCAGGCTTGCCTGGGTCTGGGTGAGAGAGGCCACCGTCTCAGGCGACTGGCGAAATTTCAAATCCGGGTTGCGTCGCAGAGTACCCAAGCCCGAGCAGGGGGCGTCGATCAGCACGCGATCGAGTTTCCCGGCTAGCCTTTTCAGGCGCGTGTCATTTTCGCTGTTGATGAGCTGCGCGGTCACATTCGAAAGCCCGGATCGTTTTAGTCGTGGCGAGAGCTTGCCCAGGCGCTTTTCATTGATATCGAATGCATAGAGCCGTCCGCTGGATGCCATGGCTGCACCCAGTGCCAGGGTCTTTCCGCCTGCTCCGGCGCAAAGGTCCGCGACCATTTCGCCGCGGCGCGCTCCGGTCAGCAGGGCAAGCAGCTGGCTGCCTTCGTCCTGCACTTCGATCACACCCTTTTTGAACAAAACATGGCGCGACAAATCCAGCGGGGTCTTGATGCGGATACCCCAGGGCGAGTAGGGCGTGGCCTGAGCCTGGACGCCTTGTTTGATCAGCAAGTCCAGCACGGCTTCGCGGCTGTCCTTCAGGGTGTTAACGCGCAGGTCCAGGGGCGCGGCTGTTTGCAGCGCCCGGCCCAGCGTCAGAATCTCTGCATCACTTTGTGTTGCCTGCAGCGAACCGATCACCCAGTCAGGCAATTCGGCATGAACACTCAGGGGCGCACCTTCAAGCGGTTTTGATTTTGCTTCTAAAAGCTTTTCGCGATCTTTTTCGCGGATCAGTGGTTCCAGTTCGCGCAGGCTGATCCCCTGAAAACGGGCGAGCCACACCAGAAGCCACAAGCGTGGCGTGCCTTCCGGCATCAACCAGCGCAGGGCCAGGAACTTTCGAAGAACGCCATAGACACAATCAGCAATGAGGGCGCGATCCTGGCTGCCCAGCTTGGGGTTGCGACGAAAATGGGCGGACAGCAGCGCATCGGCGGGGGCGGCGAATTGCAACACCTCTACCAACAGGGCACTTGCTTCCTGAAACTGTGCTGGGGTAAGTTTGAGCGACACGGGAAAGAATATGGAACTGACGTTATACCGGGAAGCCCCGATTCTACGCGAGAGCAGGCATTTGCCGGCATCCATGTACAACCTCGCGCACCTTCTGCTTGCTCGCGCAGGCGGTCCCTGTGTATTTGTGCCCATTCGCAGCATGCAGTACCTGGGCATTATCGATCAGGAAGAAATCGTGTTCGTGGACCGTGAATTGCCCGGCCAGGTACAACTCGCCTGGCAGAATTTCCAGCGCCAGGATAGAACGGCGCTCGACGAGAGCATTGCCTTCGACGTGGCTTTCTATACGCGGGAATCGCTGCCGGTCATGTCACGGCTGATGACCGAATTTCCCAAGGCCATGCAGGCCATGGCCGACAAGGAGCGCATCAGCGAACCCGCTGCCGTGCTCCCGTTTACCGGCAAGAAGGACTAGGGCTTATTCGCTCGAGCCGTCTTCTGTATAGGGCAGCTTAACGTGACCGTAGCGGATGGCAAGGACTGCGATGGCCAATAGCAGAATCGCTCCAGCCACCACCAGCATGCGGATTTCGGTGATGTTCTTCATCTCAAGAATCAGGTACCGCGCCAGCGCGATCATGGCGATGTATAAAGGGTAGCGGATGGGCAGCTTGCCCTGGCGGTAATACACCGACACCATCGACAGCACTTCCAGGTAGAGAAACAGCAAGAGCAGGTCGGTGAGGGTAACCGTGCCGGCGTCAAACATGACGCGTACCTCACTGGCTGCTGCGACGACGGTGGCAATCGCGATGATGCCAAGACCGATGTGTTCCAGCAGAGCCAGGGCGGATTTATTGAAGTTTTTGATGAATTGGGTCGGCATGTCGTGTGCTTTCTCTGTCAGGCGGGGATATCGGGCACCAACTGCATGTTCATTTGCTCGATCTCGTCCCTGAGGTGAAGTTTTCGCTTTTTCAGGCGCTGCAGGGCGAACTTGTCACCAAAATCCGTGGCTTCTAGGTGGTTGATAATTGCGTCCAGGTCGCGATGCTCGGTTTCCAGCGCAGAGATGCGCACCTTGATGCGGACGGTTTCTGAATCGTTGAGTGCGGACATAAGGTGGCCCGGGGTCTGTTTGAGTAGAATATACACTTTATAACAAGCAGGATCAGCCATGTCCCAGCCCCTTGTCGGTGTCGTCATGGGTTCTTCCAGCGACTGGGAGGTCATGCAGCATGCCGTGGCCCAGTTGCAGGCCTTCGGCATCCCCCATGAAGCAAAGGTAGTTTCCGCCCACCGCACTCCCGATCTTTTGTACGAATACGCCGCCAGTGCCGAATCACGGGGCCTGAAGGCCATCATCGCCGGGGCAGGAGGTGCGGCCCATTTGCCGGGCATGCTTGCTGCCAAGACCATCGTGCCGGTGCTGGGCGTGCCGGTGCCGTCCAAGTATCTAAAAGGCCAGGACTCGCTTTATTCCATCGTTCAGATGCCCAAAGGCATTCCCGTTGCCACCTTCGCCATCGGCGAGGCGGGGGCTGCCAATGCCGGGTTGTTCGCCGTGTCCATGATCGCGCGTGACAATCCCGAGGTTGCGAAGAAACTGGAGAAATTCCGCGCGGATCTGACTGAGACCGTGCTGGCTATGCAGCTGCCCGAAAGTTAATTAAAAGTAATGAGCAAGCTTCCTATATTGCCCGGAAATACACTGGGTATTCTGGGCGGCGGCCAGCTTGGCCGCATGTTCACCATCGCCGCCCGCACCATGGGCTACAAGGTCATGGTGCTGGATCCCGATCCCCAAAGCCCAGCTGGCCAGATGGCTGACGTTCACCTGCAGGCCGATTATGTCGACCACGGCGCGCTTAAAAAGCTTGGCGACGCCTGCGCGGCCGTCACCACCGAATTCGAAAATGTCCCGGCAGAGAGCCTCATCGAACTGGCCAAAAACTGCCGCGTCTCGCCCGGTGCGGATGCAGTGGCAATCGTGCAGGACAGAAGCCGTGAGAAAAGCTGGCTTGCGGACAACGGTTTTGCCACCGCGCCGTTTGCATTGCTGAATAGCGAAGCTGACCTGGATGCAGGTGCTAAAGCGACGGGATTCCCCGCGATATTGAAGGTGAGCCGTTTCGGCTACGACGGCAAGGGACAGTACCGCGTGTCTTCAATGGAAGAACTCAAGGCCGCTTTCGCCGAGTTAAAAGGCATTGCCTGTGTGCTGGAAGGGTTCGTCAATCTCGAGCGTGAAGTTTCCGTGGTGCTGGTACGCGACGATGCGGGTAATTGCGCGCTGTTTCCGGTTGCAGAAAACCGCCATGAGAACGGCATTCTCGATGTTTCCATCGTGCCGGCACGAGTCAGTGATGCGATTGCACAAACTGCGATTGAGATGGCGCGCAATGTGGCCGCCAAGCTTGGCTACGTGGGAGTCATGGCTGTCGAATTCTTTGTGGCCGATGGCAAGCTGCTGGTCAACGAAATCGCGCCGCGCCCGCACAACTCAGGTCACTACACGCTGGACGCCTGTGCAACAGACCAGTTCGAACAACAGGTGCGCGCACTGTGCAGCTTGCCGCTGGGTGACACCCGACTGCTGTCACCAGTCGTCATGGTCAACATCCTGGGCGACCGCTGGGTTAACGGCGGCCCACACTGGGACAAACTGCTCGCGCATCCCAACATCAAGCTTCACCTGTACGGCAAGGAAGCCGCGCGNNGATCTGGCTGAGCAAATGCGAGGGCAGCTGTGATCCATCCCGTCATTCTCTCCGGCGGCTCCGGTACCAGATTGTGGCCCTTGTCTCGCGCGGCGCTGCCCAAGCAGTTGCTGCCACTGGTGACCGAGCGCTCCATGCTGCAGGAGACGGTGCTGAGACTGTCGGGCCTGTCAGACATGAGTGCACCCATGGTGGTGTGCGGCAACAACCACCGCTTTCTGGTGGCCGAGCAGATGCAGGAAATCGGCGTGGCGCACCCAACCCTGCTGCTGGAGCCGGTAGGACGCAATACCGCACCAGCTGTTGCGGTGGCTGCGCTGGCCCTTATTGAACAGGACCCAGAGGCCACCATGCTGGTGTTGCCGGCAGACCACCTCATTGCTGATATCCCTGCGTTCCATCGTGCCATTGCCCGCGCCGTCGAAGCCGCATCGGCAGGCCACTTGGTTACCTTTGGCATCAAGCCCGATGCGCCCGAGACCGGCTACGGCTACATCCGCCGTGGTGATGCGCTCGCGAACTTGGAAGACACTTATCGCGTGGGCGCCTTCGTGGAAAAGCCCGACCACGCGACTGCCAAGACCTATGTGAAAAGCGGCGACTTTTTCTGGAACAGCGGCATGTTCGTTTTCAAGGCCGCCCGCTTCCTTGCCGAGCTGGAAAAACTTCGTCCCGACATTCTGGAG
>DKAU01000017.1 GCA_002450925.1 Thiobacillus sp. UBA6918 | reverse complement strand
GCCTGCAGGATGTTCACGCGGTCGATTTCCTCGACCGTTGCATAGGCCACCGACCAGGCCAGGCTTTCCGCCTTGATGATAAAGGCCAGACGATCACGTGCTTTTTCGCTCAATTTCTTGGAATCGTTGAGCCCGGCAATCGGCTTGGCCGGATCCAGAATGACTGCGGCGGCATAGACCGCGCCCGCAAGGGGGCCGCGTCCCGCTTCGTCCACGCCACACAGACCGGGTGGAAATTCCAGATTGACCAGCATTGCTCTTCTCCCAATATGCTGTCATCTTAACCGTAAAAGGCTAATCTAAGAGCATGAGTTCCGACCCTTTTTCCTGCGACATCTCACGCCATATCTGGGACGCGAAATACCGATTTCGCGACTCGAACAGCGTGAAGGATGCCACGATCGAAGAGACCTGGCTGCGCGTGGCGCGTGCGATTGCCAGCGTGGAATCCAGTTCCCAGGAGAACTGGCAGAAGCGTTTCTATTCCGCACTGGAAGATTTCAAGTTCCTGCCAGGCGGAAGAATTCTTGCCGGTGCCGGAACGGGCCACCGCGTTACGCTGTTCAACTGCTTTGTCATGGGTCGGGTCGAAGACTCGATGGACGGCATCTTCGACGCGCTCAAGGAAGGCGCGCTCACCATGCAGCAGGGAGGCGGCGTCGGCTATGACTTCTCCACCCTGCGGCCTTCCGGCACACTGGCTGCGGGAGTTGGAGTGACTGCCTCCGGGCCAGTGTCCTTCATGCACATCTGGGACGCGATGTGCGCCACCATCCTGTCCACCGGCGCACGCCGGGGTGCAATGATGGCGACGCTGCGCTGCGATCATCCGGATATTTTTGAATTCATCCGCACCAAACGCGATCCCGCGAAACTTCGGCATTTCAATCTGTCGGTGCTGGTCACCGATGCCTTCATGCAAGCCGTCAAGGAAGACCGCGACTGGCAACTGGTATTTCCAGCTGCAGGCGAACCTGACTCGCGCGTGCATCATGTCGTTCGCGCAAGCGAGTTGTGGAGTGAGATCATGGCCAGCACCTATGACTATGCCGAACCCGGCGTGCTGTTCATCGATCGCATCAATGCACTGAACAATCTCTGGTATGCAGAAAAGCTTGCCGCCACCAACCCGTGCGGCGAGATTCCCCTGCCACCCTACGGGGCCTGCAACCTGGGTTCGATCAATCTCACCCGCTTCATTACTGCGCCGTTCTCAGACAAGGCCGCCATTGATTACAATGCGCTGGAGGAAACCGCTTCACTGGCCACACGCATGCTGGACAACGTCTGTGATCTGTCTCGTTTCCCTTTGGAGAAACAGGCGCAGGCTGCACACGCCACACGCCGCATCGGCCTTGGGATCACCAGCCTCGGCGATGCGCTCATCATGCTGGGCCAGCGATATGACAGCGGTGAGGCTTTGCAAACAGCCGCAACAATCATGCAACGCATCTGCGAAACAGCCTATCGCACATCCATCGAACTCGCCCGGGAGAAAGGCAGCTTTCCACTGCTGAACCGGGACAAACATCTACAGGGCGCTTTCGTCAGCAACCTNNCCGGCACCATCAGCCTGCTGGCCAACAATGTCTCCAGCGGACTGGAACCGGTGTTCCAGTACGAATACCGGCGCCGCATCCATGAAATGGACGGCGAATTGCACGAGTATGCCGTCACCGATTTTGCCTATGCCATGTACCGGCAATTGCATGGAGACAAGACGCTTACCCCTGCCTTTGTCACGGCCGAGGAAATTTCACCCTACCGCCATCTCGACATGCAGTCCGCGCTCCAGCCCTGGGTGGACAATGCCATTTCCAAGACCATCAACATACCCGCAAATTACGCGTTCGATTCGTTCCAGTCGATTTACCAGTACGCGCACGAGAAGGGACTGAAAGGCTGCACCACCTACCGGCCCAATCCCATTACCGGACAGGTGTTAGTCAGCGAGCCAGAAGCGGCATCACATTGCTGTTCAGTGGAAAGAGAAGCAGATTAACTTATGTAAGGTTCCAGTGCTTCGGCAATGCGCTCGCTGGCGTTGCAGCGCAATGATTCGTGCAAGGCGCGAAACTCTTTCCGCAATTCGTCACAACGCTCAGGTGCGTCCAGCCAGCCCAGCACAGCTTGGGAAAGTTTTTCCGGTGTGGCATTTTCCTGCAGCAGTTCCGGCACGGCAAACCGCTCGAGCAGGATGTTGGGCAGGCCGACATAAGGCAGGTAAAGCTTGCGTTTGGCCAGCCATGCCGTAATGGCTGGCACCTTGTAGGTGATGACCATGGGCTTCTTGAGCAGCGCGGCTTCAAGTGTTGCCGTTCCGGAGGCTAGCACCACCACATCGGCAGCTGTCATCGCCAGTTGGGATTGACCTTTCAACACCTTGATTGGCAACCCGGATGNNGTCGAGTGCTTTTCTGGCGGCGGCCATGTCCGGTTCCAGGGGTATCCTGTCCGCCAGCGGATGGCCGACATAAGTCACCGGGATTCCCACATCCTTGTAGAGTTGTTCCTCAAAAGGAAACATCACCAGCATGTGTGAGACGGCCTGTTTGATCTTGTGGATGCGTTCGCCGCGCCAGGCCCAGATCGATGGGCTGACGAAATGCACCGCAGGAATGCCTGCTGC
>DKAU01000141.1 GCA_002450925.1 Thiobacillus sp. UBA6918 | reverse complement strand
ATCGCGCCCAGCAGATAGCCGCCGGTGGAGTGCTGCACGCCCTTGGGCTTGCCGGTGGAACCGGAGGTATAAAGAATGAACAGGGGATGCTCGGCATTGACCCAGGTCGGTTCGCATGTTTCGGCCTGACTATCGGTTACATCATGCCACCACACGTCACGACCGGCGGCCATGTTTATTGCGCCACCTGAGCGTTTGTACACCACAACCTTTTCCAGGCTGTCGCAACCGCCTATGGCTACCGCCTCATCCACAGCGGCCTTCAGCGGCACCGCCTTGCCGCCACGCAGGGATTCATCTGCCGTGACAACGACTTTTGCCTTGGCATCGACAATGCGCTCGTTCAGGGATTTTGCAGAGAATCCGCCGAACACCACGGAATGGATCGCGCCAATGCGCGCGCAAGCCTGCATGGACACCACCGCCTCGATGCTCATGGGCATGTAAATGATGACGCGATCGCCCGCTTCCACGCCAAGCGATTTCAATGCATTGGCAAACTTCGAAACCCGCTTGAGCAGATCATTGTAGGTCGAGGTCGTAACAGTTCCATCGTCAGCCTCAAATATCAGCGCGTTCTTTTCGCCCTTGCCGGCCTGGATGTTCTTTTCCAGGCAGTTGTAGGAAACGTTCAGTTCCCCATCGTAAAACCACTTGTAGAAAGGCGCCTGCGACTCGTCCAGCACATGGGTAAAGGGTTTGTGCCATGCGATGTTTTCCCTGGCCAGCCTGGCCCAAAAGCCTGCATAGTCTGACTTGGCCTCATTCATCAAGGCGTCATAGCCCGCCATCCCCGATACATTCGCCTGAGCCACGAAATCGCTGGCAGGCGGGAAAACACGGGTCTCATGCAGAACGGAGGTAATGTCGGTCATGGCAATTCTCCACTGGTCAATTGGGGTTATAGTTAATAAAGAATACCAAACCATAGCAAACCATGTCTGCCCCTGTCCTTTCGCAATTGCGGTCGGCCTCTCGTTATGCCTCAAGGCTGCTGGAAAGCCATCCTGCACTGGAAGAAGAAACCCTTGCCGTCATCAAGCGCCCTTACAGCCGGGCCGAGATGGAGGAATTCTTCGTCAAACTTTCTCCTCCCTGGCAAGAAACCGGGGACGAGAACCTGCTCAAGCGCGATTTGCGACACCTGAAAAATCGTGTTTGGGTCCGCACTGCCGCGCGGGATATCGCCGGACTGGCCACGCTGGAAGAAGTCACTGAAGCTTTTTCCGACGTGGCCGAGATCTGCATCCGTGCATCACAGTCTTTCTATATGCATGAGCTGGCCGAACGACACGGACAGCCGCTCAACCCTGACGGCAGCCCGATGGAACTCGTGGTCATCGGCATGGGCAAGCTGGGTGGACGCGAACTGAACGTTTCTTCCGACATTGACCTGATTTATCTTTATCCGGAAGAAGGACAGACCGCCGGCCCCTCATCGATCTCGCATCATGAATTCTTTGTTCGACTCGGCCGGAAAATCAGCGCCGCGATTTCCGAGAACACTGCCGATGGCTATGTGTTTCGCGTCGATCTGCGCCTGCGGCCATGGGGGGATTCGGGCCCGCTGGCCATGAGCTATGCCATGTTGGAGGACTATCTCACCCTGCATGGCCGCCCATGGGAACGCTACGCCTGGATCAAGGGGCGCGCCCTGACAGGAACAAGGAACGGCGAACTAGACGCAGTCGTGCGTCCTTTCGTATTCCGCAAATATCTCGACTTTGGCGCCTACCAGTCCTTGCGCGAACTGCACGCACAAATTCGTGCAGAAGTGGTGCGAAAGGACAGGCAGAACAACATCAAGCTGGGGCCAGGCGGCATCCGGGAAATAGAGTTCGTCGCACAGGTGTTTCAATTGATCCGTGGCGGTCACGTTCCTGCGCTGCGCGTCAAACCTACCCAGGAGGTACTAAGGATACTGGCTGAGCAGGACTTGTTGCCTCAAGACACTGTTGCTGATTTGCTCGCTGCATATCGTTTTTTACGCAAGCTCGAACATCGTCTGCAATATCTGGACGATGCACAGACCCAGACCTTGCCCAATGATGCCCAAAGTCAGGCCCAGATTGCCCAGGCCATGGGATCCCCTGACTGGCAGACACTCATGGAAGAACTCCAGCGCCACCGCAGCCGGGTCGAGCAGCATTTCGACCAGGTCTTTGCCGCGCCGCAGACAGATCAGTCAGCACATCCCTTGCAAGCAGTTTGGATGAATCCCATCGGCAACGAATCCCTGCTGACCGAACTGGGATATCAGCGTGCCGAGGATTCCATCGCCCGTCTTATGCAGCTGCGCGATACCTCTCGCCTGAAATTCACCGAGCCCTCCAGGATTAGAGTAGACAGCCTGATGCCGCCAATCATTGAGCTGGCCGCGCAACAGTCCCATCCCGATGAAACCCTGGCCCGACTGACTGACCTGATCGAAGCCATCGCCAAGCGGCAAACCTATCTCGCCCTGCTGGCAGAGTACCCCTCGGTTCTTAACCAGTTGGCTAGGCTGTTTTCAGCGAGTCCCTGGGCAGCACAACTTGTCACCCAGCAACCGCAATTGCTCGACCAACTGATCGACCCGCGCCAGTTGTTCGCAACGCCTGACTGGCCACTTCTTGCACAACGCCTGAATGAAGACCTGAATACCGAAGCCGGCGACATGGAAGCGCAGATGGACCGCCTGCGCCGTTTCAAGCAGACGCAGACCCTGCACCTGCTCGCGCAGGACGTAGCGGGCAGGCTCAAGCTGGAAACCCTCTCTGACCACTTGGCCGCATTGGCCGACTTGTTGCTGGCCGAAACCCTGAAACGTGCCTGGGCGACGCTACCAAAACGTCATGTCGAAGTGCCGCGCTTTGCCATCATTGGGTACGGCAAGCTGGGCGGGAAAGAATTGGGCTACGCTTCAGATCTTGATCTCGTTTTCCTGTACGAGGACGACACCCCCGATGCAGGCGCCCTCTATGCACGCCTGGCGCAAAAACTCAGCACCTGGTTCACAACGACCACAGGTGCTGGCGTGCTCTATGACACCGACCTGCGGCTGCGGCCAGATGGCGGTTCCGGGTTGCTGGTCAGTTCCGTTGTAGCCTTCGAGGATTACCAGCGCAATCACGCCTGGACCTGGGAACACCAGGCACTGACCCGTGCACGTTTTGTCTGCGGCGATACTTTGGTGGGCGAAAAATTCGAGGTTATTCGTCGAGCCATTCTCACCCTGCCACGCGACGCGACCAAACTGAAGGAGGAAGTGCTGTCCATGCGCCAGAAAATGCACGATGGGCACCCCAATCCCACTGAATTGTTCGACATCAAGCACGACAGCGGCGGAATCGTGGACGTGGAATTTGCCGTGCAATACCTCATCCTGCTTAACAGCAAGTATCACCCAGCCCTTCTCGACAATGTTGGCAACATCGGCCTGCTCAAACGCTGCGGCGAACTCGGACTACTTCCAATGGAGATTGCCGAAAACGCCGCTAATGCTTACCGCGAGCTGCGACGAACGCAGCATGCCGTCAAATTGTCTGGATCGGAGCATGCCAGGATTGAGAAAATCTATCTTGTTGCTGAGCGCGAGTCAGTCAATCGACTTTGGGGGAGGGTTTTCGGATAATCGCGGCTACGCATATGTCGCTTATATAATTTGCAGCATGTTTAGAGCCATAAAAAAAGGAGACAACATGACCCATGCATTACGCATCACCATTGCCGCGCTGCTGACGCTGGCCGTTTCAATCTTTTCACCCCATGTGCTCGCACAATCTCCCGCATCCGAAATCGGCGTAGTGGTAATGCACGGCAAGGCTGGCAGCCCGGCCAGATGGGTCGATGAACTGGCAAGCGCTCTTGAAAAGGAAGGCTACCAGGTCGCCAATCTTGAAATGACATGGTCAAAGAACCGTCAATACGATGTGGACATGAAGGACAGCGCCAGCGAAATCACTGCCGCATTGAACAATATGCGCGCCAATGGTGCGAAGAAACTGTTTGTGGCCGGACACAGCCAGGGTGGTTTGAACGCCTTGCTCTATGGCGGAGAACAGTCAGTGGATGGTCTTATTGCCATCGCACCTGGGGGAAGCCACGGCGCCAAAGTTTTCCGCGACGCATTGGGCGGATATGTCGGCAAGGCCAAAGGCATGATAGATGACGGGAAAGGCAGCGAAAAATCCGAGTTTGCTGATCAGGAAGGCAGCAAAGGCACCTTCCCGGTTTCCACAACAGCGGCAAATTATTACAACTGGTTTAATCCAGATGGCCCACACAATATGGATTACGCGGTCAGGCATGTCAGAGACGGCACGCCAGTCCTGTATATCGCGCCAACTCGTGATTACCCCTCCCTAAAAAAGGACAAACAGTCACACTTCGGCGCCCTGCCCAGCCATTCGCTGACCCGGATGTACGAGCCAGAAACAGACCATTTGAACTCACCCAGTGTCTCAGCACCCGAGATCATTCGCTGGATTGGCAAGGTTGCAGAAAAATAAAAGGTTCATGACCGCTTGCCGATAGTGGCCACATTCCTTTCCGGCTTCCGAATTGGCTCGTTGGTGCCATGCGCTGCCCGGTTAACGACTGGTGTGTGATATAAGCAGGCTGGTGGGTTACTTTCCGCCGTTCGTGACGCTAACCTGTCAGGGTGGGAATCACCACGGTAATTTAGCCTCTCTCCACATCGAAACCGGGCGATCTGTCTGGCCTTTGATACAATTTCACATTCTTTCTATCCTATTCGAAGTCTTGGAGTTTCATTATGTCGATGGCCGACCGCGACGGCGTTATCTGGTATGACGGCAAACTGGTGAACTGGCGAGATGCCACAACCCACGTGCTGACCCACACCCTGCATTACGGCATGGGCGTTTTCGAAGGCGTGCGCGCCTACCAGACTCCCAAGGGCACCGCTATTTTCCGCCTGCAGGATCATACCGACCGTCTCTTCCGCTCAGCCCACATCCTCGGCATGAAAATGCCCTACGGCAAAGACGAAATCAATGAAGCGCACAAATTGGCCGTGCGTGAAAACAAGCTCGAATCCGCCTACATCCGGCCGATGGCCTTCTATGGGTCTGAGGCCATGGGCATTTCGGCCAAAAGCCTTTCCACCCATGTCATCGTGGCCGCCTGGAAATGGGGCGCCTATTTGGGTCAGGCAGCGCTGGATAACGGCATCCGCGTGAAAACCTCTTCGTTCTCCCGCCACCATGTCAACGTGACCATGTGCAAGGCCAAGGCCAACGGAAATTACATGAACTCGATCCTTGCCCATCGCGAGGCCGAGATGGATGGTTACGACGAAGCGCTGCTGCTGGATGTGGACGGCTTTGTAGCGGAGGGTTCGGGTGAAAACATCTTCATCATCCGCAAGGGCAAGATTTATACGCCTGACCTGACTTCCGCATTGGAAGGCATTACCCGCGACACCATCGTGCAGCTGGCCGGCGAGCTTGGATATCAGGTGATCGAGAAGCGCATCACCCGCGACGAAGTTTACTCTGCCGACGAAGCCTTCTTCACCGGTACTGCTGCTGAGGTCACCCCTATTCGGGAATTGGACAACCGTGCGATTGGCAACGGTTCACGCGGGCCCATTACGCAAAAACTTCAGACACTTTATTTCGACTGTGTGCAAGGCCGTTCCCCCAAGCACGAAAACTGGCTGACTTACGTTTAAAGGTAACCACAATGTCAGGAGACAACACCAAGCGCGTCATTGAAGTGGATGCATCCAACCTCCCCTTACATTGTCCACTACCTGAACATAACGCCTGGAATGCACATCCGCGTGTTTTTTTGCCCATCGAAAAAACCGGTGAGGCCGTGTGCCCCTACTGTGGCACACATTACAAACTGATTGGCGAGGCCCGCCCCAGCCATTGAACCCCCTGGAATTTTTCCATGAAAGTTTTTCTTTTCCTGTTTTCCATTTTCACGTTTTCTGCAGGTACTGCACATGCAGCCAACCCCCAGGACGTGCAAGCCTCGATGCAACAGATGCAGCAGGCACAGGCAAAACTCATGCAGGCCATGATGCTGGAAAAACCCAGCAAATACGGCTTTGAAGAAACCGTGGACGCGCTCCAGAAAACAGCTCAGGCGCGCGGCTGGAAAATAGCCGGCGTGTTTGATGCCCAGGAGATGATGAGGAAGGCGGGTCATGCAGATGCCAAACCCATGAAAATAGTGGGCATGTGCCATCCCACGTTGGCCGAAGCAGTTCTGAAAGCCCAGCAACAAGCCCAGACACCTCCCTCTCTTACCTGCCGTTACAGTGTATTCGAAGGCAAGGATGGAAAGATTTATGTAATGCGCTTCAATACCAGCCTGATGGCGCAAATGTCACAAGGCGGGATCTCGGCAGCTTTGACCAATCTGGCGAAGGAAGAAGAAGCAGTCATGTCCTCCGTATTGAAATAAGCATGTCATTCAATTCTCCTGATGAAGTTGAAGCCGCGTTCTACGCGGCTTTTTCATCCGCCGATTTTGAAACCATGAAGCGGGTATGGGATGATTCACCACAGGCGGTTTGCATCCACCCCATGTCGCCCCCGCTTTATGGCCACTCAGCCATTATTGAAAGCTGGTCTAACATTCTTGCCAATGGTGGCGGCAAAATATCGCACAAGAATCTCTTCCGCCGACAGGAAGGCAATCTATCCATCCACGGGATTGAAGAACGCCTGCTTCTTCCTCAAGGAGTGGAAGCTGTCATGCACGCGACACATGTCTATGTCCACAAACAAAATACCGGGTGGAAGTTGTTGGTTCATCACGCCAGTCCGGTTCCTAATCCAGCCATCGAGCCTACCGAGACAATACTCCATTAACCTCAAATGGAAACCCAACAAAAAAGCCGCATCAAGCGGCTTTTTTGTTGGCGGGCCTGATATCAGTCATGCCCACGGCCATGCTTGTTTTTCCCATGTCCGAGATGCAGTCCGTTATCGTGTTTCCCGGATTCAACGTAAACAACTTCCTTTTCGACGACGACCTGCTTCGTCACCGTTTTTGGCTCGCTTTTGCCATCGGTCGCGATTGCCACACCTGCCGCGCCACCGATTGCTCCTCCGATGATGGCGCCATCACGCCCACCGATTGCTGAACCAATAGCCGCACCTGCTCCGCCTCCAATGGCACCACCCAGCACGGCCTGCCCGTCTACGCCACCAGCGTAGGCTGGGAAAACCAGAATTAAAACGGACGCTATCGAAATCAAGGTCTTGGCAAGCATTCTCTTTTCTCCTTCAAAATATAAATTGCCTATAACCTTAAAGGCAAGGAATATGCCAAACAGCTAACAGCCTGATTACAAATCATTCGGGGAGAAAAAACCTGTTCTGGAAGTGACCATTTTTGGCATAGTGTGCCTGGCTTGGCATGCGCATGGCCGTAATGAAGGAGCGTCTTGGCTTAGGTCAGCAAACCTATGCATCATCATTCCAGCGCACCGTGAAGGTTGTCTGGTTTCGCCCATCGCTATAGAGGTAGTTCAAGCTATCTGAAAACTCATGCATCATCCTCAGCCCCAACCCTCCGGGCTGCGCATCTTCAAGATTCTGGGGCCTTGGTTTGGCGTGATGCTCTAGCGGGTCAAACGCCGCCCCTCCATCACTCACAGTCAGACTTATTTCGCCCGCATTCAAATTGCGCGATAAATCCAGATGCAATTGCACAGGCGATTCGCTCGCTGTAGGTCCGCCATGGGAGATGATGTTGGCGATGGATTCATTAAGGCATAGATCCAGCCGCCTGATCTGATCCTTGGGTACCTCGTGCTCCAGGCCGTTTTTCTCAAGCCAGGCAGAGGCGGTTACAAGTCCTTCCGCGTTCGGGGCTACGGAAAGTTCTGTGACTAATTTTACGGTTGACCCAGTCACACGACTTCAGGCGAGCGCCGCGATTTGTGCCTTGGTGGAATCGGTAAACATCGGGATCAAGTTGTTGATGCCCATGGTTACGAGCACTTTGGTAACTGGCTCGTTATTGCCGGTATACAACACCATCCGCCCACCCTTTTGCTGTTGAGCCTTGGCGTTGGCAACAAGGGAACGGATACCGATGGAAGCGATGAATTCCAGGCCAGAGAGGTCCACGACTACCCTGTGCTTCTGGGATGCGGCCAAAAAGGCCAACTTTGCATCGACGGCGTTTACGCCCTGAATGTCCAGACGACCTAGAATACGAATGGCACGAAGCTCATCACTTACTTCATCAAAATCAATGGTTGCAACTTGACTGGTCATGACACTACGTCCTTTTTGGGTAATGGACATGGATAAGCGGCATCACGCCGCACTTTTGAGAATCTTATATGACAAACGAGGTTATTGCACGCCTGTGCCAGACCTGGGGTTTCAGGCAGTCATGGAATAACGAGGGGCTTCCTGCTTGGGAGCATTCAGGTATGCATCGAAGCTCATGGCGATGTTGCGCAGAAACAGGCGCCCCAAAACAGTGACGCGAATTTCATTGCTGTCCATCTCCACTAGTCCATCAGCCTGCAGGGGTTCCAGTCTCTGCAGACTGTCAGCAAAGTAGGCGTCGAAATCAATGTTCCAGCGGTTTTCGATTGAGGACCTGGAAAGCGACAGGTCGCACATCAGTTCAGTTATCACATCGCGCCGTATCTTGTCGTCCGTGGTCACGCGATAACCCTTGACGGTGGCCAGTCCGTTTTCACTGATCAACTTCTGGTAAGCATCAGGGCGTTTCTCGTTTTGTGCGTAGACATCTTCCGTCTGACTGATGGATGAGGCGCCGAATGCGTAGATATCAGCATGGCGATGAGTGGTATAGCCCTGAAAATTGCGCCACAGTGTTTTCTCGCGCTGAGCTTTGACCAGTTCATCTTCCGGCTTGGCAAAGTGATCCATGCCGATGTGTACGTAATCTGCTTTTTCAAGCGTTTCGAGGATCAGGTCCTGCATGGCCATGCGGGTTTCGAAATTTGGCAGGTCACTCTGGATGATCAGTTTCTGGTGTTTTTTCATCCAGGGCACGTGGGCATATCCGAACACAGCCAGCCGATCAGGATTGAGCCGAACAATTTCCTTGAGTGTTGTCCGGTAACCGTCGAGGGTCTGATGCGGCAAACCCGTCATCAAGTCCAGGTTGATGCTGGAGAAGCCTTCATTCCGAAACCAGCCATAGACTTCTTCGATCATTGAAAGTGGCTGTACGCGATTGACCGCCTTTTGAACTTTCTCGTCGATATCCTGCACCCCCAGACTCGCCCGGTTAAAGCCCGACTCCCTGAGCGCCTGTACCTGTTCCAGAAGCAACCCACGCGGATCAACCTCGACCGAGACCTCCGCATCCGCAGCAAAATTGAATCGGTTACGCAAATGCGTCGCCAGATCGCGGATTTCCTCGGCTTTCAGAAAGGTTGGCGTGCCCCCGCCCCAATGCAGTTGCACGACTGGCCGAGAAGAATTGGTCAGATCGGCTATCGAATCGATTTCGCGCTTGAGGTAGGCAAGATAATCCATTGCCTTCTCGTATTTTTGCGTAGCCACCATGTTGCAGCCACAGTAATAACAAAGCGTGTCGCAAAACGGTATGTGAATATATAGGGACAACGGACGTGCCGGGTCCTGGCTCTCGATGATTTCCTGACGCCACTGGTTGATACCGAAATCCTCTGCAAAATGAGGCGCAGGGGGATAGGAGGTATAGCGAGGTCCTGGCTGGCTGTATTTGGTCAGCAGGGCAATATCTGCTTTCATGTCGGCACACATATTTAGGACCTTCTAATCTTAATATTCCGTGCAAACTTTGTCTAGATCCGCCCTACCCTGATCAAGTGCATTTCAGTCTAAGAGAACCCTAGGATGAAATTCATTTTTAAAAGTCATATTTCGGCCAATTGCAGACATTCAAGGAGTTTGTGACTGACGTCTGGCTCCGATCTATTAGCAGACATTAGAATAATTCTTCAATTCTAACAATTGAGCAGCAAAGACCGATTCTGAGAACCTAGGGACAACCTAATTCTCCATTGACCTATATTGGTAAGGAGGAGAATGGAAGTGAGAATTGATCTAAAGGCTGTCGCCCTTGCGTTGGTATCGATCTCATCCATATTTACTGGGTGTGCGACCGACCATCAAGAACAGGTAAATGCCTATATTGCATCCGCTGAGCAAGGTGATGCCACCGCCAAGCATAATGTTGGTGTCATGTACATGAGTGGTGTAGGCGTACACCAGAGCTACCCAGAGGCAATAAAGTGGTTCCGCAAGGCCGCCGAGCAGGGGCATGCTGGTTCTCAGGTCAACTTGGGCGTTATGTACAACGAGGGCCTGGGTGTGGCCCAGGACCACGCCGCAGCATTCGAGTGGTTCCAAAAAGCTGCCGTGCAGGGGAATGCCTCTGGCCAGAATAACCTTGGGCTCATGTACTTTCAGGGACATGGTGTGCCCCAGGACAACGCCGAGGCCGTCAAGTGGTGGCATAAGGCTGCAGAGCAGGGGAATGCTCATGCGCAACTCAGTCTTGGAACAATGTACAGCTTAGGTTTGGGCGTAGCGAAAAACGATAGCGAGGCTATCAAGTGGTGGCGCAAGTCCGCTGATCAGGGAAATTCCGGCGCTAAAGAAAGCCTTGAAAAATTGGGGGTTAGCCATCAATAGACTGATGTCGTCTTTATAGGCGAAAGCATGTTCAAGTAGTTCAGAGGATAGAGCCTTAGAAGGGGAAATCATGGACACCATGATGCGTAACCACCACTCTTTATTAGTGTTGTATTTTGCGTGCTTTATTATGTCTCAGATTGGAGGCTGTGCAACACCGTTACGCATGCAGAAGTCTTCTGTGGAGATTGTTGCCGGAGATGTTTCGATGCACTTTGGAGACATCGACAAAACAGGGGGGGCAGAATCTCGACTTGGCGCGGAAGCTCAGGAAGCAGGCGACTACGCCAAAGCATTTAAGATATTTAAGCCTTTGGCTGAGCAAGGAGATGCTGGCGCCCAGAACAACCTCGGGCATTTGTACCTTGGTGATGCCCAGGGGGCCGTGCCCCAAGACTTTGCTGAGGCACTTAAGTGGTACAGCAAGGCCGCAGCGCAGTATCACGCCAGTGCCCATTTCAGCATAGGAATGCTACATCTCTTAGGAATGGGTGTGCCCCGGGACGAGTACGAGGCTTTCAAATGGATCCGCAAGTCCGCTGAGCAGGGGTATGAATACGCTCAGCACTT
Source organism: Thiobacillus sp. UBA6918 (assembly GCA_002450925.1). Lineage (GTDB taxonomy): Bacteria > Pseudomonadota > Gammaproteobacteria > Burkholderiales > Thiobacillaceae > UBA6918. The sequence continues at coordinate 2,168 of DKAU01000141.1, read as the reverse complement.
CCTTGGTAATGCGTATGCCAATGGTTGGGGCAAGATGATACCGCAGGATGATGCCGAGGCCATTTATTGGATGCGTAGGGCTGCCGCGCAGGGGAACCTTGATGCCCAGCGGTATCTTCTTAAGAAAAAATGAGTGGGCGGTGGATTCTTAGGTGTTGCACTTTGTGTCCGCGATTAACAAATTAAGTCTGCGTCTGCTTATTGTAAGCATGCGGAGATTAGCCGCGATCTTTCTTGCGTCCGCTTCGGGTCGCTATCTGACTTCACTTTTCCTGAAGTCCTCGGCCATACCAAAGGGAATACACAACAGGAATCAGAATTAAAGACAGGAACGCAGCAGTCAACATTCCACCCACCAAAGGCGCGGCGATCCGCTTCATCACATCTGCTCCGGTACCCTGTGTAAACAGAATGGGCAGTAGCCCGGCAATGATCACAGATACTGTCATGATCTTTGGACGGATGCGCAGCAAAGCCCCTTCAACAATGGCCTGATGCAGTGAGTGACGGTCAGTGAGCCGACCGGAATCGCTGAACTGTTTGATGACGTTGTCGAGATAGAGCAACATGACAACGCCAAACTCGGCGGACACACCGGCAAGCGCGAGAAAACCGACGGCCACAGCAGCCGAGAGTTGGTAGTCCAGGGCGTAAATCAACCAGAAACCGCCCACCAGAGCCAGCGGCAGACAGGCCATCACCAGCAAAGCCTTGCCTAGCTGACGAAAATGGAGGTAGAGCAGCATCAACACCAGTATGAGTGTCAGCGGGATTACCCACAAAAACCTTTCCTTTGCATGTTGCAGGTGAAGGTACTGGCCAGTCCATTGAACCACGTAGCCGGGCGGGACCTTGACGGAATTTTCAACCACTTTTTTTGCTGATTCGACATAACCGCCCAAATCGCTGTTATCGAGATCGATATAAACGTATCCAACAAGACGCCCATTTTCGCTCTTGATCTCCGATGGGCCGTCTACGATGGAAAGTCGTGCTACTTCGCCCAACGGCACATGCAACCCTGCGGGTGTAGTGATGCGGCTTGAAGCCAGTGCATTGAGTGAATCACGGTAACCGCGGGGATAGCGCAGGTTTATGGGATAGCGCTCACGGCCATCCACCACAGCGCCGATATTTCCGCCACCAATCGCGGTGCGCGCCAGCATTTCTACATCGGCGATGTTGATACCGTAGCGTGCGGCCTTCGCGCGGTCGACTTCGATGTCGATGTAGCGGCCACTTGTTACGCGCTCAGCAAACACGCTGCGCGTGCCCGGCACTTTTTTCACCACGGCTTCGATGGCTTGCGCGAGCTGTACGATACCATCCAGTTCCGGTCCGGTAACTTTGACGCCAACGGTAGTGCGCACCCCAGTTGACTGCATGTCGATGCGGATACGGATAGGATAACCCCAGGAGTTGGTAAGTCCGGGCAAAGAAACTGCCTGGTCCAGCCTGCCGATCAAGTCTTCGATGGTGCCGTCCTTTGGCCATTGTGCTCGGGGCTTCAAGACAATGGTGGTTTCGATCATGGATAGGGGAGCCGGGTCGGTGGCAGTGTCTGCGCGCCCGGCTTTGCCGAACACCCGCTCAACCTCGGGAAAGCTGGCGATGATTCGGTCGGTGATTTGCAGGACATTAGCAGCTTCATCGATGGAGAGCCCCGGCAGTGTAGTCGGCATGTAGAGTAGGTCGCCTTCGTAAAGCGGCGGCATGAATTCGCTGCCAGTCCGGGACAGCGGCCAGGCGATGCTAAGAAGCGCGACAACGGCAAGCACGATGGTTTCTTTCGGCTTACTCAGCGCGAACATCAGCTGCGGTCGGTAAATATTTTGCAAGATGCGATTGAAGGGGTTTTCAGATTCAGGGCGGATGCGACCGCGGATGAAATACCCCATCAAAATCGGCGTAAGCGTGACCGCCAGTGCGGCACTTGCTGCCATGGCGTATGTCTTGGTATATGCCAGCGGCGAAAACAACTTTCCCTCCTGCCCAGTGAGAGTAAGCACAGGCAGAAAGGACACCGTGATGACCAATAATGAGAAAAACAGTGCGGGGCCGACTTCAACTGCACTTTTGCGAGCAACTTCCCAGTAGTCACACCCATCACCCGCACGTTCGAGCTGCTTGTGCATGTTCTCGACCATGACGATAGCAGCATCGACCAT
>DKAU01000114.1 GCA_002450925.1 Thiobacillus sp. UBA6918 | reverse complement strand
GGTCGCCGGGTTGGAGTTGACCAGAATGACCTTGTAGCCTTCTTCCCTCAGCGCCTTGCATGCCTGGGCCCCGGAATAGTCGAACTCGCACGCCTGACCGATGATGATGGGGCCGGCGCCGATGATCAGGATGCTGTTAATGTCTGTACGTTTTGGCATGTTTTACTTCCGCTCCGCCATCATCGACACGAAGCGGTCGAACAAATAACTCACGTCATGCGGGCCCGGGCTTGCTTCCGGGTGACCCTGGAAAGAAAATGCTGGAGCATCCGTACGGGCAATGCCCTGCAAGCTGTTATCGAACAGCGAAACATGCGTCGGCTTGAGATTGCCCGGCAGGGTCGCTGCCTCCACCGCAAATCCGTGGTTTTGGCTGGTAATTGCCACCTGTCCGGATTCGAGGTCCTTAACCGGATGATTGGCACCATGGTGGCCAAACTTCATCTTCATGGTCTTTGCCCCTGAAGCCAGCGCCAGCAACTGGTGGCCGAGACAAATGCCGAAGGTCGGTACTTTCTTGTCCACGATTTCGCGAATGGCATTGATTGCGTATTCGCAGGGCTCCGGATCGCCGGGGCCATTTGAAAGAAACACGCCGTCGGGGCTCATGGCCAGCACTTCCGATGCAGGTGTCTTGGCAGGCACAACGGTCAGGCGGCAACCACGCGACGCGAGCATGCGCAGGATGTTGCGCTTCACACCATAGTCATAGGCTACGACATGGAACTTGTCCTGTTCGCGTGGCACATAGCCCTTTCCAAGCTGCCATTCGCCTTCGTTCCACTCGTGTTTGGATCCACAGGTTACCACCTGGGCCAGGTCCATGCCGGCAAGTCCAGGGAAGGACTGGGCCTGCTTCAGGGCTTCGGCTTCATCGATGTGGCCGGCCATGATGCAGCCGTTCTGTGCGCCCTTTTCACGCAGAATACGTGTCAGGCGGCGGGTATCGATGTCGGCGATTGCGACGATATTTTGACTCACCAGGTAATCCCCAAGGGACTGGCTGGCGCGGAAATTGGAATACAGACGAGGCATGTCGCGCACCACCAGGCCTGCGGCATAAATGCGGTCAGCCTCGACATCCTCGGTATTGATGCCGTAGTTGCCGATATGCGGGTACGTCAATGTGACGATCTGACGGGTATAGGACGGGTCGGTCAAAATTTCCTGATACCCGGTCAACGCGGTGTTGAAGACCACCTCGCCGGACGTCATGCCGTCGGCACCGATGGAAAGTCCGCGAAAAACCGAGCCGTCGGCAAGCGCAAGAAGGGCGGGCTGGGCCTTGGGCACAGGAAAACTCCAAAAATTGCAGGGCGTTTGAGACAGGGCGGGAGCGGTTTTTTCCAGCCCGCCCGAATTGAGAGCGAATTATACCGTGAGGCAGGTGATACGGCAACGTGGCGAAGCGATTTTCTTGGCGAAAATCAGGGGATTAAATGATCCAGCCCGCCATCCATGTGCAGTTCGGTGAGTTCGGTGAAACCGCCAATGCACTTCCCCTCGACCACGATCTGGGGCACGGTGCGCGCCCCGTTGGTAACCACGGAAAATTCCTTCATGGCTTCGCGATCCAGGTCAATGCGAACTTCGTCGTAGCCGATGCCGCGCTTGTCGAGAAAGGCCTTGGCCTTGACACAAATGGGGCAGGTGCCCGTGCTGTACACCTTGACCTTGTTCATTTCAGCCCCAGCACATCGCGCATGTCGTACAGACCCGGTCCTTTCCCCTGCAGCCATTTGGCTGCCCTGAGCGCACCCTGCGCAAACGTGGCGCGGCTGCTGGCCTTGTGGGTGAGTTCCACGCGTTCGCCGATGCCCGCAAACAGCAGCGTGTGGTCGCCGACGATGTCACCGCCGCGCACAGTGGCAAAACCGATGGTCTCCGGTCTGCGCTCGCCGGTCACCCCCTCTCGGCCATAGACTGCGCAGGTCTTGAGGTCCCGCCCCAAGGCCCCGGCCACCGCCTGGCCGATTCCCAGGGCTGTGCCGGAAGGCGCATCGACCTTGTGTCGATGATGCGCCTCGATGATTTCTATGTCGTAGCCCTCGTTCAACACTCGCGCCGCGGTTTCTGCCAGCTGCATGAGCAGGTTCACCCCCACGCTGAAATTGGGGGCAAAGACGATGCCGATGTCCCTGGCGGCAGCCTCAATCGCCGCCTTGCCGGCAGCATCGAAGCCCGTCGTGCCAATGATCAGGTTGACCTTTGCCTTGCGGCAGGCTTCCAGATAGTCGAGTGTCGCCTCGGGGCGCGTGAAATCCACCAATACATCAGCACCGGCCAGCGCAGATGCAATCTGATCGGTAACGGCTACGCCAGCCTGTGCCCCGCTATAAATACCCGCATCCTGCCCGAGTGCATTGCTGCCGGCCCGGTCCAGCGCACCATGCAGCACGCACACGGAATCCGCCGCAACCGCATCCAGCAAGGCTCGGCCCATTCGGCCGGAGACACCTGCAATTACAGTCCTCAAAACACTCATGCGTTCTTCATTCAGCCTTTTTGATTGCCTCGACATTGACGTCCGTCTGCAGCTTCAATTGTTCAGGCGATGTTTCACTGACCGCAGGAGTTTTGCCCTTGTCTTGCGATGATGATGGCGTCTCTCCGGAACCGAGCGGGGAAACAATGGATGTCTCGCCAAGGCTTGTGGCGCTTGTCGACTCCGATTTTGCCGGGACAGGCTTCATGACTGGCGCCGAATCTGACCGCGCTGCCGCGCCTGACTCAACCGGCTTGGGCGCAGGGTTGGATTCGGGACTTGTTTCCCGGGGAGCCAGCCCTTCTGCCTCGATACGCTTGAGCACGTCACCCTCAAAGAACAGTACCAGGCGCCTCTCCTCAGTCAATTTTCCAGCCTTGCGGAAATTGAAGACATAGTCCCAGCGATCGCCGTGGAAAGGGTCCACCAGCGGAGGCGTGCCAAGTACAAAGCGAACCTGGGAATGCGTCAATCCAGGCTTGAGCTTTTCGACCGCCTCCTGTTCAAGGGCATTGCCCTGCTGAACATCAATGCGATAGGGCGAGAAAGGGTTCTTCACCGACGAACACGCCGCCAAGAGTAAAACGAGCGGTAACACACGCAGGGCTTTCAACTGTCCACTCCGGGTAAAAGCTGCAAAAGCGTTATCATAACTGACTTTGAATCCTATTTTTCGGAGTCATGCATGAGCAATCCGGACGATCTGAAGAGCATCGGCCTGAAAGCCACCCTCCCGCGCCTGAAGATCCTTGATCTCTTTGAACACAGCAAGAAACGCCACATGACGGCGGAAGAGGTCTATTCGCTGCTGAAGGAAGAAGGCCAGGACATCGGGCTGGCAACCGTCTACCGGGTTTTAACCCAGTTCGAACAGGCTGGCCTGCTGATGCGTCACCATTTTGACAGCGACAAGGCCGTTTTCGAACTCAACGAGGGGGAACACCACGATCATCTGGTCTGCATGCAATGCGGCCGGGTCGAGGAATTTTTTGATGCGGAAATCGAAAAGCGCCAGAAAAAAGTCGTCGAATCCCGTGGTTTTGCCATTCACGACCATTCGTTGCAAATTTATGTGGACTGCACCAAGAGCCCCTGCCCGCACAGAGCAAAGAAATAATCAGGCGGATTTCTTGCGGGTTTTGCCTGCCGCCTCGGCCTGGCCTGCCCCGGCCAGCATTTCCCTGGCATGCTCGCGCGTGGTTTCAGTAATTTCCTGGCCACCCAGCATGCGGGATATTTCCAGTACCCTCTCCTCGGCATCAAGCGGCACGACCTGGCTGACAACCCTGTCTTCCCCTGCCAGCTTGCTCACCCGCAGGTGATGGCTACCAAAAGCCGCAACCTGAGGCAGGTGCGTAATTACCAGCACCTGCCTGGCTTCACCCAGACGAGCAAGTCGCCGCCCCACCGCTTCGGCAACCCCCCCGCCAATACCGACATCGACTTCATCAAAAATCAGAGTCGGAACGCCCGCCTGTCCTGAAAGCGCAGTCTGGATGGCCAGGCTGATGCGGGAAAGTTCGCCGCCTGACGCCACCTTGTTCAGCGGGGCAAGCGCAAGGCTCGCATGACTCGCGGCCAGAAAAACTGCTTCTTCAATGCCATGCGATTGAGGAGAACATGGATTAAGTCCCACTTCAAAACGCCCATCGCCCAAAGCCAGTTCGGCCATGGCTTCGGTCACGGTTTTGCCTAATGCGGCGGCTGCACGCTGTCTTTTGGCGCTGAGCTTTTGCGCCCAAGAGCCGAAAGAGGTTTCTGACTCGCTGACCTCGATTGCCAGCACTTCGACATCCTCTTCACTCTGCAATGCCTCCAGTCTTTCCTGCCAGGCCGCATATCTTTCAAGCAGTTCGGGCGTGGTGACCCGATGCTTGCGCGAAACCCGATGAATCTCGGCAATCCTGCGATCGAGCTCAGCCAGATGCTCGGGATCCAGATTGAGCCGATCGGCATAGCGGCGAAGGCCATGACGTGCTTCTTCAAGATTATTGAGCGCCGTGTCGAGCAGGGCCTGTTCATCGGCAAGGCTGGCGTCTTTTTCCAGCATGTCCCGCAACAGGATTTGCAAATGGGCAAGGCGGCTCAGCACACCTTCCTCGTCATCCTCCAAACCCGCCAAAAGCTGGGCGCCAGATTCAATCAGGCTGGACATGTGGGCCTGGCGCTGGTGGTCTGCCTGGATGTCATCCCATGCACGCAGGTCATCCAACAATGGTTGGACTTCGGACAGCGCAGCTTCAAGCCCTTCTTTCTCCAAAAGTCTTGCGCCCGCCTCTTCTCTTGCCGCCTGCAATCGTTTCCTGGCAGTTTGCCAACGGTGCCACGCCTGGGAAGTTTCATGGGCTTCCGTCTGCGCACCGGCGAATTCATCCAGCAACTCGCGTTGCACAGACGTTTTAAGCAGGGCGTGGTGTGCATGCTGGCCATGGATGTCGACCAGCAGTTCTCCCAGATCCCGCAATTGCGTCAGCGTCACTGGAGAGCCATTGATGAAAGCGCGGCTTCTGCCTTCTGCTTCCATCACCCTGCGCAACAGGCATTGGCCGGGGTCGCCTTCCAGCCCGTTTTGCTCCAGCCAGACTTCCACTTCAGGCTGTCCATCCAATCCAAATTCGGCGCTGATTTCAGCCCTTCTGGCGCCCTGCCGCACCACACCGGTTTCTGCGCGGTCACCCAGAACCAGGGAGAGCGCATCAACCAGAATGGATTTGCCTGCGCCGGTTTCGCCAGTAAGAACGGTAAGTCCTGACTGGAAATCGATGTCCAGGGAATCTACCAGGATGAAATCGTGAATGGACAGGTGTTGGAGCATTGCGCTATCGCTTTGCTTTAGAGCTGTTTGCCCCAGTGCAATTTCTGTCTCAGCGTGTCGTAGTAGCTGTAATGCTTGGGATGCAGCAATGTAACGTTGTGCGGCATGCGCGCAATACGCACCTTGTCGCCTTTTTGCAGGTCAAAATATTTCTGGCCGTCGAAATGCACGCGCGCATCATCGGCATGATGAATGATGATATCCACCTGTGAATCGCTGCTCACAACAATGGGGCGTGCCGACAGCGTGTGGGGACAAATGGGCACCAGCGCAATGGCTTCGAGCGTGGGATACAGGATCGGGCCACCCGCCGAAAGCGCATAGGCTGTAGAACCCGTAGGCGTAGCGATCACCAGGCCATCCGAGCGCTGCGTATAGACAAATTCATTGTCGATGATGACTTCAAACTCGATCAGGCGGCCCGTGCCTGCCTTGCTGACGACTACGTCATTGAATGCCGAGCACTCATGGCGAGTGCCATCTTCGCGCTCAAGCGTTGCCTCCAGGAGAATACGCGTCTCAACATCGTATTCCCCGGCCAGCATGCGGGAAAGTTCCATCTCCATGTTTCCCACCGTAATGTCGGTGAGAAAACCCAGCCTGCCCTGATTGACGCCAATCAGGGGAACGGGATAAGGCGCCAGGGCGCGTGCGATCGAGAGCATGGTACCGTCACCGCCCAGCACGATCACCACATCGACCATGGCGGCAAGATCTGTCAGGTCGGCATGCATGTAACCGGAGAGATTCAGCGCCTGAGCTGTCTGTTTGGCCAGCACAACTTCGTGGCCATGGTCAGCCAGGTAGCCTGCCAATCTTTCCACCGATCCGGCGATTGCCTGATTGTCGTATTTGCCGACGAGGGCGACTTTATTGAAAGTTTGAGCCATGCCCCCCATTATACGGTTGTAAAATCCTGAAAAGCGCTTCCCGTGAAGACGCGAATATTATTTTTCCAACATGCTTAACGACCGCGCACGCATCCTGCTGAAAACCCTGATCGAACGCCACATCATCGAAGGCGAGCCGGTGGGTTCGCGCACGCTGGCCAAGCACTCCGGTCTGGACCTTTCTTCGGCCAGCATACGCAACATCATGGCCGACCTTGAGGAAATGGGGTTCGTTGCCAGCCCGCACACCTCTGCCGGACGGGTGCCCACCCCACGCGGCTACCGCTTCTTCGTCGACACACTGCTCACCGTGCGTCCTCTCGAACAGGTCGCGCTGGGCGAAATGCAAAGACAGCTTGCGCCGGACGATCCGCAAAAACTGCTTGCCACCGCATCCAACATGTTGTCCGAACTCACCCAGTTCGCCGGACTGGTGATGATCCCGCGCCGCAACCCCGCTTGCCGGCAAGTGGAATTCCTGAGCCTGTCTGAGAAACGTGTTCTGCTTATCATCGTCACCCAGGAAGGCGAGGTCGAAAACCGCGTCATCCTCACCGAGCAGCCATACAGCCAGTCACAGCTCACCGAATCCGCCAATTACTTCAACCGCCACTTCGCAGGACGGACCTTCGATGAAATGCGTGCCGGCCTCAAGGCCGAACTGGGGCGCATGCGCGATGACATGCAGGCCCTGATGACAGCCGCTGTCCATGCAGGATCAGAGGCGCTGGATGGTCAGCGCGAATCCGTGGTGGTTTCCGGCAGCCGAAAACTGCTGGACGTGCAGGAGCTTTCAGCCAACATGAAAAACCTGCGCCGCCTGTTCGATGCCNNACAGGGCGTGCAGATTTTCATCGGTGGCGAATCCGACACGCTTCCGCTTGATGAATGCAGCCTGGTCACCGCCCCCTACGAAGTCGACGGCCAGGTAGTCGGCACCCTGGGGGTGGTTGGCCCCACCCGCATGGCCTATGAGCGCGTGATTCCGATAGTCGACATCACCGCAAAACTGCTATCCAACGCACTGTCTTTTCATTGATGAGCTATCTGAAAGAACCGGAATACCGGCACGGCTCACCCGCACAAACCGGCGTACTCGTCATCAATCTGGGC
>DKAU01000031.1 GCA_002450925.1 Thiobacillus sp. UBA6918 | reverse complement strand
CGTGCCTGAACGATAAACAACTCGCCGGTTTCGCCATCCTTGGCCCACTCGATATCCATGGGGCGTCCATAGTGCTTTTCGATGGTAATGGCCATTTGCGCGAGACCGCGGACCTCATCGTCGCTGATGGAAAACTGCTGGCGCCTGGCTGCAGGCGTATCGATCAGGCTGGTGCCGCGTTCGCCGTAAACCAGTTTGATGGCCTTGCTACCCAGAGTTTTGCTGATGAGCGCGCCAGTGTGCTTGTGCACAAAAAATTCATCCGGATTCACCGACCCCTGCACTACGGTTTCGCCCAGCCCATAGCTCGAAGTGACAAACACCACATCGCGAAAACCGGATTCGGTATCCAGGGTAAACGTAACGCCGGACGCGGCAAGATCCGAACGCACCATGCGCTGCACACCCGCCGACAATGCCACCTGGCCATGATCAAAACCATGGTGCACACGATAGGAAATGGCACGGTCGTTGTAGAGGGAAGCAAAGACTTTCTTGACGTGCTCGACCACGGCATCGGCACCGCGCACGTTCAGATATGTTTCCTGCTGGCCGGCAAAGGANNGGCAGCTTGGCGGACTCGACCAGAAAACGAATGTCGCGCCCCGCATTTTGCAATGCCGTCACGTCGTTCACATCCAGTCCGGACAGGCGCGCGTTGATTTTCTCTCGCAGGCCGTTTTGCTCCAGCGTATCCCAGAAGGCCTTGGCCGTCGTGGCAAAACCACCCGGAACCGTAACGCCCAATCCGGATAGCGCACCGATCATTTCCCCCAACGAGGCATTTTTTCCGCCCACGCGGGGGACATCCTGCATCGACAAAGTTTCGAGTGGCGCGATATAGTCGTGTTCATGCATGGTCATGGGCGAATCCTGTGGAGAAACTGACAGTCTTTTTTGTATCGGACCACACCGGCGTCACTGCCGATGCAGTAGGCACAAGTCTACTCTCCCAGTTTAAGGGGCTTGATTACAAAACGCTAACCGTCCCGTTCGTAGACAACCATGACAAGGCCATGGCTTTGGTGCGACGCGTGCGCGAATCCATGCCCGCCATCATCGTTTCTTCCCTGACCGATCCTGCCATCCGTGCTGCCTTAAAAGACTGCGGCATGCCCGTTTATGATGTTTTTGATGCCTTCAGCGAGCCGCTGGCAAAATTCCTCGGCATTGAAGCAACCGTTGCTTCCGGCCACACCCACGGCATGAGCAGCGGCTACCACGACCGTATCGACGCGGTGAATTTTTCACTGGCACTGGATGACGGCCTCAAGCCGGAAAGGCTGGGTGAAGCCGACTTGATACTGGTGGGAGTGTCCAGAGCTGGCAAAACGCCGGTTTCGCTTTATCTGGCGATGCAGTATGCAAAAAAGTCGGCCAATTACCCGCTCACCCCCGAAGACCTGGATGCCGCAACATTGCCGGAGGTATTGCTTGCGCATCGAGAAAAACTGCGGGGGCTGACCCTTGCGCCCGAACGCCTTGCTCAAATCCGCAACGAACGCCTGCCAGGAAGCCGTTATGCCAGTTTGGAAAACTGCCGCCAGGAAATCCAGGCTGCTGAAAGATTGATGCAGGCGGGCAACGTCCCCGTGATCGACTCAACCAGAAGGTCTGTTGAAGAGATCGCCGCACTCATCGTGCACGCCGGTTAGGTTCTTCTCTGTCGTACGGCTTCGAATAGCGCCACTGCTGCCGCAGCGGCAGCATTGAGCGACTCCACTTTGCCCGGCATGGGGATATTTACCCGCTCCGTGGCAATTTGCAGAATCTCTTCCGACAGCCCCGCGCCTTCATTGCCTACCAGAATGCCGGATGGCCCGGAAAGGTCAACGTCAAAAATGCTTCGCTCGCCAACCAGTGCCAGTGCATGGACCGGCATGCCCGAATCCGCAATCCAGTTTGCCAGATCTATCCTCTGCAACATGGGCAGCACGAACTGCGCGCCCTGTCCGCCACGCAAGGCCTTGGGCGACCAGGCATCGGCACAGCCCTTGGACAAAACCGCCTGCGTGGCACCTGAGGCTGCCGCACTTCTCAACAGGCTGCCCAGATTGCCCGGGTCCTGTATGTCTTCCAGCAACAACACCAGCGGCGTATTGGAAGAAGGCCGGGCTTCCAGCCAGGCTGTTTCCGCCATGATGCCTGTCGGCGTTTCCACGGGCGAAAGTTCAGCAAACAGACTGTCGGCCAGGGCCACGACTTTTGCCTCGGCACAATGATCCGCCAGAGGCCGCCACACTTCAGGCGAGCAGGACGCTGAATAAAGCAAAGTGTGCGGACTGCCGCCGGCATCGAAGCAGGCCCTGATCAGGTGGTCGCCATCAAGCAGGGTCATGCGTGACTCGCGGCGTGCGCGCGCAGACTCGGCCAGCTTCTTCAGCCTTTTGTACAGAGGATTGTCCGGGGAGGAAATCAAATCTTGCATATCGCTATTTTGCGGCTTTGTGCGACTATTCCAAAATGCATATTTGCCTGATTACACCCTATGGCGCAGAGCAGCGCGGCGGCAACTGGCACACCACGGCCCGCTGGGCAGACATGCTGCGCGATGCGGGGCATCGGGTTGATGTATCCACGCACTGGAACGGCGAACATGTCGATCTGATGATTGCGCTGCATGCGCGACGCAGTGCCCTAAGCATCCAGACCTTCGCGGCCTGGCAGCCCAAATCCCCACTGGTGGTGGTGCTGACAGGCACCGACCTGTATCGAGATATCCAAAACGATGCCGATGCACAAAAATCCCTTGAGCTTGCACATGGTCTGGTAGTTCTGCAGGAAAGCGCTCTGGATGAACTTAGCCCAGAACACCGAGCCAAGACCCGAGTGATTTACCAGTCGTCCCCAGAAATTCGCCCCCTGCCGAAACGGCCTGGCGCTTTCACCGTACTGGTCGTCGGCCACCTGCGCGAAGAAAAAGATCCGTTTCGCACTGCACTGGCCAGCGCTTACCTGCCCGACAACTCGCGCATTCGCATACTGCACATGGGGCGCGCCCTCTCCGACGAAATGGCAAATACGGCTAAATCCCTCACGGAAAAAATGCCGCGTTACCAGTGGCTGGGCGACCTGCCACACGAAACCGTGCTGGAACATTTCGCCAAAGCTGATTTATTGGTGGTGAGTTCCTTAATGGAAGGCGGCGCCAATGTCATTTGCGAAGCCTTGGCAGCAGGCGTACCGATCATCGCCTCCGGCATTTCCGGAAACATCGGTATGCTGGGCAACGATTACCCGGGTTTCTTTCCGGTTGGCGATGAACAAAGTCTGGCTCAAATGCTGACGCGAGCGGAAACCGACCCGGAATTTTATTCATTACTGCTTGAGAAATGCAGAATGCGTCGTGCCCTGATGACGCCCGAACATGAAGCAGACTCACTCAGGGAATTGGTGACCGCGTTTGATGCCGGCACGGCAGAGAACTAGAACAATTCTCCCTGCGCCAGCATTTCCCTCACCGGAGAAAAACTCTTGCGATGCTCCGGACAAGGCCCATGCTGTTTGAGTGCCTTGAGATGGGCGGCTGTACCATAGCCCTTGTGCCCGGCAAAGTTGTATTGCGGATAGCGCGCATGCACTTCCAGCATGGCTGCGTCGCGCGCCGTCTTGGCCAGAATGGAAGCGGCCGAGATCGCAGGCACCAGCGCATCGCCATCCACCAGTGCGCGGGAGGAATATTCCCAAGCCGGGCATCGGTTTCCGTCCACCCAGACGACTTCGGGACGAACACTCAAACCCGCCACGGCACGCTGCATGGCCAGCATGGTGGCCTGCAGGATGTTCACGCGGTCG
>DKAU01000043.1 GCA_002450925.1 Thiobacillus sp. UBA6918 | reverse complement strand
CTGCCCCAGTTCACGCCGATGCGTACAGGCTTGTCGTACTTGCAGGCAATCTCGATCAGCGTGCCGAATTGCTCGTCGCGCCTTTCGCCGCGCCCGACGTTGCCAGGATTGATGCGCAGTTTTGCCAACGCTTCAGCACATTCGGGCACCTGCGTCAGCAGCTTGTGGCCGTTGAAATGAAAGTCGCCGATCAGCGGCACATCAATACCCATGGATGCGAGTTTTTCACGGATCTCGGGAACGGCCTTGGCAGCCTCAAGGGTATTGACTGTTACACGCACAAGTTCTGAACCGGCACGATGCAGATCAGCCACCTGCGCAACCGTGCCCTTCACATCCACGGTGTCGGTATTGGTCATCGACTGCACCACGATGGGCGCACCGCCACCCACCGGCACATGGCCGATGCGCGCCTGGCGCGTGCGCCGGGAAACAGGCTTGCTGATATTCATTTAGTTGAGTGCCAGGCGGGCTACGTTTACGACCGTAAAGGGTTTGAGATCAATGGGCTGCCCTTTGTAGCTAAGCGCTACATGCTCGGCATTGCCCACGACCAGATAAAACGGCGCCGTGCCGCTCACTTCGACAGTTGACCCCGCCTGATTCAGACCGGAGAGCACGATGCGGCCACTGCCATCGCGAATCTGCACCCACGATGATTCTTCAAACTTAAGACGCGGACCGCTTGTTTTGGCCGGCGCAGGAGTTGGTGTTGCTGCTGGTGCAGGGTTGGCTTTGGGCGCTACAGGTTGCAAAGACTGCGGCGGCTGCGCCGGTGCTGCACCAGACTGTTCCTGCGCAGGCTGAGCTTCGATCTGTGGCGCTACAGGCGGCGATGGTGGCGGTACAACCTGTTCAATAGCTGCCGGAGCAGTTTTTTCCTCTTCCCCGCCGCTTAGCCAAAGATACAGCCCAACCGGGATTCCGATTGCAACAAGGGCTGCTGCAATCCCGCCCAGCACCAGTGGAGATCTCCACCATTCCGGATTTGGCTTGAACGGCACGGTCTCGGTTTCCTGCACCGTCGTTGTCTTGATCTTGGTCATCTGATCCAGCAGCTCGTCTGGATCAAGGCCCAACAGCTTGGCGTAATTGCGGACAAATCCACGTGCAAAAACCGGGGGGCCCAGCTTGGAAAATTCCTCTTCCTCAATCGCCTCCACCTGACGAGACATCAGGCGCAGACGGCTGCCCACATCTCCCGTGGTCCACCCTTTTCTTTCGCGAGCCCGTCGGAGACCCGCGCCAATTCCTGGTGTTTCGTCGTCACTCATTCGTATTGCCCTTGCAGCAGCAATCTGGTTTCAGGCGAATCCGGGAAACGCTTGCGCAACTGCTGGTTATAAAAAGCTTCCTGACCCTTGTCACCCAGTTTTCGTTCAATCCTCAAGCCAAGCCACAGGCTTTCTGCCGTGGGAGCGGAAACTTCCTGATACCGGGTAAGCATTCTTTGTGCTTCGTTAATATCGCCCTTGCGGAAACCGAGTTCAGCCAGCTTGATGACTGGCAATGGCGCATTGGGCTGCAATTTCTGGGCCTTGTTGTAATAGGCCTCGGCCTGCTTGAGGTCGCCCTTCTTTTCGCTGCACAAGCCCGCATTGGTCATCGCCTGCTCCGGCCTGTCGTACAGGGGGTTGCGCATGGCTTCGGTAAATTGGGTGAAACCTTCGTCGTAACGCCCGCGCGTGCACAAGAACCAGCCGTAATTGTTGTGCGCATCCGAATCGGCGCGTTCCAGTTCGAGGGCTTTGCGGAAGTTCTCCTCGGCCAGCTTGTCCTCAGCAAGGTCCATGTAAATCAGCCCAAGCAGGTTGTAGGCCGGGCCGTAGCGATTGTCTGCGGTAATGGACTTGCGTGCCTCGTCCAACGCAACCTTCATCTGACCGCGGTTGAAATAGGCAAAGCCCAGTTCAACGAAGACCTTGGCCTTTGCGCGAGATTCGGTTTCGACCTGTACGGCACCTGTAGACGAGGGCGAAGAAAAATCGCCCGTCTGTGCACAACCGGCCAACGCCAACACTAACAGCCACACCCCTTTTTTCATGCTGCGTTCCTCTCCATCCTTTTAATCACCCGACCTGTTTTATCTGCAACCTGACCGGCCAACTGACCACAAGCTGCATCAATGTCATCGCCTCGCGTCTTGCGCGTCGTCACCACATGTCCGGCATCCTGCAAAATCTGCCTGAAAGCACGCTGTGCGTCAGCCGAGGATTTTTTGTATCCGGATTCCGGGAATGGGTTAAAGGGTATCAGATTGAACTTGCAGGACACATCCTTAACCAGTTCCACGAGTTGCCGGGCGTGTTCCGGCTTGTCATTCACGCCCAAGATCATCACGTACTCAAAAGTAATGAAATCGCGAGGGGCATGCTCAAGATAACGCTGACAGGCAGCCAGCAGTTCCTTTAGCGGGTATTTCCTGTTGATCGGCACGATCTGGTCGCGCAACTCATCGTTGGGCGCATGCAAGGAAACAGCCAGTGCCACCGGACATTGCTCAGCCAGGCGGTCCATGGCCGGCACGATGCCGGAAGTCGACACCGTCACGCGGCGGCGCGACAGGCCATAGGCATGATCGTCAAGCATGATGTCCAGCGCCGTCACCACATTCTCAAAATTGGCCAGCGGCTCGCCCATGCCCATCATCACCACATTGGTTACCGGACGGTCACCCCATCCGGCCTTTTTCAGCTCGCGCACGGCATGCCAAAGCTGGCCGATGATTTCGGCCACCGACAGGTTGCGGTTAAAACCCTGCCGCCCGGTAGAACAGAACGTGCATTCCAGCGCACAGCCAACCTGCGAACTGATGCAAAGCGTACCCCGATAGCGCGGGCTGTCCTCGTCTGAGTCGGCATCGCCGCAACCAGGGGTCCCTTCCGGGATGAACACCGTCTCGATGCCGTTGCCGACACCCACATCAAACAGCCACTTGCGGGTGCCGTCGGCAGAAGTCTTGTCGGCCTTTACCGCCGGTGCGCGGACCTCTGCAATAGCAGTCAGTTTCTCGCGCAGGCTTTTGGCCAGGTCCGTCATCTGCGCAAAATCACCCTCTCCCCGCTGGTGTATCCAGTGGAACACCTGCCGGGCGCGAAACGGCTTTTCGCCCTGGCTGGCGAGCCAGTCAGTCAACTGAGAGAGGTTGAAATCGAGCAGATTAGTCAAATTGGGGTTTTCACCTAACCACACAAGAAGCGTTGAGTAATCGTCGCGAGTAGCCCGGGGTACAAGGCGCACGGCGCGCAGGAACCGGAGTGTATGCGGGATACATGAGGATTCCGAGCACCGTGAAACGCAGTAGACCGGGCACGCAGCAGATTAATCATCGCTTCGATTAGCGGGGGCAGAGCTCCGTTGAAGCAAAGAAATAAGCGATTTCGACAGCTGCGGTTTCAGGCGCATCGGAGCCGTGCACGGCATTGGCGTCTACGCTTTTGGCAAAGTCTGCGCGGATGGTGCCGGGGGCAGCCTTGGACGGGTCGGTCGCGCCCATCAACTCGCGATTCTTGGCGATGGCGCCTTCGCCTTCCAGCACCTGGACCATCACCGGACCGGAAATCATGAATTCGACCAGATCCTTGAAGAAAGGNNTGCACGGCGTAGAAGCCTTCGGCTTCCTTGCGGGACAGGTGCTTCATCTTGGCTGCCACAACCTTCAGGCCGCCGTCTTCAAAACGCTGATAGATCTTGCCGATCACGTTCTTGCCGACTGCGTCAGGTTTGATAATGGACAGGGTGCGTTCAATCGCCATGTTTAACTCCAGTTGGGTTCAAAAAAGTAGAAAAAGCCTTGAAAATTAGCCCGTTAGTATAACCCGGCAAGAGCCTGTCTGTCTTGTAACTCAGCTTTAAAACACGGTTGATATACTCGCTCTATGCAGCCCCCACCAAACGCTCTCCAGGAAAACATCGCCCGCCAGCGCCAAGCGCTGAAAGAACTCCTGCGAGAGCCCTTGGCCCAGGCCGCGAAGGCCTGCAGCAAGGCCTGGGGCGACCGCAAGATGCTGGATGACATCCTCACCACCGCGCTGGCCAACCTGCCCATCTGCAAATACATGTATGCGCTTGACACCAGCGCCGTCCAGGTCAGCGACAACATCAGCCGCGAAGGGTTGATCGAAAGCGATTTCGGGCGCGACCGTTCCGATCGCCCCTACATGATTGAAAGTGTGCCAAGCGAAGGATTCCTGCTCTCCCAGGCTTATATCAGCCTGCGTGCGCGGCGGCCTTCGCTCACCGCCATCCAGCTCGTACGCGATGATTCCGGCAAAGCCCTGGGCTTCGTGGGAGCGGACTTCGACCTTCGCAAGCTGCCCCTTACCGGCAAACTTTACGAAGAGCCCACCCACTGGCGCCAGATCAAGGGTGACCCGGCCATCCGCGGCACCGTGTTCCACCAGACACGCACCAACAGCCAGATGGATTTGCAGATCGATACCGTGCTGGGCGTACTGGAAGAACTCATGGTCGACCATGGCGTATTCCATGTCATCCTGCACTTCTCCAGCAGCCGATCGGTGATCTGGTTGTTCGACGACCCCTACCGCTATCGTTTGCTGGACATCGACGCACTAACCGACCCGGACATCTGCCTCATCTATCCGCGCCAGCCCTATCCGGAAAACGCGCTCGTGCCCAGGGAAAAAATCCGCACCATCCTGGACAGCCTGCGCGATCTGCGCTTCATGGACGAGATGTTCTATCTGCGGAGCGGCACCATCAACATCTTCAACGGCGTTGTGGGCTTGACCTTCTCTTGCGACGGTTCGCACTACCTGCCTTGGGAAGAATTTCTCTCCAAGGGCTGCGACTTCTGGGCGGCTGGCGACACCAGCGGCGAAACCAGCCAATCCGAAATGCAGTGATTGCATAAGCACAAAGCCCCGGGAAACCGGGGCTTTGTCTTGTTTGAATCTGGTGCGCTTAGAACGTCATTGAAACCGTATTCGAACAACTGCTGGTGCTTCCTGCCACGCACACTTTATAAGTCACGGTACCACTGCCCCTCAGCTGTTCAGTGTATTTGCCACTGTTGGCAACCGTGGCAACCACAGAGTCATAGCGGTAAACATCCACGCTGCCCGATCCGCTGGGGCTCCAGGAGAGATTCACCGTGATGACGCCCTTGGATTTGCTACCGACACCAGTCAAGGTTATGTCCGGAGTACCCGCCATGATTATCTGGCTCTTAGAGTTCTTGGCACCATTGGTATCCGTGACAGTAAGTTTCACTGTATATGTGCCAGCTGATGCATAGACATGTGTCGGAGAACTTTCAATTGACGAATTGTTATCGCCAAAATCCCATAGCCGGTCGGTCAAGCCTTTATCGTCGCTGCTGGTGTCCGTAAAACCGCAAGACAGATCGGCACATACATAGGTAAACGAAGCCACAGGTGGATTATCCGTGCTACCACCTCCGCCACCGCCGCCGCTGAAGGTAGCATCAAGACGACCACCTGTCGCTGTCTTTCCAGCTAGAGAGCCCGTTGAAATTGCCGAAGAAAGAATACCGTTCTTGATTTCAGCTGCGGAAGCACCCGTATGAGTAGCCGCATACAGCGCAGCTGCGCCAGTCACGTGCGGCGTAGCCATCGACGTCCCGCTATAGCTTGCATAACTCGATATGACAGAACCCTTGGAACTCTTGGGTACGGTTGAATAAATACCCGAACCAGGCGCTCCAATGTCGACAGAAGTGGAACCATAGTTCGACCATGTCGTAATCCCACCTGTGCTGGTAATCGCCGCTACCGAAATGATGTTGTCATTGTCATAGCTTGCCGGATAGCTTGGGTTCAGATCGATATTGATCCCGTTCCCCTGAGAGTCGCCATTGCCTGCTGCAGCAATGAAAAGAATGTTGGCATTCTTCGCGCCTTCGATTGCATCATGCAAAGCCTGCGAATAGCCTCCACCGCCCCAGGAGTTGTTGGTGGCCACAAAATTTACACCACGATTCACCTTCAAGTCGGTGATGTAATTCACCGCCTGGATGGCATTGTCCGTTGTACCGCCATTTTTACCGAGGAACTTGGCGCTAAACAGGTTTACCTGCCAGCATATCCCTGCAACCCCCTTGCCATTGTTGCCTACACCGCCAATGGTGCCAGCAACGTGCGTACCATGGTCGTCCGACGTGCCATCAAACACCGTATTGTTGTTACCGACGAAATCCCAACCATAGACATCGTCCACATAACCGTTGCCGTCATCATCGACGCCATTGCCCGCGATCTCCCCTGGGTTGACTCCCGCATTCGCCGCCAGATCCTCGTGGGTGTACATGTAGCCTTCATCAATAATGCCGACCCATACCGACTTGCAGTTTGTATTGCCGGCGGCCCATGCCTCACCAGCCTGACTACCGTACTGATTGGTTTTCGATGGTGACGAATCGCCATACATGCCCCAGAGACTGCCATTGGTGTAGTACGGGTCGTTTGAAGTGGCAGTATGGTGGTAAACCCAGTTCGGCTCGGCAAATTCGACATTGGCATCCTGCTCAAGTCCGCGCACCGCTGCGGCTATTCCAATGCCCAGTGGCAGCTTGGCCAGCACCAGGTCGCCCTTGCGGTCGCCGCGACTGGTTTCGCTAACCACAACTTTCTTTTCCTCTGCGCCAACACGCCCCAAAGCCTTGCCCTTGGACTGCGCGCTTGCACCGGGTTGGAACTGAACAAGGACTTCGTTCGGCATGTGCGCGTGTTGATCGAGGCCTTCCAATGCCAGGTCGGAACGGCCCTGTGCCAGCACCATGGTGTTCACGCCCAATGAGACTGCCAGCACTGCAAAAAGGAATTTGCCGAATTTCATTTTTATCTCCTGTGCCGCCTGTTTATTCAAACTAGTCATTCTCGGCGGGTTTATCCATATTAAATCAGGCTCAAATGTACCCCCCTCAGATCTGAGGTCAATACGACTAAAGTCGTAAAAAAGCGGACAAACCAGCCAGAAATCGCTGAAACCCGCCCCTGTCTATAACTTATGACATATATGTCAGCAAGACCGTGAGTGAGATATTCCCGGGTTGCCCTGAACCCAAACAAGGCAAAAAAAAGCCAATACAAACAAAACACATCACAAAGGGGGTCAAACCATGTTTTATGCCAGAGCAATATGGTGTGCTTCATTGCTTGCCTTGTGCGCCACCACCGCGCATGCCGCCGGCATGGACGGAGCAAAAATCGTAAAAGACGGAACCAGCTCAGGCGCAGCAGCCTGCAGCTCCTGCCACGGCATGGACGGCGCAGGCATGTCTGCCGCCGGATTTCCGCGCCTGGCCGGCCAGAACGCCGATTACCTTGCCAAGCAACTGCGCGACATGCAGCAGGGCCTGCGCAACGACGCCGTCATGCAGCCAACTGCAAAAGCGCTGAACGACAAGGAAATCGCCGCCGTTGCCAAGTACTACGCCTCGCTCCCCGCCAAGGGGTCGGCAGAACCTGCCGCCAGCGAAGACCTGCTTAAAAAGGGTGAACAACTCGCCAAACTCGGTGACTGGAGCAAAAGTGTACCTGCCTGCGTGCAGTGCCATGGCGAAAACGGAAGCGGTGTAGGTGCGCATTTCCCCGCCATCGCACCGCAATCAGCCAACTATCTCGCCAGCCAACTGCGCAACTGGAAAAGCGGCGCGCGGCATAACGATCCGCAAGACCTGATGAAAACAGTTGCCGAAAAACTGTCCGACGACGAAGTTGCCGCCGTTGCCGCCTATCTCGCCAGCCTTGGCGCACGCTAATCAGGGAGAACAGACATGAACAACAAAACTTCCATGCTGGCCGGCGCTTTTGTGCTGCTTTCCGCATTCATCGCCAACGCCTACGCGGCCGATGCAGCCCCGCAGTTCACCCCGCCCGATGAAAAAAACATCCCCGACAACGAATACGGCGACATGATCCGCCTGGGCCGCGACATTTTTACCAACACTCCAAGGTATGCCAGCGAATACTCCGGCAACGGCATCAGCTGCGTTAACTGCCACCTGGACCGCGGCCGCCTGGCCAACTCATCACCCATGTGGGCGGCCTATGTCAGCTATCCGGCCTACCGCAAGAAAACCAAGTCCGTCAGCACCTTTGAAGAACGCATCCAGGGCTGCTTCAATTTCAGCATGAACGGCAAGTCGCCACCCTCTGGCAGCAAGGAACTGACTGCGCTGGTCACCTACTCCTACTGGCTCGCCACCGGCGCACCCACCGGCAAGAAAATGCCCGGCGCAGGCTATCCAAAGATTTCCGACCCGCCGCAAGCCCCGGACATTCAGCGCGGCGCCAAGGTGTACCAAGCCAACTGTGCCATCTGCCACGGCAACAATGGCGAAGGCACCAAATCTGGCGACCGCTACGTCTTCCCGCCCTTGTGGGGCAACGAATCCTTCAACTGGGGCGCCGGCATGCAT
>DKAU01000033.1 GCA_002450925.1 Thiobacillus sp. UBA6918 | reverse complement strand
CGCTTTTACGACAATGACCCTGATACCAGTGCGACGCGGGTTAGCGACCAACTTTCAGTACGCTTTCGCCCGGTAGTCAGCCAGCGTTGCGACCTGCATGACGTTGAAGGAAAGCCACCGCTTGCCGATGCGCCGTTGGCAAAACGAGCCCCATTTGTGCCGCATTGGATCAAGCTTGATTTCAAAAATGGTGAGTGGCTGGGCGAATTCGGGCACACAGACGCGCCAGAATAAATCTTTAATTGGGGGAGATTATCGGCTTGCGCCGCCAGCCTCAGCAGAATTGGAAGAAGTTTGCTGGATCAGAAGCTCTTCCAATTGGTCTGCAGGCATGGGCCGTGCAATGACGTAACCCTGTGCCTCATCGCAACCCATGCTGTGAACCAGTTCGAGTTGTGGTTTGCTTTCCACACCTTCGGCAACTGTAGTCAGGTTCAAGGTGCGCGCAAGCGCAATGATGGTACGTACAATTTCCTGATCTTCGCTGGTGTCTTGAATATGGCGGATAAAGGACTTGTCAATCTTGAGCGTCTGGATTGGGAAACGCTTGAGGTAGGCGAGCGAGGAATAGCCGGTGCCAAAGTCATCGATGGCCAGTCGGAAACCAAGCTCACGCAGGGCGTGGAGCTTGTCCAGACTGTCAGTGGTGTGCTCCATCAGGAAAGTTTCGGTAATCTCAAGCTCGAGCAAATCACGCGGCATGCAATGTGAAGAAGTATTTTCGTTCAAGCGTTCAATCAGGTTGGCGCGGGAAAATTCCTTGCCGGAAATATTGATTGAAATGCGAATGGCGGGTGCCCCGGATTCTTTCCTTTGCTTGGACTGCCGGCAAACTTGACCTAGCACCCAGTCGCCAACCTCCTCAATCATGTTGGAGCTCTCAAGCGTCTTTAGGAAGGTTGCAGGCTGGAGCAGCCCCTGTTCAGGGTGGTTCCAGCGTAGCAATGCTTCAGCGCCGGTGATGTGGCCGCTGGCCAGATCAAGCCTTGGCTGGTAATAAACCTCGAATTCCTCTCGGGTAATGGCGAGACGCAAATCCCTTTCCATGCGGAGACGAAACTGGACTTCGTCGTCCATGTCGGCGCTGAAAAACTGAAAACGGTTTCTTCCGCTCCATTTGGCCCGGTACAACGCCAGATCGGCATTCTTTATCAGGGTTTCCGCCTTGTCACCGGAATGCGGGTAAACGGCTATGCCTATCGATATGGTGGTGCGAACCTCATGGGTTTCGATCATGAAAGGTTTGCGCATGACCTCGACAAGCTTGTTTGCAAAAGCGGTAACGTCTTCCACTCCTTCTATGTGGGGGAGGATGACCATGAATTCGTCTCCACCCCAACGGGCAAGCATGTCTTCTTCTCGAACGTGGGCTGACAGGCGCTCGGCCGCCTGCTTCAATACCTTGTCTCCGTAGTCGTGGCCCAGACTGTCATTAATATCCTTGAAGTGATCCAGATCGAAAAACAGGACAGCAGATTGCCTCCCTGTGCGTTTTGCGGCGGCCAGAATGTGCCTCAGGAAGTCTTCTGCGGTTTTACGATTGGACAAGCCGGTGAGCTGGTCGTAACGAGTCAGTGCTTGCAGGCGCTGCTCAACTTTTTTGCGCTCCTTGATCTCCATCATCAGGCTGGTGTTCATATCGTCAATACGCACACGACGATTGCGCTCATGTATCCAGAGCGCAAAAAATGTCACCACGACGGCGCTGAATATCAGCCAGTACGTAACCATTTCGCGCCAGATTTCCTGTGAAGCCTTCTCGAAAAATCCTGGGCGCGCACGCGCCGCCAGTTTCCAGCTCGTATTAGGTATGGGTGTCAGGCCGTGCAGCTCCTTGATTTCATCAGCGCTTAGCGGTGGCAAATCCATTGCTGACCGAAGCCCTGTGTCTACAGTCAGATCTTCATTCAGGTTCTTGTCCCCGCTTACCAGAACAAGCTGTTGACCGGGAAGCTCATGCAGCTTCAGCAACTGCTGCAAGGTTTCCGCATGTATGCCAAGGAAGAAAAATCCCCCTTGAGGGTTTTTGACGATGATGTCGAAATGCTGCTGGAATTTGATGCCGTCCCGAGTGAAATGGGTGCTGGGAGTGTATACAGCATCCGGATCATCGGACTCGGCAACGACATAGCGGGCAATATCGTTCTGGCAGCGCGGCCCGATGATCTGCTGCGGATTGGGAAGCAGCAAGGCCCCGAAATCATCGACCAGTGAAAAGCTGATGACATGACTGAAAACCGAATTTATGCGCAATCCGAGCTCTTCCCTCAGGCTGGCATCATTTGGGCTTTTGGCGAGCTCGGCGAGAAGTGGTGCCTGCTGTTTGGCGAACAAGGATGTAGAAACGTGCAAGCGTCCAATTTCGCGGCTGATTGTTCCAGCGGCGCCGCGCGCCGCATCAGTCATGATGGCGCTCTGTTGGGCCTCGTACTCAGCGATCTGGTTGCTGCCATGCCAGCGCAAAGCTCCCCCTGCCAGAATCAGAATGGTGGCGCTGGCCGCGATTACGGCAAAGGGACGAAAGTGAAAAATGCGCATCGGCTAGTTTGTGAAACTACAGGATCCTTATGCCAAGTGGGGGGGACTCATTCTAAAGCATTACCCCGTATCCCCATTTTCAATGGCTGATGCATGGATAATGTTGAGTTGACGGAACTTGTATACTTTATCGGCCTTTGAGGGCTGTCTTTTAGGCCGATTGTGTTTTTTTGGGCTTCAGCACCTGCTTTGCACTGGCTTACGGCAGCAGGATTTTGTGTGGATGTTTTCCACTGCACAAAAAATGGTGATTAACCTGTAGCGTCAGAATTCGGAAAATGGTGTTCAGGCTATCGCTGGTTTTGCATAGAAGTTGAAAGCAAGTCCGTAATGCGTGCCGTGGGTTATGATGTTGCTGCGACAACCGGCCGAATTGCCAAAAATACATGGATATTCTTCTCGTTTTGAAAGCCCTTGCCATGGGTGTGGTCGAGGGGCTGACCGAATTTCTTCCCATTTCCAGCACTGGCCACCTTATTCTTGTTGGGGACTTGCTTGGGTTCAACGATGAGAAGGGCAAGGTCTTCGAAATCGCCATACAGCTCGGGGCGATTCTTGCGGTGGTGTGGGACTATCGCATTCGCTTTGTGGGAGTTGTGCAAGGGTTTGGCCGCGATCCTGCCTCCAACCGTTTTGTCCTTAACCTTTTTCTGGCTTTTTTGCCTCTGGCAGTCATCGGGCTTCTGTTCGGCCAGCAGATCAAGGGCTTGCTGTTTTCACCCATTCCTGTAGCAACCGCTTTCATCGTGGGCGGGCTAATCATTTTGTGGGCAGAGAAAATGCCACACAGCAAGCATATCGACGAAGTCGACAAGATGAGCTGGAAGGATGCCCTGGTGATGGGCTTCATCCAGGCCCTCGCGTTGATCCCCGGCACTTCGCGATCCGGGGCCACCATCATTGGGGGGTTGTTGTATGGCTTGTCGCGCAAGGCCGCAACCGAGTTTTCCTTTTTTCTGGCCGTGCCGACGCTTGGGGCCGCTTCCGTTTATGAACTCTACAAGCATCGCGATCTGTTCAATAGCGATGATCTCGCCATGCTGGCCATTGGCTTCGTTGCCTCCTTCATCAGCGCGGCATTTGCCGTTCGTGCCCTGATCCGTTTTATATCCAGACACGACTTCACCGTGTTTGCCTGGTATCGAATCGTGTTCGGGGCGGTGGTGTTGCTGACGGCATACACCGGACTGGTGGAATGGAGTTCAAACTGATCCTGGCAAAAAACAAAGGGCGGCATTAGCCGCCCTTTTTTGCTTACAAACAGGCTGTTTAAACCGAAATCAATGCCCGATCGCCCAATTGCTCGGCGATATGGGAAAGCAGCACTGCTTCCTGATACGGCTTGCCGAGGTAAACGTTGACACCGATTTCCAGGGCATAGTTGCGGTGCTTGTCAGCTGTGCGGGATGTGATCATGATGATCGGCACCTTCTTGAGGTTTGCATCGTTGCGCATTACGCGAGCAAGCTCGAAACCGTCCATGCGCGGCATTTCAACGTCCAGCAGGACAACATCGGGAATAAGGTCGTACATTTTCTCCAGTGCTTCCACGCCATCCTTCGCGGTATCCACTCGATAACCTTCGCGCAGCAATAGACGACTGGTGATTTTGCGCACGGTCAGTGAATCGTCCACTATCAGGACCAATGGAGCCTGATCAACCTCTTCCTCGGTGATGGTTACCTGCGGTGCAGGTATGCTGATATCGACCGGTGCTTCCAAAGCGCGGATGGCCAGTGGTACCGGATTAAGGATCAAGATAACCTTGCCGTCACCGCGAACCGTTGCGCCTGCGATGCCAGTTACCCTGGATACCTGCGGGCCAATATTCTTGACCACAACTTCTCGGGTGCCCAGTATTTCGTCAACCAGCAATGCGGCGTGTGAAGTTGCGCTCTTCATGAGCACTACGCTGTTGTAGCGTTGAATTTCGTGCAGGGCCTCGGGTTGGCCAATCAGGTGTGGCAGATAGAACAGCGGGTAGCTGTTGCCGCGCCATTCGATGGCTCGTGCCTGTAGTGCAGCTGACAGCTGCTCTGGCTTGAGTTCCTGTACCTGTTCCACCAGGGTGGCCGGCAGCGCGTATTCGTTCTTGTTGGCGATAATGCTGACAGCCTGGGTAACTGCCAGGGTAAGTGGCAAGTAAATGGTGAACGTTGCGCCCTGACCGGTTTCCGTGGCCACTTCCACGCGTCCGCCGAGGCCGGCGATCTCATTTTTCACCACGTCCATGCCCACGCCGCGGCCTGCAACTTGGGTAACTGCGTCAGCAGTGGAGAAACCGGGCACAAAAATCATTTGTGCGATTTGAGACTCGCTGGGTTCTACGCCCGGGCTCAGCAGACCACGTTCCAGAGATTTCTGAAGAATCTTTTCCAGATTGAGACCGGCGCCGTCATCCTTGATGACCAGCATCATTTCGTTGCCTTCGTGCTTGGCGATGAGCTTGATCTCGCCAAATTCCGGCTTGTTTGAAGCAGCGCGGCCTTCCGGTGTTTCTAGCCCGTGTGCAATGGAGTTGCGCAGCAGGTGTTCGATCGGAGCGACGATTTTTTCAAGCACGCCACGGTCGATTTCGATATCGCCACCCTGAATGTCCAGTTGAGCACGTTTGTTCACGTCGCGTGCGGCCTGTCGCACCACGCGATACAGGCGCTCGGAAACGCTATACAAGGGCACCATGCGCACACGCAACAGGTTCTGTTGCAGTTCGCGGTTCATTCGCGCCTGCTGGATCAAGGCCGCATCGGCTTCGCCCAACTGGGAGGCCATGGTTTGCTGCACGGTAAAGATGTCATGCACGCTTTCTGCAAGGAAGCGCGTGACTTCCTGGAAGCGGGTGAATCGGTCAAATTCCAGCGGGTCAAATTGTTCGGAGCCGGTTTGACTCTGGAAGGTGGCCTGCATTTGAGACTCGGCCTGGATCTCCACTTCACGCAGGTGATCTCTCAGGCGACGCAGCGCTTCCGAAAGTTCGGTGGTTTGCCGCTTGAGCGCATGCATTTCACTCTCGATCCGCGAGCGGGCAATTGCCACTTCACCGGCCTGGTTGACCATCCGGTCAACCCAGTCTGAACGAACGCGCAGGGTTGCAGTTTCGCGTTGTTGGGTATCGGCTGCGGCGGCTTGCTTGGCCGGCTGAACAATTGCAGCTGCCTGCGCTGTAACAGACTGTTTGGTTTCCGTCGTTGACGCGGTTTCTGGTGTTCCTGCAGCTTCGGCAGAGTCAACAATTGGTGGCACCAGCACGTCAGCATCGCTGACCTCGGTTTCGACATGGGTGACTTCCGGTTCGGGCGTACCGAATTTCAGATGGTCAACGGCGATCGCAAGGTGGTCGAATTCTTCTTCGAGCTTTTCGAAAATGGCGGCATCCACAGACATCTGGCCTTCGAGCACGGCGATGACCTGTGATTCCATGATGTGAGTCAGCTCTCCAAGCCGCATGGCGCCGGCCATTCTGGCCGAGCCCTTCAGGGTGTGCAATACGCGCCGCAGGGCGGAAGGCGGATCGCTATCTGCGGGGGAAGTCATCCAATTGCGCAGGGCCTGGGAGGCTTCCGGAACCAGGGTTTCAGCTTCTTCCAGGAATATGGGCAGCAGGACTGGGTCGATTTCGTCCTGCACATTCCTGTTTTCAAAAACCGGGGCCGCTTGAACTCGAGCCTGCGCAACAATGTTGTGCAATTCAATTTCTTCGGATGCAGCATCAATGGCCGCTTCCGATGTTTCCACTTCGGGCTCTGGGGAGTCGGGTACGTTGATTTCGATGGACTCGACAGTCTCGGACTCGCTTGCCATTTCGGGCACTTCCAAAGCGGGTTCCTCGATGGCGGCAACATCAATATCTGTGATCTCGACAGTTTCTGCCGGTTCTTCGGCAGCCGGCTCGGGAGTTGCCTCCGGGAGCTGGTCCAGTGCGTAGATCAGGGGCGCCGCCTGCAGGGGTACGACCATTGAATGGATGTTCTCAATCATGCTGTTGATGCGAGTGAACGCATCCAGCAAAGTGCTCAAATCGTGGCGCGGTACAGGCGCTCCCTCAAGGCGCCTGATGTAGGCCTCTACCGCATGGGCCAGGTTGGCCAGTTGCGGGAATCCAGTTGTACCCGATATGCCCGCCAGGGTGTGAACACCGCGCGCAGCAATTTCGCTGACGTTGGTATCGCCGCTTTCGGACAGGCGCTCGATCTCTTCATCAAGGACTTCAGACCAATTGCCGGATTCCGTTTTGAAAATATCGTACAGGGTCGCAGACAGGCGAACGGATCCGATCTGAATCTCATCTTCTCCAAGTGGAACAGACTCATCGTTGACAACCTCTTCAACGGTCACTTCTTCCGTGACGGGTTCTTGTGCAACGATCTCTTCCTGAATGGTTTCTGTCGGTTCATCTTCCGGCAGGCGCTGCTGAACTTCGCCGGCGGCCTCGACTTCATCAACCTCGTTTTCAGGTACCGCTTCCGTTTCCTGCGGTTCGTGGCCAACGCTTGAAGCCTCGGCCAGCAAATCGCTGGCATCAACTATCGTGCTCGAGTCATTTTTCAGGGCCTCGATCCAGTTGTCGAACAGATCGTGTGCGTGACGGACTGCTGTCAGCAATGCCGGGGTGGCGGGTTTTTCTGCAGCCAGCCAGCCGTTCATCATTTGCTCCATGCCCCAACCCACTTCACCAAAGGCATTGAGGCCAACCATGCGGCTGCTACCCTTGAGGGTATGGAAAGCACGGCGAATGACTGTCAGGTTTTCCTTATCGTTGGCGTCTGCATCACACGCATCTGCCGCCGCTGACAGGTTGGTTAAAACTTCACCTGCCTCTTCCAGAAAAATCTCGAGTAGCTCACCATCAATCTCTGCCTGTTCGATTTGGGGCGCAGTCGTTGCGGGTGTGACTGGATCGGAGGCGGGTGCGGACGTTTCCTCTTCCGGTTCGCTGCGAGCGACATACTCCGCATAGGATTCTAGGCCGAGCAGGGACTCGTCGACTTCATCAACAGCATCGCCGCTATCGGCTGGAGCCGTTTCGGGTTCAAAAGCCGTAAATTCGAGGGGCGCTTCGTCTGTCGCTACAGGCTCAACAGAAATATCAGACTGGGGTTCTTCCAGTGTGAATGCTAGTCCTGATTCAAGTGATTCAGTTTCTGTCGAGGTCGTTGCTGGTGATGTGGGGCTGGAGGCATCCGCCTCAGATACGAAAAAATCGGTGGTTCCCTCATCGGCAACACCGGGCTCGGCTAGCCCGAAAGCAATCTGTGGATGCTTCAAGACGTTTTTCGCATCCTCACGGCCCGCACAATGAGCTTCGATAAAGAGCCCAAGGCTGGACAAGGCGTCTGCAATCTTGGCCTTTTCATCGTCAGACGGCGATCCTGAGATGACGTAGGGGCGTACTGCATCCATTGCGCTTTGCAGCAATTTTGCGGCATCGGTTTGTTCGAGGATGGCCATTGCCCCCTGCACCTGGGCAGACAGCATGTCCAGGGATGAAAGACCGTCACGAGCTTCTTCGTCACGGAAGAAGGCATCAAGGCTTTCTTCCATCTGCCTCAGGCTGCTGCCAATCTCCTGACCAAGCTGCGCAAGCAAGGCGCGCTCCGCAGCCTTGACAGATCCTTCATCCATCAAGTCGGTTGCGCTTTCTTCGGCGTTACCAGCCTTTGCGGCAGCCAGGCGTCGAGACTGGCTTTCCGCACGTGTCTTGAAGTCGGGGTCAAGAACGTCCTCGCTCTCCACTGAGTTTTGCAGGAAGAGCAGGGTGGTGGCGATTTCGAGCTGGGCGCCAGCCAATGCGTCGTCCGACAATCCGCCCATCGCCTTCGAGGTATCAAGCACACCGGCAATCACCCCGCCTAGCGTGGACACATTAAGCGCACCAGCCTGTGTGGAAAGTCTTCCGATCGAGTCTTCGAAGCTGGGTAGTGAGTCTTTCTTTCCCTCGGAATACGCGTGCCAGTGGTTTCTGGCCTCGGACAGTGTTTCTTTGAGTGACTTGAGTACTGGACGGATACGGGCAAGCTGCTCGGCATCCATCTGCTGTTTGGGAATGTATTTGTCCAGGCCGAAAGCGGATTTGACAGCCTGAGAGTCTTCACCGAGAGATTTGCTGCGTGCGATAAAGAACAGGGCGTCCCGCATCAGACTCTCGGCAACCTGAGGCGAACCCTCGATGATCTGCCGCATTTGCAAATCGACACGCGCAAGCAATTGCTTGACGTGGAAATCCGGTTCGATGCCCTTGTTTTGCAGTGCGTCTACAAACCCCTTGCAAGCCCACCAGAATGCCCGTGCCGCCTGGGAAGTGACGCAGGACTCGACTTCTTCAAGAGACTTGCGCATGGCCGCAAGGCCAGCCTCGGCTTTGGTGCCGCGCAGAAAAGCCAACAGGCCACGCTGGAAACTGGCACGGGCGGCCTTTACCCGTTGCGTGATTTCTTCCTGGTCCAACGCCTGCTGTCCTTCATCCTCTACCTGAACTTTCAGGTTTGGATAGAACAATTCGCCTTCGAAGATTTTTTCTGCGCCGGACAGTTCGCGCAATTTGCGATAGGTCGGGAACAGCGCCAGTTCGCCCTCGCCGCGTCCTTCCGCCATGCGAGTGACCCATTTCAGGATGGTTTCGACCGCATCAAGAACGGCTTTCGAATTGAGCTGGTCAGAGGCGATTGCCTTGCCTTCCATCCCGTCCAGTACGTCTTCAAGTGCGGTAACAACCTTTGCAGCGCCTTCCAGCCCAACCATTTGCAGGGCACCGGTTGCCATATGGGCTTCATCTCGTGCAAGACGGAGTGCGTTTTCCAGATCTGGATCCGAGCCGTAGGCACGAATCCGTTCTGCTGCGCCCTTCAGGGCTGTTTCAATTTCTCCGCGTACCCAGTTGAGTGGGCCGGTGTCAAAATCCAGCGTGGCGCTCATTAAGCTTCCTTACGTTTCAACGATCCAATCAGGCGAGTTTGAAGCCGGATACGGAATCCTTCAGCGATTCAGCCAGCTTGGTCAGGCTGCCAATGGACTGGGCAGTCTGGCGGGTACCTTCACTCGTTTGCATGGAAATGTTGCGAATATCCTGCATGGTTTCCGCCACCTTGGAAGTAGCGGCCGCCTGGTTCTGCGTAGCCGAGGAAATGCCGGCAATCAGGGAGGCCAGCTTCTTCGAAACCTCGCCAATCTCGTTCAGGGCCTGACCCGCAGCGTCGGACAGCTTGGCGCCCTCAACCACGGACTGGGTAGAAACCTCCATGGCAGCCACGGTGTCCTGAGTGTCGGACTGAATGGTCTTAACAATTGCCGCGATCTGTTTCGTTGCTTCAGCGGAGCGTTCAGCAAGCCGCTGCACTTCTTCCGCAACCACTGAGAAGCCGCGACCCGCTTCACCGGCCGACGCGGCCTGAATGGCGGCGTTCAGTGCCAGCACGTTGGTTTGTTCCGTAATGTCGGAAATCAGTTCCACGATTTCACCAATCTCCTGGGATGATTCACCCAGGCGCTTGATTCGCTTGGAAGTCTCCTGAATCTGTTCACGCAGCGAGTTCATACCGGAAATGGAGTTCTGCACGGCCTCCTGACCCTTCTGCGCAGCGGACAGGGATTGTTCCGCCACGTTTGCGGATTCGGCGGCGTTGTTTGATACCTCCTGCACCGACTGGGAGATGTTCACAACCGCCTGCGAGGTTTCCTCGATCTCCTCTGCCTGTCGCTTCGAAGCAGCGGTCAGCTGTTCAGAAATCTGGTTAGCGTCTCTAACGGCGCTGTTCAGTTGCGCGGTCGCGTTGTTGATGTTGCGAACCAGGGTACGCAGTTCTTCAACCGTGAAGTTAATGGAGTCGGCAATGGCACCGGTAATGTCTTCCGTCACGCTTGCGGTAACCGCCAGGTTGCCGTCAGCCAGCTCACCCAGTTCGTCCATCAGACGCAGAATGGCTTCCTGGTTACGGGTGTTTTCCTCTTCGGTCTTGCGTGCGCGGGACTTGGTTTCGTTGATGTTGATCATGCCCAGGAACACAAGTGAGGCAACCGCTATCGCGAAAAGGACAATCGCAACCGTGTAACCAATGGAGCCAAGGTTTGAATATGACTTTCCAAGGCTCTCGGTATCCCCCAGCAAGGGATCACTTTCAACGAACAATGAGTTTGATGCCTGTTTTGCAGATACCAGGGCGCTGGTATTGGAAAGCACGGCGCCCACCGCTGATTCCAGGTCGACAAACACTTCAACCATGTCGAGCAGTTGAGCGCGAGCCTGCGGGTTGTTGATGGCGGTGACAACGGTGCTGCCGTCTTTCATGCCGTAGAGCGTGTCCCGGTAAGAGGTCACGTCCTTCTGAAGTTGCAGTGCAATACGAGGGTCAATCACGTCTGATGCCAGCAGCGCGTTGGCGTTCTTGGCCATGCGCTGGGTCAACATGGCCTGTTCGCTGGCGAGCGCCGCTTCGCGGGTCAGGCCGACCTGATTCAGAATTGAAACGAGTTGCTCGGTTAGCTCGAGAAGGTCAACGTTTACCAGGTTGATACTGCGGATATTTTCGCCCAGTGCCACCAGGGTCTTTTCCTGGCTAAGGATCGAGGCTGCCTGCTCGGAAGCGACTTTCCATTTCTCGCCCAGCTTTTTCAGGTCGCCCTGAATGAGGAGAGGGGAGGCCGGCACATCGCTGTCACCGTCAACCAGACCGGTGAGGGTTGTCTGGAATGTCTGTCGAGCGTCTTTCAACTTGCCAAACGCATCCGCGTTGCCCAGTGCGGCCTGCTGTGCAGTCAGAGGCAGGCGTTGCGAAAGCATGGTCAGCTTGCCNNCCAATGTAGAGATACTGCTTTTCAATCGGCAGATGTCCTACCAGGGGCACTTTCCCGGCTGGACGGTCTGCGATTTTCCGCAGATTTTGCATGATCAACGTGGTTTGATCACCTAAAGAAATGCCTTTGACGGAGCTGGACATTCGCCCAGCAAGGCCTTTGAGTTTGGTGATCGGGTTAGCCGTAGACATGGGTTTTCTCCACTAAATCAAGTTATTGTGCTTCTACTGACAAGAACGCCGTATCGGCGAGCAATCGGGGAATATCTATTTCAAGCCAGGTTGTGCCACCGGACTCCTGGTAACTCATTGCGCCGCAATCCCATTGCGGCTTTTCTGGGGATGCTTCAAATTGCCCGACCTGTTTCAGCCCGAGTGAGCGCTGGACAATCAGCGCCGAATTCACGTCGTGTTTGCGATGAACCAGCAACAAGCGGGTATCACCGGATTCGACGGTCGGGTTCCCAGTCAGGAAATCGCTCAGATCGGTAACGGCATAAAGATTGCCGCGGATGTTCGTCATGCCTCGAAACCAGCGCTTTGTTCCTGGCGTGACAACAATTTCAGGAAGCGGCATCACCTCGTCAATATCGTCCAACGGCACCAGCCAGTTGGCCCCTGCTGCCTGAAACCCCAGACGGGAAGCCTGTGCAGGTGCCAGGGCTGCCGCCTGCATGCGCTTGGACAGGTCAGTCTGGAATTGGCGGAGGTTGAATTTTCGCGACATGCAATGTCTCTGTCAGATTAACCCAGGGCGCGGATCTGTTTGATCAGTTCATCAGGATTGATGGGCTTGACCAGGTAGGCCTTGGCGCCTTGGCGCATTCCCCAAACCCGGTCAGTCTCCTGGTCCTTGGTCGTGCAGATGATGATCGGAATATTCTTGGTGGCCTCGTCCTTGGAAAGCGCGCGGGTGGCCTGATAGCCGTTCATGCCCGGCATGATGACGTCCATGATGATGAGGTCCGGCTGTGTTTGCTTGGCCTGGGCGATACCATCTTCGCCGCTTTCAGCCATGCTGACCAGAAAACCGTTCTTGACCAGCAGGTCAGAAATGAAAAAGCGCTCTGTTGGAGAGTCGTCTACTACTAAAATGCGGCTGATTGTCATGATTGGCTCCAGAAAAAAATCACGCTGTTCTGGCGTGGTCGCGCACGGCCTTGAGCAGCGTATCCTTGGTAAAAGGTTTGGTCAGATATTCATCCGACCCGACCATGCGCCCACGTGCACGGTCGAACAAACCATCCTTGGAAGAGAGCATGATTACCGGCGTTGTCCGGTAGCGCGCATTGCGCTTAATCAGCGAGCATGTCTGATACCCGTCCAAACGCGGCATCATGATGTCGACAAAGACCACATCAGGCTGGTGGTCGGTAATTTTGGACAGGGCCTCAAAACCATCCTGTGCAAGGATGACTTCACAGCCAGCCTGGTTCAGGAAGATTTCGGCGCTGCGACGGATGGTGTTGCTATCGTCGATGACCATCACTTTGACACCTTTCAGCGCATCAGCCTCTGCCACTTCTCTCTCCGCAATTTATTTGGTTTTTCCGGCAAGAGCCGGTTTACGCAAGGGGGATAACGGCCAAGTTGGATGTTTCTTTAATAGCGGTACAACAAGGAATTCGGGCTTATTTGACTTCGGATAACAGACGCTGAATCATGGTTTCGGCCTGTGCAATATAGCCGCCGCCGAAGAGGTTGGCGTGATTCAAAATGTGATAAAGGTTGTAAAGTGTTTTGCGAGTTTTATATCCCGGATCAAGTTGCCAGACTTCGCTGTAAGCCGCATAAAACCCGGGTCCAAAGCCGCCGAACAGTTCAGTCATGGCGATGTCTGTTTCTCGGTCGCCATAATAAACCGCTGGGTCAAATACAACCGGTTCGCCGGAATTGTTGAATGCGGCATTCCCTCCCCAAAGGTCGCCATGGAGCAGCGAAGGGAGGGGGTGATAAGCGCTGAAAAAGTCGCTTAGTCTCAACAACAGGCGCTCGCCAAGGCTTGATATTTTCGTACCAAGCCCGTTCTTTTTTGCCAGTTGCAACTGAAATCCCAAACGTTGCGTTCTGAGAAAATCTACCCAGTCGGCCGTCCAGGGGTTGTGCTGTGGGGTGCTGCCTATGGTGTTGTCGCGAGACCAGCCAAATCGCCCCGCGGTTTTGCGGTGTTGCTCAGCAAGCGCCTGCCCCATGCGGGTGGGATCACCTTGGCCGCCCATTTCAATGAATTCCAGCACCAGAAAAGCTTCCCCTTGGGCCGTGCCGGTAGTTACAGGGTGGGGTACGCGCAAGGCATGGGCGGACTCCAGTTCTTTCAAACCGTCCGCCTCAGCCTCGAACATGTCCGAAAGTTGGGCGCTGTTGGTCTTGACGAAATAGCGTTGGCCGTTGCCTTCCAGGGACCAGGCCTGATTGATGCAGCCTCCACCCATGGGGCGAGCGGAGTCGATCTTGAAATTCTTAGTGGCTGTTGCGGCCGCAATTGCACCCTCAACAGCCGGGCCTATCCTCATGCCTTGTATTTGTGATCGGCAGGCTCCCGTGACGCCCCTGCCGCTTCCATGCGGCTTAGGTAATCTTCCCACTTGGCCTTGTAGTTGGCGCCCAGATCATATAAGTAGTCCCAGGAATAGATCCCCGAGTTGTGCTTGTCTGAGAACTCCAGCACCACCGCATATTGGCCCACCGGCTCTATGCGCTCAATGTCGACGTGTTGTTTGCCTACCTGCAGCACTTCCTGTCCTGGGCCGTGGCCGCGAACTTCGGCAGAGGGGGAATACACACGCAGATATTCAAAAGGCAATTCAAAACTGGCACCGTCACTGAAGGCAATCTCCAGCTTTTTGGAGGCCTTGTGCAGTTTGATTTCTGTGGGGATGGGGGTACTGGGGGAAAGTCCGGACATGCCAATTCCTGAGTAAATTACTAAAGTATTGATTGCACCATAAAGTCGAGGTGAATGGAAGCATATGGACAATGCCGGTCCTGCTTTGGCTGTTTTGCTGTAAGGCGCCCTTTTCTTTGTCGACTAACCTTTTCGATATCAAAAAGAAAGGGACACGTCATGAAATTGGGAGCTCGCTCGGGGTCGTTCATTGTTGCGGGAGCCGTGCTGGTTGCGGCAGGGCTTGTCTATTCGGCCAGCGAACATGTCTACAAGGCGGACATGTCAGCGGCACAGGCCCGTGTATCAACCCTCCAAACCTATCGCATTGCGCAATCCATTAAATCTTTGGTCTATGGATACCAGCTGACCATTAATGAATACTATTCAACCGTACTTGAATATCAGGATTACCAAGGAAAGGTATTGCAGCAGAAAGAGGCCATTGACAAGGAAATGGCTGCGCTGGAAAAGCTTGAAACTGGTGATGCCACGGCAGTCGGGGACCTGAAATCCGCCCTCCAGGAAATCGAAGGGCTAAGACTTGAACTAGAAAGCGCGCTGGCGCGTCCTGACAAGAACTGGGATCTCGCAAGAGAAGCCCTGTTCAAGCTAAATGTAGTGTCAATCCGGGCGGTGCAGCCGGCTGACAGGATTGCCCGAATTGCCGGGGAGAACACCGAGAAAATGAGCGAAACCTGGGAGGGCCAGCAATCCCAAGCTTTGGCGGTACTGCGTATCGTACTTCCGCTTTTGGTCCTGACAGGAGTTTTTGCGGCATTTACCGGATTCCGCATCAAACAGGTTGAACCCACAGAAGAAGGCGAGCAAGTCGCCGCTTAGCGCCCTTGCTGGCGCCGGAACTGAACTGCAATTGATTCCGCAAGGGAAGCCTTGTGCAGGATAGGCAATCTGGCGCGCCCGGCGCGATTCGAACGCACGACCCCTGCCTTCGGAGGGCAGTACTCTATCCAGCTGAGCTACGGGCGCGGGAGGCCGAAGCTTAGCCTTTTTGCCATGCCCCGTCCAGTTACGCCGAGGTTTCCCGAGTCCCCGGCTTTCCTTATAATTCAGGCTTTGCAATCTTTCTTTAAGGACAGAACATGGCTGACTCCGATGCCAAAATGACCAAAGCCACGCCCCAGGAAGTGCTGGTTTCAGTTGTACTCGGGCTGGTGGCTCCGTTGATAGCCATTGTGCTGATTCTTTTTCTGGTCAACAGCATCCAGAGTGGTCAGGTGGATGAGGACAAGCCCGAGATAGCCGAGAAGGCTGTTCTCAAAAACATTGCACCTGCAGCCAAGCTCGCGGCACGCGACCCCAACGCGCCAGTAGTTGAGCGTTCCGGCGAGGAGGTCTTCAATGAAACTTGTACCTCATGTCACAGCTCGGGCGCGCTTGGAGCACCCAAGATGAACAACAAGGCTGACTGGGCTCCGCGTATTGCCCAGGGTTTTGGTAAGCTGATCGAGAATGCCACCAATGGCATCCGCAAGATGCCTCCACGCGGCGGCGATCCGGATTTGACGGACCTTGAGGTAGCTCGCACCGTGGCTTACATGGCTAATTCCGCAGGCGCCAGTTTCAAGGCGGCTGAACCTGCTGCAGACAAGAAGTAATCGTAGCAACCGCAATAGAAAAAAGCCGCAGGATTCTGCGGCTTTTTTGTTTTCAGGCCAAAGCGGAAATCCATTGTGTGGCGCGGCGAAGTTTGGAGGCCATGTCTCTGGCCAGATTCTCCAGCAGGGCAATTTTCAGCAGGGGAGCTTCTTCCGAAAGCCGGTTGATTTCCCTGATCTCAAGTATCCGGCAATGAACCTCGGTGTCGGCGAATACCGAAGCGGTGCGTTTAGTTTGGCCGAGCAGCACCATCTCTCCGAAATTCATCCCGGAGCCCAAGGAAGCAATGCGCTGATGTGCGCCGTCTTCCAGGGGAACCAAAATACTGACGTGTCCGGATTCGATGAAGAAAACCTGGCCGTCAGCAGGTTGACCTGTTACAAGTATCCATTCCCCTGGCGCGAAGGAGCGGGAATACGAAATTGCCTCAACCTCGGAGACAAGATCGGAAGGCATCCCTTCAAACAGGGGCGAGTCGGATAAAGACCGTGAGAACTGCGGAGTCTTGGGAACTTCGCAGAAGAGCCGGTTTTCACACCATTCCACGGCGAGATCGTTGTCCTCGAAACTTAGAAACCCATGGTCATCCCTCTTTGCTGTTTTGCGCAGAGGGGCCAGCAATTCAGGGTGACTGTGGATTCTGGAAAACACCACGGCGACGTTTTCCTGGCCAAAGCTGATGCGCGCTTCATTCAGCAGTCGTGCAGCGCTTAAGGAAATTCCGGTCACCTGGTGCATGTCGAGGATGAAGCTGTGACTTTCCGGCGCCAGGTCGCGCATTTTCCGGATGATGTACTCCATGCCGTCCACGCCAAGATAGCCATGCAGGCTGAGATATTTGATGCGATCGGCATGCTGGTTGAGATGCGCCTGCAATTCTGCGGAAGGCTGGCGCCTGGAAGGTGCATCGGCACCGGTGTAGATCCTGCTTAACGCAGTAGCGGGTTGGCTGGTTCGGGTGAATGCGTGTAAACCAAAATCCCTGGACAAGCGTTTGCAGGCTTCAATGCCTCGTACGCTGTTTCCCTTGCTATCCAGCTTCGGAGAAAAGATGCCGATTCCAAAGCGACCCGGCAGGACCGCGATGATCCCACCGCCTACACCACTCTTGGCTGGCATACCGACCTCGTATAGCCAGCTTCCGGCGTAGTCATACATGCCGCAGGTTGCCATGACGCTGAGCACGCGTTCGACATGTTCTCCGGGCAGGGCGCGTACGCCACTCACCGGATGCACTCCCCCATTCGCGAGGGTGGCGGCCATGTAGGCCAGGTCGCGGCAACTGACAAGGATGGAGCACTGACGGAAGTAGTTTTCCAGGGATGCCATTGGGTCGCCATCAAT
Organism: Thiobacillus sp. UBA6918; assembly: GCA_002450925.1. Classification (GTDB taxonomy): domain Bacteria; phylum Pseudomonadota; class Gammaproteobacteria; order Burkholderiales; family Thiobacillaceae; genus UBA6918. Next base: position 13,277 of record DKAU01000033.1, on the reverse strand, counting down.
GATCCCGAAGTTTTTCAGCATCCAGGCAATGGCGCGATTGCGAAAACCAGTTGCGCTTTCTGAACGATACACATCCTCATCCAGGCGTATTCTTTTTCCGATGAAAGCGGACATGGCATCTTCGATGCGTGCCCATTGATCTTCGGCTGCCGTCCCGGAAACAAGACTGGTTGATGCGATTGCACCAGCATTGATCATGGGATTGCGCGGCGCACCAGTTTTGGGATCGAGGCTGATGGAATTGAAGGCGTCCCCACTGGGCTCCACGCCGACCCGGCGGGATACGAAATCCTGCCCGCGATCGGCCAGGGCAGTACCGTAGATGAACGGTTTTGAAATGGACTGAATGGTGAAACTCTGGTCGGCGTCCCCTGTGCAATAGGCCATGCCATCCGCGGTGACAAGGCAAATGCCGAACCAGTCCGGGTCGGCCTTGGTCAGTTCGGGAATATAACTCGCGAGTTCGCCGTCATGCAGGTCTGCGAGCTCGCTATGGAGTTTTTCCAGGTAAGTCTGGATGGGGGACTGCATGGGGTTTCCTTTGGAATTTATAAATCCAGAAGGACACGCAATACTTGTACCAACAAAAATGAAATTAGCCTGATGCCAGCATGGATTTCAAGGCCGCCAGCCTGTCGCTCCCAGCCTGGCGTGATTCAACGGTATCCGGCTTGCCCGGGAGCTGGATGTCGGATCCCATTTCGGCGATGAAACGGCTGGGCTCGCAGCCCATCCATTCGCCGGCGCGTTTTCTGCGCTCGCAATAGGTTAGGGTCAGCGATTTGCGCGCACGGGTGATCCCGACATACATCAGCCGACGTTCTTCCTCCATTCGGCCTTCATCGGCGGCTTCTCGGTGAGGCAGTGTGCCTTCTTCCACCCCCACCAGAAACACATGGTCATATTCAAGGCCTTTGGCGGCATGCAGCGTGGAAAGCTTGACCAGATCGGCTTCCTCATCCTCGCGCTCTTCGAGCAAGGTGATTAGCGCGACCATCTGGGTGAGCTCCAGCAGGTTCTTGCCGTCTTCTTCGCCGCGGGTTTTTAGCCAACGCAAAAAATCCTGCACATTGTTCCAGCGGGTTTCGGCGGCCCGTGGTTCGTCGTTGTCGTACAACCATGCCTCGTAGCCGATGGCTGACATCAGGTCATCGAGCACCTGATCAGCGGGTTCCTTCTCGGCGCGGAAGGAAATACGGTTGATGAATTCGCAAAACTCACGCAGCGGTTCCAGTTGCCGTGCGCTTAATCGTGCCTCTGCTGCACTGGTGAACACGGCTTCGAACAGGCTGACGTGCAGATCAGCAGCCACGGAGCCCAAGGCTTCCAGCGTGGCGGCACCGATGCCCCGCTTGGGCGTGGTTACCGCGCGAATGAAAGCAGGGTCGTCATCGGCGTTGGCAATCAGGCGCAGATAGGAAGTGATGTCCTTGACCTCTGCCTTGTCGAAGAAGGACTGGCCGCCTGAAAGTTTGTAGGGAATGTGTTCGTTTCGCAGTGCCTGTTCGAACAAGCGTGCCTGATGATTGCCGCGATAGAGTATGGCGTAGTCGCGAAAACGCGCGCGGTTTTGCATCTTGTGCGCCAGCATGCGCATGACCACGGTTTCGGCTTCCTGTGCATCGTCCTTGCATGCGGCCACCTGGATGTTGTCGCCCACGCCGAGATCGCTCCACAGTTTTTTCTCGAACAACTTTGGGTTGTTGGAGATCAGGCTGTTGGCGGCCTTCAGAATACGCACGGTAGAACGGTAGTTCTGCTCCAGCTTGACCACATGCAACTGCGGATAGTCTTCCTTCAATGCGGCCAGGTTGTCTGCGGATGCACCGCGCCAACCGTAGATGGCCTGGTCATCGTCGCCCACAGCGGTGAAGCTCGCACGCGGCCCGGTCAGCAGTTTCAGCAATTGATATTGTGCGGCATTGGTGTCCTGATATTCGTCAACCAGTACATGCCGCAGACGATTCTGCCACTTGTCGCGGATTTCTGTCTGTTGCGAGAACAATCCAGCCGGCAGGCGAATGAGGTCGTCAAAGTCTACAGCCTGGTAGGCCCGCAGGGTGGCATCGTAGCGGTCGTACAGCTTGGCCCATGTGTGCTCGTGGTCGTTACTCGCGACCTGCAAGGCGGCGGCAGGCGATAGCAAGGCGTTTTTCCACAGGGATATTTGCGTGGAAGCCTGGCGGATCAGTTGCTTGTCGGTGGTTTTGAGTATCTCGGAAATGATCTGGGTGGCATCGGCGCTGTCGAGAATGGAAAAGCGGGGCTTTAGCCCGACTTCTGCCGCCTCCTCGCGCAGGATGCGCAAGCCCAGGGAGTGGAACGTGGTGACGATGAGCCCCTTGCTGTCCTTTCCCTCCAGCAATTTGTTCGCGCGCTCCTGCATTTCCTTCGCCGCCTTGTTGGTGAAGGTGATGGCGGCGATGCTGCCGGGTTTGTAGCCGCATTCGCGGATGAGATAGGCGATCTTGTGGGTGATGACGCGAGTCTTGCCGGAGCCTGCGCCTGCCAGCACCAGCAGCGGGCCATCCAGATATTTCGCGGCTTCGCGCTGGGGGGGATTGAGATGCGACAGCATGGGATGCAACCAGGAAATCAGGTAGGGATTGTATCATTGAGATGAAAACCAAAACGGAAGGATGAAGTTGGCAACGTATGTAATTGGCGATGTGCAAGGCTGCTTTGCTTCCTTGCAAAAATTGCTGGAAACCTGCAAGTTCACTGCGAACGAGGACAGGCTCTGGTTTGTGGGGGACCTGGTCAATCGTGGTCCGGAATCGCTGCAGACCCTGCGCTTCGTGCGCGATCTGGGCGATCGCGCAGTCGTCGTGCTTGGCAACCATGACTTGCATTTGCTGGGCGTATGGGCCGGCCATCGCGAGTTTCATCATGCCGATACGCTTGCCCCCATTCTGGAGGCGCCGGATTGCGACGAACTCATGCGGTGGCTGCTGCACCGAAAGATTGCGCATTTCGAGCACGGGGTGCTGATGGCGCACGCAGGGGTATGGGCAGGCTGGACGCTGGAAGAAACACTATTCCACGCACAGGAACTGGAGGCAGCCTTGCATGGCCCGGATTACGAGTGGGTGTTTGCGCACATGTATGGGTCCGTGCCCGCACAGTGGTCGGATGACCTGACCGGCGCTGATCGCTTGCGCGTCATCACCAATATTTTTACCCGCATGCGTTTTTGCCGGCCTGACGGCGAGATGGAATTCCACCACAAGGGCCGGCTGGGCAGTGCGCCGCCTCCTTTTGTGCCATGGTTTGACGTACCGGGCAGAAAGACGGCGGGTGTGCCGATCCTGACCGGACACTGGTCGGCGCTGGGGTTGTATCTGCGCGATGACATTCTTGCGCTGGATACCGGCTGCCTGTGGGGCGGCAAGCTTACTGCATTGCGGCTGGAGGATCGCCAGGTGTTCCAGGTGGACTGTCCGTCGATTCGAAGCCCAAACAAGTAGCGATTTCGCTGTAGGCGGCTTCGGCCAGTTCCCTGCGGCTGGAGCCTCTGATTGGGGCGGCAAACGCAAGACGGACGATGATTTCCCTTTCTCCCACGATGCGCCACAAACATTTCCCGAAAGAGACGTTGTCGATGTAGGCTGCCGCTTCCGTGTAACGCCCATCCGGGGTCTGATATTGCAGACATGCGGGTACGACAGGGAGGCTTTCGGTGACGGCGGGCTGGAAGAGAGAGGGGAGGAAACGCAAGAGTTTTCGTCCATCTGTCGAGGTGCCTTCCGGGAAAACGGCTACCCATGCGCCATCCTGCAGGAGTCCATGCATTTCCTGGTTGATGCGTGCGGTGTCGGCCTTGCGGGCGCGCTGGATGAACAATGTGCCCGCCCGCCATGCCAGCCAGCCGGCAATCGGCCAGGAACGGATTTCATGCTTGGAAACGAAATGCACCCGCTTTGCGGCAAGGATGACAAACACGTCCAGCCAGGAAACGTGGTTGGCCACCAGCAAGGCGCCGTGGGTGAATTCTGGGGGCATGCCGGAGACCAGCCTGACGCCAAGGATTTTCAGAAGTTTTGCCGACCAGAGCGAGATGATCCGGTCGCGAGTCGATGCATCGTAAAGGCCGAATAACAGACTGGCCTGGAAAAGCCCCCAGGCAAAATGGACTGCCAACCTGACCAGGCGGAAGATGCGGCGCATGAAAATAAACATGCGCCTATTGTAAGACTGCAAAAGTTGGCTAAGCGCGTTTCTCCACGAAATGGCGCATATAGTTGTGGTTGATCTGGTTCATCGGCAACAGCATCAGCAGGTCTGCAGTATTGAAATCCGGATCCCATGCCGGCTCACCGCAAACCATGGCGCCCACACGCAGGTAACCCTTGATGAGGGGAGGCGGCAAGCCGGGTGTGCCGTTGTCGAGTGACTCAAGCGGCAGAGGGTTGCGTGGGAACGCGCGCCATTCAACCGGGCTCATGTGTTTCTGGCGGATATGCCGATAGACACTGGCGGCCAGGTGTCCGCCATCCGCCATGCTGATGCTGGCGCAGCCCACTACATAGTCATGGCCCTGGCGGGTCATGTAATCGGCAAGTCCCATCCACAATAGTGCAATTACCGAACCGCTTCTGTATTCCGGGTGGACGCATGAGCGCCCCAGTTCTGCCATGCGTGGCCGCAAAAAATGGAAGCGGGTCAGGTCGAATTCATGTTCGGAATAATAGCCCGCCTTTTCGGCAGAACTGGGTGGCAGGATGCGGTAGGTGCCAACGACTTCCCCGGTGGCCGTATCCCTGACCAGCAGGTGGTCACAGAGCTTGTCGTACGGGTCGATATCCATCCCGAGGTGTGCTGTAGGAAGATTTGCCCCCATTTCATTGGCGAACACCTTGTATCGCAATTGTTGGGCTTCTGCGATTTCCACGTCATCTACGGCAAGAAATACCTTGAAACGGCCGTGATGGCCGGTTGATTTGCGAATGGCGGATTCAAGCATGGGTGATTCCCTTCAAATAATATTTGCGGGGAAGCCTATTGGACTCAGGTGACACCAATGTGTCAGCCTGATGATGGAATCATGAACGATGCGCCTGTCTTCTAACTGTCACAGTTCCCACATAAGATCGCCAAAACCGTATCAAGGGGAATCGCTTTGCTTTATCCGGAACTTTTCAAGTCATTGGAATCAGCGCGCTGGAACATGGCCGAGGATGTTCCGTGGGATCGGTTCGACGATGGCCTGCTGACTGATGAGCAGGCACTGACCATCAAGCTCAATGCAATTACCGAATGGGCAGCCCTGCCTGCGACGGAAATGTTCATGCGTGATTTTCGTCATGACAGCGACTTCGCTGCATTCATGTCCGTATGGTTCTACGAGGAACAGAAGCACGCGCTGGTGTTGATGGAGTATTTGCAGCGATTTCGCCCCGAGCTGGTTCCAACGGAGGAGGAGCTTCATGCAGTGCGTTTCGAATTCGATTCGGCACCGCCACTGGAAACCCTCATGCTTCACTTCTGCGGTGAGGTCCGCCTGACACAGTGGTATCGCCGTGCGGCGGAGTGGCACACTGAACCCGTCATCAAGCATATTTACGGACTGCTATCCCGTGACGAAGCACGGCATGGGGGCGCCTATCTGAAATTCATGCGCCGCGCCATCGAGCGCGAAGGTGCCGAGGCACAAAAAGCCTTCAGCAAGATCGGGGTGTTGATGGCGAGTTCCGGGCGCAGCGGCAAACCGCTTCATCCTACCAACCTGCATGTCAATCAGGCGCTGTTCCCGAATGATACGGTTCAGAGCCGATTGCCGGATCCGGAATGGCTGGAGCGCTGGCTGGATGAGCAGATTGTTTTCGACAGGGACTGCGAAAGCCGGGTCGTGGGTGGCATTCTGCGAAATCTCTCAAGCCTGTTCGACCGGAAATTCGAAACCATTGCCGATCTCAACCACTACCGGAAACAACTCAGGGAAGCCGCATGAGGGCTTGTATCATCAGGCCATTTCGGGTGCCAGCACCGCCCGCAAGACGACCTCGTTGAATCCGTCTCGTGTACGGCTGTTGAGCCACCATATTCCGCCCTTCTTGATTGAAAACGAGCCGTCAGCGCCAAGCAAAAAAGCGGCCAGGGTTCCCAGGTCGGGCTGGTGGCCAACAATGAGGGTGCACTCTTCATCGTATCCCGGCCAGCAAGCCATTTTCAGCATCGACTCCACACTGGCTCCGGGCGCAAGTGCAGGAATCGTATCGAACCTCCGGTCGAGGGCTTCGGCGGTTTCCCGGGCCCGAACCGCGGGGCTGACAATAATCCGGCTGGTTTCTGGAATTCGCGCATTCAGCCACCCTGCCATTTTCACCGCTTGCTTTCGCCCCTTGGGTGTAAGCCTGCGCGTCAGGTCCTCAATGCTTTCCTCGGCTTCGGCGTGCCGCCACAATATCAGGTCCATTTTCTTCTCCTTGGGCGCTGTAATGGGCGCGCGATAGATGCAAAGCCCGCCTTTTGCTAGGATCGAATGGATATTTTGATAAGCCGCAACCGAAGTGGTCAACCATGAATTTGCCCCTGCCGGATCTTTTTCTCAATCGCGAACTTGGCATTCTTGAATTCCAGCGGCGAGTTTTGGCCCAGGCCGAGGATCCTGATACACCCTTGCTTGAGAGTCTGCGCTTCTTGTGCATTGTATCCAGCAATATGGATGAATTTTTCGAAGTGCGTGTTGCCGGACTGAAGGAGCACATCAAGGCCGGTGTATCAACGCCGACTCCGGATGGGCTCACGCCAAGGCAGGTCTTGAATGAAATCCAGAAAAGGGCGCATGGCCTGGTATCCAGGCAGTATGAATTGTTGAACAAAAGCATCCTGCCGGCCCTCGCCCAGGAAGGCATTCGATTCATCCGGCGAACGCAATGGAGTGAGCAGCAGGCTGCGTGGGTGCGCGAATATTTCTTTCGCGAAATGATGCCGGTACTCACCCCGATCGGGTTGGATCCTGCACACCCTTTCCCGCGCGTACTCAACAAGAGCCTGAACTTTGCCGTCGAATTGAAAGGCAAGGATGCTTTTGGGCGGAATTCCGGCGCTGCGGTTGTCCAGGCGCCTCGGGCATTGCCACGGGTCATCCGTTTGCCGGCAGAAATTGCCGGGTGCGAATACGGATTCGTGTTTCTGTCGTCCATTTTGCATGCCCATGTTGGGGAACTTTTCACGGGCATGTCAGTGGAAGGCTGCTACCAGTTCCGCGTGACCCGGAACTCCGACCTGTTTGTGGACGACGAAGAGACCAAGAACCTGCGCCAGTCCCTGCAGGGCGAATTGCCACATCGTCATTATGGGGCGGCGGTACGTCTTGAAGTGGCGGATAACTGTTCTGCCAACATGAGCGAATTTCTGCTTGGCCAGTTTGGCTTGAAACACGACGACCTTTATCAGGTGCATGGCCCGGTCAATCTTGTACGGCTCATGCAGGTGCCTGACTGGGTTGATCGGCCTGACCTCAAGTTCCAGCCTTTTGTACCAGCCCTGCCGGCCCGTATCGCCAAGGCAGAAAACATTTTTGACCTTGTCCGCAAGGGAGACCTGCTGTTGCACCACCCGTACGAATCTTTCCAGCCCGTCATCGATTTTATCGAGCAGGCTGCCTGTGATCCGCAGGTGGCCGCCATTCGGCAGACGGTCTATCGAACCGGTACCGATTCACAATTGATGCAGGCCCTGATACGCGCTGCGCAAAGCGGCAAGGAGGTGACGGTCGTGGTTGAGCTGATGGCCCGTTTTGACGAAGAGGCCAACATCAACTGGGCGGCCAAGCTGGAAGAGGCGGGGGCGCATGTGGTGTACGGCGTCGTAGGCTACAAGACCCATGCCAAGCTTGCCCTGGTTACACGGCGGGAAGATGGCATGCTGAGACGTTATGCCCACTTGGGGACCGGCAACTACCATCCGAGAACTGCAAGGCTGTATACAGACTTCGGCTTGATGACCGCCGATGAAACCATTACCGCTGATGTGAACCAGATTTTCATGCAATTGACCGGACTGGGGCGTGCCGGGAAGTTGCAAAAAATTCTCCAGTCCCCCTTCACCCTGCATCCGGAAATACTGCAAGCGATCGAGCGGGAGACCGTAGCCGCCAAGGCCGGACATCCCGCAGCCATCATCGCCAAGATGAATGCCCTGCTTGAACCCAAGGTGATCGCTGCGCTCTATGAGGCATCGCAGGCGGGCGTCAAGGTTGACCTCATTGTTCGCGGAGTGTGCGCCTTGCGTCCCGGGGTGCCCGGGTTGTCGGACAATATTCGCGTTCGTTCGGTGGTTGGACGATTCCTTGAACATTCACGCATTTTTTATTTCCGCAATCTTGGGGATGAAGAAGTCTATTTGTCCAGCGCGGACTGGATGGACCGGAATTTCTTTCGTCGCATTGAAACCTGCTTCCCGGTGTTGAGTCCCAAGCTCAAAAAACGCGTGATCAACGAAGGCTTAAAACCCTATCTCAAGGACAACCTTCAGGCATGGGAAATGAAGGCCGATGGCAGCTATCGCCATCTCAAGCCAAGGCGTGCGAAGCCTTATTGCGCCCAGTCAGCTTTGCTGTCCCAGATCGCCCTGACCGAAAAATAAGCTTCATATTGCAGACACGTGGCTGTCACATGGCTGTGGCTTCATAGCGCCATGTTGAATCGTGTTCTAGGCCTGCTCCGTTCCCCCGATTTTTCCACTGTTCCGCTCACTGACAGGCCGGTCGTGCCTGGTCTTCCCTTCCATCAGCATGACCCCGGATCCGATCCGCCCCCTGAAAAGAAAAGACACTATCGAACCATCTGGCTATCCGACATCCATCTTGGCACACCCGGTTGCCAGGTCGCGTATCTGCTGGATTTTCTCAAACACAACGACTCGGACATTCTCTATCTGGTCGGCGACATTCTGGATGGCTGGCAGTTGCGCAAGGGGTGGTACTGGCCGCAACAGCATAACGACGTCGTGCAGAAGCTGCTGCGCAAGGCGCGCAAAGGCACCCATGTCGTGTATGTGCCGGGCAACCACGATTCCATGGTTAGGCAGTTCATCGGTCTGACATTTGGCGAGATTGAGGTGAATGATGAAGTCGTGCATCTCACAGCCAAGGGGAAAAAATTGCTGGTGACGCATGGCGATATGTTCGACAGCGTCATGAAGTACGCACGTTGGCTGGCCTATCTTGGCGATTCGCTCTACACGATGGCGCTGGTGCTGAACCGGTGGCTCAACCGGATACGCACCCATTTCGGGTTTTCCTACTGGTCACTTTCCCAATACCTCAAGCACAAGGTCAAGAATGCGATCAGTTTCATTACCGCGTTCGAGCGCGTCATGACTGAAGAGGCAAAGCGGCGGCAATGTGATGGGGTGGTGTGCGGGCACATACACAAGGCCGAAATAAGGGAAATTGACGGACTGCTCTACTGCAATGACGGAGACTGGGTGGAGAGCATGTCAGCCCTGGTGGAAACGCATGACGGTCAACTGGAGCTGGTTTTCTGGACAAACTGCCTGGATGCGCCGGAGAAGAAGCAGCGCAAATCGGCGAAGGTGGCCTGAATGAAAAACAAAGAGGAAGAAAACGTGAAGATCATGATTGTGACTGACGCCTGGCAACCGCAAGTCAATGGCGTGGTACGCACGCTCAAGACTACTCGCCGGGAATTGGTGAATATGGGATACGAAGTCGACGTCCTGTCACCGCTGGAATTCCGTACTTTGCCCTGTCCGACTTATCCGGAAATAAAGTTGTCGTTACTGGCGGGCAAAGCCGTGGAGAAGCGCATCCGGGAATACGCCCCTAATGCGCTTCATATCGCAACCGAAGGACCGCTGGGTCTGGCTGCGCGGCGCTACGCCCTGAAAAATGGCTTGCTCTACACCACGGCTTATCACACCCGCTTCCCCGAGTACGTTAAGGCGCGTTTCGGGATTCCGTTGTCGTGGACGTACACCTTCTTGCGCTGGTTCCATGGGCCGGCAAGGGCGGTGATGGCCCCCACGCCAAAGGTCAAAGCCGATCTTGAGGCAAACGGGTTCAAGAATGTGGTTTTGTGGTCACGCGGAGTGGATCTTGAGGTATTTGCTCCACAGGGAGTCAAACGCCTGAATACGGCGCACCCTATTTTCCTGTATGTCGGACGTGTGGCGGTCGAGAAGAATGTTGAAGCCTTTCTTGAACTGGATCTGCCGGGTTCAAAGTGGGTTGCCGGTGACGGACCGGCCTTGGCCGGATTGCGCGAGAAGTTTCCTGAAGTCAATTATCTGGGGGTGCTCAATCAGCAGGAGCTTGCCGAGGTTTATGCGTCCGCTGATGTTTTTGTTTTTCCCAGCAAAACCGATACGTTCGGTCTGGTTCTGCTGGAAGCCATGGCCTGCGGGTTGCCGGTGGCGGCCTACCCGGTTACCGGGCCAATTGATGTGCTTGTTGATTCGAAAGCGGGCGTGATGAATGATGATCTCCGCACAGCCTGCATGGAAGCTCTGAATGTTGACCGTGCCACAGCCCGAACGCATGCGGAAAAATATTCCTGGCGCGCTGCAACCGAGCAGTTCATTAGTCATCTGCACATTTCGTATCAATCCGAAATCGAAAACGCAGCGGCCGAGGCGGCTGTTTGATCAGTTGTGCTGGCTGCGTACGCCGATGGATTTCCAAGCCCGATGCTCTTCTTCCAGGGCGCGCAGGGTAAGCGGGTTCTTTTCCAGCCATTCCTGGGCCAGTGTCAGTTTGTAGCCTTTGGATGAGATTTTTGCGTCGAGGTTTGGCAGGTCATTGTCAGCGCGGTTGCGATTGAGCATGACTGCGTTGCGCAACAGCCAGATGAGTGGCTGGTCAGTTTCCGAGGGGGGCTGGCCGGCTTCATCGGAGAGTTGTGGGATTTTTGAGAGGGCCCCGCGCTGGGCCCTTATCAGCAAGGCCAGGCGCGATTGGTCTGTTTTCGAAAACCCGGGCATGTCGGCATTTTCCAGAATATAGGCGCCATGTTTATGGTAGCCGGTGTGGGCAATGGAGATGCCTATTTCGTGAAGCCGTGCCGCCCAGGAAAGATATTGTTGGGCCTCTTCTCTATCGCCCATTTCGGCAGGCCAGCATTTGTTGAAAAGGCGCAATGCCAGATCTTCGACACGTTCGGCCTGTTTGAGGTCCACGTGGTAACGGCGCGCAAACTCAGTTACGGTTTCATCGCGCATGTCTCGATGTGACATGCGGCCCAAAAGATCATAGAGAATACCCTCGCGCAACGCCCCAGTGGCAGGATTCATCAGGCTGATGCCAAGTTCCGTGAAGAGACCTGAAAGGATGGCAAAGCCGCCCGCCAGCACAGGGCGCCTGTCCGCGCGCAATCCCGGCAATTCCAGCTTGTCCGTGTGGCCCGCGTTTAGCATCGCCTCCCGCAGTTGCGCCAGGCCCTCGGATGTGATGCCCTTCCCCCAGCCGCTTTCTTCCAGAATTTCGGCTATTGCACGTATGCTTCCCGAAGAGCCAATGGCCTCGTCCCAAAAATCACGGTTGAAATCTGCCTCGATGCCCTGTGCGATCAGGCGCGCTTCCAGTTCGGCTTCCTTGAGCGCGGATTTTTCGATTTTTCCGCCGGGGAAGAAACGCATCGAAAAGCTCACGCAGCCCATCAGCAGGCTTTCGCGCTTTTCCTGTGCCATGCCGTTTCCGATGATGCATTCCGTTGAGCCGCCGCCAATGTCGATGACGAGTCGCCTCCCGGAGGAAGAGGGAAGGCTATGGACGACGCCCAGGTAAATGAGTCTTGCCTCCTCTCGCCCGGAGATTATTTCGATGGGAAAACCCAGAACCCGTTCGGCCTCCTTTAGGAACTTGTCGGCGTTCTTGGCCACCCGCATGGCACTGGTACCTACGCATCGTACGGCCTCCTCTGGGAGGCCGCGCAGCCGTTCGTTGAAACGACTGAGACAATCAAGCGCACGCCGTTGAGAATCGGTGTCAAGCTGCTTGTTTTTGTCGAGGCCGGCTGCAAGCCGTACAGCTTCTTTCAGCCCGTCCAGCAAATAGAGTTGTTCTCCCTGTACGCGGGCAATCTGTAATTTGAAACTGTTGGAGCCAAGGTCGATTGCGGCCAGGGTTTGATAGGACATGCTGATTGGCAAACAGGCAAAGAAAAAACAATCACGGGAACCCGTTCCCGCGATTGGTGTTGGACAGTATGCTGCTTTAGCGTGTCACGCGTGTTGCACCGCCGCCCGTGAGAACCCGCACGCGATCACCGACGCGGAAATCTTCATCCGCCCCCTGGGTGACGGCGATCATGCGGCCGGAATCCAGCTTGACGGTGATTTCCAGACCATCCTGTCGGGTGATGGCTTCTTCCGCGGCAGCGCCGCCAAGGCCACCCAGCACGGCGCCAGCCGTAGCACCAATAATGCTGCCACGGCCGCCGCCGACCTTGCTGCCGGCAACGCCGCCAACTACCGCGCCAGCACCTGCTCCTATCGGGGTTTTGGTGCCCTCGATCTTCACTGTCCTGACTGATTCAACTACCCCCATCTGTACTTCCTGTGTCTGACGAGCCTGTTCGCGGGAGTAATCCTTGCTGCCAAGGCCTGCAGGGCATCCGGTAAGGACAAAAGTGGTAGAAGCCAAAAGCAGCAATGCGGCGAGTTTTTTCATGATGATCTCCAGATTACGGTTGGTAGCCGAAAGCCTCGGCGAAGCGTACATCGATCTCCGCTCGGCCGGGTGCGTGGTTCTGGCCACCCCGACTCTCTATTTTTATAGCACCCATGAGACTGGCCAGCCTGCCGGTCGTCTCCCAATCCATGCCGTTCGCGATGCCATAGAGCAGCCCTGCGCGAAAGGCATCGCCGCAACCGGTCGGATCGACGACTTCCCTGACGGGCGCCGTGGGGATGTGGATCATTTTGCCATCCAGGTAGAAATCGGCGCCTTCCGCGCCTTTGGTGACTATCAGGGCATCCACTTCGCGTCCGATTTCGTCCAGCGTTTTCCTCGTCCTGCTTTGCAGTAGCTGCGCTTCGTAATCGTTGAGCGTGACATAGCTGGATTGGCGAACCATTTGCATCAGTTCGTCACCATTGAACAGCGGCATGCCCTGACCCGGATCGAATACAAACGGAATGTCGGCATCATGAAACTGTGTGCAGTGGGTCAGCATGCCTTCACGGCCATCCGGTGAAACGATGCCGAGCTTGATGTCGGCGGCGCTGCCGGCATCGTTCAGGTGAGACTGGTTCATCGCGCCGGGGTGGAAGGCGGTAATCTGGTTGTCTGACATGTCGGTGGTGATGAAGGC
>DKAU01000149.1 GCA_002450925.1 Thiobacillus sp. UBA6918 | reverse complement strand
AAGTCCAAGAACAACGGCGTCGATCCGCAACTCCTCATCGACAGCTACGGTGCCGACACTGCGCGCCTGTTCATGATGTTCGCTGCGCCCCCGGACCAGCAACTGGAGTGGTCGGACGCAGGCGTGGAAGGCGCACACCGCTTCCTGAAGCGGTTGTGGAAAGCTGTGTTTGAACACATCGAAGCCGGTGGCAGTACTGCCACGGCTGAAAGTGAACTGTCCGCCCCGCTCAAGGATTTCCGCAGGCAACTGCACCAGACCATCGCCAAGGTCACCGACGACTACGGACGCCGCAAGCAATTCAACACCGCAGTCGCCGCGGTGATGGAATTGATGAACGCGCTCGCCAAACTGCCTGATGAAGCCAACACACCCGCCCTGCGCCATGAAGCGCTGGAAGCAGTGACCATCATGCTTTCCCCCATCGTGCCGCACGCCTGCGAAGCGCTGTGGGCCGAACTCAGGACCGGCACACGCCTTTTGGACCAGCCATGGCCCAAAGCCGATGAGTCCGCATTGTCGGTGGACGAAATCGAGTTAATGGTGCAGGTCAACGGCAAGCTACGTGGCAGCATCCGCGTGCCGGCCGGCGCCGACAAGGCCGCCATCGAAGCGGCTGCATTGGCCTCTGACGCCGCACAGAAACAATTGTCCGGAGCACCCCCGAAAAAAATCATCGTGGTGCCCGGCCGTTTGGTTAACATAGTGGCATGAAGCGCCGCGCCTTCCTTGCCCAGCTTGTTCTGTTGAGCAGCGCCCTGCCTCTGGCTGGCTGCGGTTTCCAGCTGCGTGGTGCCCGCGCCATCCCCTACAAAAGCATTTACGTTGATGCGCCCAAAGATAATGCTGCAGGCAAGCAGCTAGCGGATGCCCTGCGTAATCGGGGTATTGTTGTCACTGAAACCGGACAGGGCGCCGATGCGATATTGAAGCTGTCGCAGGCGAATCTGACCCGCACGATTCTCTCCTTGTCGGGTGGCGGCCGGGTACGAGAGTATCGGCTCAATTACACGCTCAACTACAGCCTGACCGGCAAGGATGGCAGGGAAATCTATCCTGACTCCAGCATTCAGCTGACCCAGGACTTTACCTACGACGACAACCAATACCTTGCAAAAACGGCTGAAGAAAACTTTCTCTATCGCAGCCTGCAGGATGATGCAATTCAACAGATCATGCGTCGACTTGCCGTCTCCCGCTAATGGAAATTCGTCCTGAGGATATCGACAACCATCTCTCACGCGGGCTTTCGCAACTCTATGTGATCTGGGGAGACGAGCCCCTGGCCATGCTGGAAGCAGAAGACGCCATTCGCGCAACCGCCCTGAAGCAAGGGTACGAACGCACGGTTTTTACCGTACAGGGAAGATTCGACTGGAGCGTGATTTTTGGCCATGCCGACAACTTCTCCCTTTTCGCACAACAAAAGCTGGTGGAAATCCGGATCCCAAGCGGTAAACCTGGTGTGGATGGAAGTGCCGCTCTGGGAAAATATTCGGAGAACCTGCCTGATGACACGGTTACAGTCATTTCCCTTCCCGGCCTGGAATGGAAACAGACCAAGAGCAAATGGTTCGAATCCCTATCGAGAACCGGAACCGTCATCCAGAGCCGTGACATTCCTCTAGAGCAAATGCCGACATGGATAGGCAGACGTTTGGCCAGAAACAACCAGCAGGCCAGTCGCGAGGCGCTCGAATTCCTTGCCAACCGGCTGGAAGGCAACTTGCTCGCCGCGCGCCAGGAAATCGACAAGCTTTCGCTGCTTTTGCCAACCGGAAAACTGGAACTGGCCAATATAGAACAGGCAGTGACAGACGTTTCTCGCTTCGAGGCTGCGGATCTTCAGGATGCCATGATGAGAGGCGACAGCGGCCGCTGTGCTCGCATCCTTGACAGTCTCAAACAGGAGGGCGAGGCTGTACCGAAGATCATGTGGCAAATCAGTGCCACGCTGCGCCTCCTGTACAAGTTAAAATCTGCCTTGAAACAGGGTCAGCCCATGGCTGCCGCATTCAAGGCCAACCGCATCTGGGACAAGCGTCAATCGCTGGTTCAGTCGGCCCTGAAGCGCGTAAGCGATGCACGGCTGGAAAGCGCCCTGAAGGACGCATCGAAAATTGACCGTCAGGCCAAGGGGCTCGAAGGGGGCGACCCCTGGGATGAGATGCTGCGCCTGACTTTGAATTTGAGCTTGAAAAACTGATGGACATCAAAACCTACATGCAGACTGTCGGGCGCACCGCCCGCGAAGCTTCCCGCGCCATTGCTGCTGCGGAAACGCGCGCCAAGAATGCCGCCCTGCTCGGCATGGCCGCTGCCATCCGCCGCGATGCCGCCAGGCTACTTGCTGCCAATGCAGAAGACGTAGCCGCAGCCAAGGCAGCCGGGCTCGATGCCGCCCTGCTTGACCGTCTGGCGCTGAACGAAAAAACCGTGGCCGGCATGGCTGAAGGGCTGGAGCAGATCGCGGCCCTGCCCGACCCTGTCGGCGGCATCAGCAACATGAACTACCGTCCTTCCGGTATCCAGGTCGGCAAGATGCGCGTGCCCCTCGGCGTGGTCGGCATCATCTATGAAGCGCGCCCCAACGTGACGGCGGATGCCGCCGGCCTNNGACCATCGACCGCGCCGCCGTGGGTGAACTCATCACCATGCGCGAGTACGTCGACGTCATCGTACCCAGAGGCGGCAAGGGTTTGATCGAGCGCCTGATGAACGATGCGCGCATTCCCGTGATCAAGCACCTGCACGGCGTCTGCCACGTATATATCGACGACAAAGCGGAACTTGACAAGGCTGTGCGCATAGCCGACAACGCAAAGACCAGCCGCTACGGCACCTGCAACACCATGGAAACTCTGCTGGTGCATCGTTCGGTCGCAAAGAATTTCCTGCCCCGCATCGCCGAAATCTACGCTGCCAAAGGTGTGGAAATGCGCGGCTGCGCCGACTCGCGCGGGATCGTTTCTTCCATGAAAGAAGCGACCGAGGCCGACTGGCACGAGGAATACCTCGCCCCCATCATCAGCATTCGCGTGGTCGACGATATCAACGCGGCCATGGCGCACATTGCAAAATACGGCTCGCAGCACACTGATGCCATCGTCACCGAGGATTACAGTCGCGCACGCCGTTTTATGCGCGAAGTGGATTCCTCATCGGTCATGGTCAATGCTTCCACCCGCTTTGCCGATGGCTTTGAATACGGCCTGGGCGCAGAAATCGGCATCTCCACCGACAAGATCCACGCTCGTGGCCCTGTGGGTCTGGAAGGACTGACTTCGGAAAAATGGGTCGTATTGGGAGAAGGTCATACACGGGGCTGAAATGAGTTCTCCCCCCATCGGCGTTTTTGGTGGCACCTTCGATCCCATCCATTACGGCCACTTGCGCCTGGCCGAGGAGTTGTATCAAACCCTGGGCCTTTCAGAGGTTCGCATCATTCCGGCCGGCCAGCCACCACATCGCGGTGTACCCAGGACCCCCGCAGCACACCGCCTGGAGATGGCTCGTCTCGCCATTGCCGGCAATCCGCATTTCAAACTGGATGACCGTGAGGTGCGTCAGGCACGCGCCAGCTATACCGTCGACACGCTCACCGATCTGCGTGCAGAACTCGGGGCAAAACAACCAATCTGGCTATTGATGGGCGGGGACGCATTCCTGGGGCTGACCACCTGGAAGGAATGGCGAAACTTGTTCGAACTGGCCAACATTGCCGTGGCCCACCGCCCGGGATACCAGCTGGAACAGGACGACGCATTGAATGACGAACTGCGGCTTGAATTCCAAAACCGCCAGACTTCACAAATATCCACTACGGCAGCAGGTTCCATACTGCTCAGCCCCATGACACCGCTGGACATTTCTGCCACCGCCATTCGATCTGCCCTGCAATCGAGACACAGCGCACGTTATTTGTTGCCAGATCCCGTGCTCGACTATATTCAAAAAAATAGCCTTTATTTATGAACATTGAAGAAAAATCTGCTGCCGTTGTCGCGGCACTCGAAGACATCAAGGCCAGCGACATCACCGTTCTGGACACCACCCCTCTGACCTCGATGTTTGAACGCGTCATCATCGCAAGCGCAGACTCGGCCCGGCAGACCAAAGCGCTTGCCGGCAGCGTGCGGGACAAGATGAAGGAACTAGGCGAGCCCATAATCGGTAGTGAAGGGGAAGAAACTGGCGAGTGGGTTCTGGTCGACCTGGGCGACATCGTCGTGCATGTCATGCATCCGGCCGTGCGCTCGCACTACAACCTAGAGGAACTGTGGGATGCGGGCGTTCAGGCCAGAGTAAAACGTTCTGCGCAATGAAATTGCGCATCCTGGCAGTTGGCCACAAAATGCCTGCCTGGATCGAGGCCGGCTACCAGGAATATGCAAAGCGAATGCCTACCGATGCTGCGCTGGAACTGATCGAAATCAAGCCTGAAAAACGCGCAGCTGGTGCTTCAACCGAGCGCATCCAGAAGCTGGAAGCAGATCGCATCCTGTCCTCCCTCCCATCACAGCCCATGCTGGTTGCGCTGGACGAACGCGGCAAGCAATTTTCCACCATTGAATTGTCAGATTACCTCGCCCGCTGGATGCAGGAGGCGGTGCAGCCATGTTTTGTCATCGGTGGCGCTGACGGACTTGATGCTTCAGTCAAAGCGCGTTCGGATTTATTATTGGGCGTATCCAGCCTGACTCTGCCGCATGGCCTGGTCAGGGTTTTGCTGGCAGAACAGCTTTACCGGGCCGTGTCCATTTTAAAAGGGCACCCTTATCACCGTGAATAACAATTAATTAAAAGCCATGGCACATGCCGACAACAGAATTTATCTTGCCTCGCAATCGCCCCGCCGCCGCGAGCTGCTAAAACAGATCGGTGTGAATTTCGTGGTTTTGATGCTGCGTACAGCACCGGGACGGGCTGATGTGCTGGAGGTACCCCTGGAAAATGAGGCGCCAGGCCCATTCGCGCTACGGATGGCCGAAGAAAAGTCATCCAAGGGTTTTGCAAGCCTTAACCAGCGCGAAATCATTTCAAGGCCGGTGCTGGGCGCAGACACTGTCGTGGACCTTGATGGGGAAATCATCGGCAAACCACGTGATCTTGCCCACGCAGAAGAAATTTTGAAGCGTCTTTCCGGGCGGTTCCACTGGGTTCATAGCGGCGTCGCCATCACCACCGCGAATGGAATCGAGAAGCGCCTTTCCTCAAGCAAGGTGGAGTTTGCGCCGCTATCCCCAAGAACCATCACTCGCTACCTAAACAGCGGTGAAGCGCTCGACAAGGCAGGCGCCTATGGCATTCAGGGCCGGGCAGGAATGTTTGTTACGCGCATTGAGGGCAGTTATAGCGGTATCATGGGGTTACCCCTGTTTGAAACGGTCGAACTTCTGACCTGGGCAGAAATCAAAATCTAGTTTGCAGTCAATGCGGCCCACCGCACTGACTGAAAATTGGAGCATTCGCCATGAGCGAGGAAATGCTGGTCAACGTCACGCCTCAGGAGACGCGCGTGGCGGTTCTTCATCTGGGTGCAGTCCAGGAACTGCACATCGAACGCGCAGACAGCCGCGGCCTGGTTGGCAACATCTACCTTGGGAGAGTTGCACGCGTACTCCCAGGCATGCAGTCTGCCTTCATTGACATAGGTCTGGAGCGCGCCGCCTTCCTGCATGTTGCAGACATCTGGCAGGAGCGACGTTCAGATGAAACAGAACGAAGAATCGAACAGGTTCTGCACGAAGGTCAATCGCTGGTAGTGCAGGTGATCAAGGATCCTATCGGCACAAAGGGCGCCCGCCTCTCTACCCAGATCAGTTTTGCCGGTCGCTATCTGGTTTATCTACCGCAGGAATCGCATATCGGCATTTCCCAGCGTATTGAAGGCGAGGAAGAACGGGAACAGATGCGCCACCGGCTTCAAGCCGTGCTGCAACCGGACATCCAGGGCGGTTTTATCATGCGCACCATGGCCGAATCGGCAAGCGAGGAGGATCTGCGCGCTGATATCGCCTATTTGTGCAAACAGTGGCACAACATTTCGGAAAAATCGCAGCACTCCATTGCCCCGTCCCCGCTCTACCAGGACCTCAACCTTGCCCTGCGGGTGCTGCGCGACTTCGTTAACAGCGAAACAGACCGGATTCTGGTCGATTCGCGCGAAACCCATCAGCGCATGTACGAGTTTGCGCACAACTACACAGGCGGTGTCACCGAAAAGCTGCATCACTACAGCGCAGACCGGCCCCTTTTTGACCTGTACGCTATTGAAGAGGAAATCGAGAAGGCGCTTGCCCGGCGCGTGGACCTTAAATCAGGTGGTTATCTCATTATCGACCAGACCGAGGCACTCACGACCATTGACGTTAATACCGGCGGTTTCGTAGGTGCGCGCAATTTCGATGACACCATCTTCAAGACCAACCTCGAAGCGGCCCAGACCATCGCCCGACAGCTCAGGCTGCGCAACCTGGGCGGCATCATCATCATCGACTTCATCGACATGGACAATGCCGAGCATCGGGAAACCGTGCTGGCAGAGTTGAAGAAATCGCTGGCACGCGATTCCACCCGCACATCGGTCAATGGGTTCTCGACGCTTGGATTGGTTGAGATGACAAGAAAACGCACGCGTGAATCGCTTGCCCATGTACTGTGCGAGCCGTGTCCAACCTGCCAGGCGCGAGGCGAAATCAAGACTGCCCGCACGGTTTGCTACGACGCATTGCGCGAAATTCTTCGCGAAGCACGGCAATTCGATGCGCGTGAATACCGCATCCTGGCTTCACAAAGCGTAGTGGACCTGTTCCTGGACGAAGAGTCGCAAAGCCTTGCGCAGCTTTCCGACTTCATTGGCAAGCCGATTTCTTTACAGGTCGAAACCAGCTACATGCAGGAGCAGTACGACATCATCCTGCTGTGATTTTCTGACAGCAAATCAGGCGTTGATCGACTCGAATCGCTTCGCGATCTCGTCCAGTTCGGCCTTCTGTTTGCGCAGCTTGTCTATACCCGACTTGACTATGATCATCTGATCCTGGAACCCGCCCACGTTTTCTGTAATTTTGCGGATGGTATCCAGTCGGTCATCGAGCATCTGCTTGTATTCATGTATGCGCTGAATAACAGGATCCAGCGCGATGCTCAGCCAGCGCTTTGCTTCCTTGGCCGCGAGGCTGAAGGTTTTTTGGGTTTCCGAAGCAACTTCATTGTAAAAGCGCTTGATCATGAAATGCTTTTCCACAATAAGATTGCCGGGGTCGCTGCAAAATTCCTGGGTTTCCTGCATGAGCTTGTCCATGCGGATACGATACGAAGTCAGGTCAAGAACCGGAACAGACATGCGCGGCAAACCATGTTCGCGATGGAAGCGCTCGCAGGCTGAAAGCAAATATTGCTGCATGGCAACAGACAGTTTTTCGGCCTGGCCGAAACGCTCAATGGCATTTTCGCTAAGGGTGCGCATGGCACGAATCAAGCCCTTGGTCGTCCAGCTGTCGGCCATGATGGTGCGCGATTCTTCAAGCATTTGATGAAGCGCCTCTTCTGAAAGCCGGTCCAGCAACTGGTCACCATGCTGTTGAACGACCTTGCGCGTCGATTTGAACTGCTCGGATGTGGCGTCATAACGGACCTTGTCCTTGACAAGGTTTTCGCGCAACTGCGCGGCCATTTCACGGTTTTTACCGGACAGGGATGACAGTTCCTGCAGGTTCTGCAATCCCTCGCGCAACCTTGTGGCCAAACTGACGCGCTCATTGCTGACGTTATCGGCCAGTTGGGTGATCGCGCCCTGAAACAGGATATCTCTGCGGGCCGGAACAATCTTCTCTGAGAGAAGACTCTCCAGGGACATGATCCCTGATCTGGCAATCATTTCCGAATCTTCCCTGACTTTCCCGATCAGGCCCTTTTGGGCTGAAATCGCAAAGACCTGCTCCTGAGGAAGCTTGAGAATACGGGCGGTNNGTGTCAATCTTGTTAAGCACGGCAACGTGATAATTAATGTGCCTGTGAACATAATTCTGCCATATCTCCAGGTCTGACTTGGTCACACCGGTATCGGTCGCCAAGAGGAAGAAAACGGCATGGGCATTTGGAATGCTGGAAAGCGTCAACTCGGGTTCGGCGCCAAGCGCATTCAGCCCGGGCGTATCAAGAACGCATAGGCCCGCTTGCAGTAGCGGGTGGGGGTAATTGATCATGGCAAAACGCCATGCAGGAATCTCCACCATGCCATCGCGATCTTCATGAAGGCTGGTGCCGTCAGCAGGGTTGAGCAAGCCCAACGCTTCAGCTTCGGCTTTGGTTACCTTTTTGGATTCCGCCAGCTTTTGCAGATCGTTCCGCATCTGATCCGGGTCAGATGGATCTAGTGTGACCGTGCTCCATTCGACGGGTGACAGCTTGAAGTGCGCCAGCGGTTCGCTGCGAAGGCGAGTTTCGATCGGAAGGAGCTTCAAGGAAGGGGTTGCACCTTCTTCATAAAAGATTTCAGTCGGGCACATGGTTGTGCGACCGACATCGGAAGGCAGCAGACGCTGTTTCAGGTCAGCAAAGAAAAGCGCGTTGATGAGTTCGGTTTTGCCGCGCGAATATTCGGCCACGAACGCGACGGTCAGACGGTCCTTTCGCAGCGCCTCTGCCAGATCGGTCATTCGCAGGTTTCGCTCTGCATCCAGACCGTGGTATTGATCCAGCCATTCTGCAAAAGCCGTGATACCGGCTACCAGGTTGTCACGCCGCCTGGAATACTCTGCGATACCCTGTTCGAGTTGTGCTCCCATCTCCACCCTTTTGTTTCAATCGATTTTTTTTATTAGTTTTTTATAAAGCAAATCAGGCAGTTGGATGCCAACGCCCTGAATTGCAATCGTTTTTTGTCGAGTATTTTCTCCACGCACGAGGCTTACCTGACGAGTACCCACCCCAAACAGCCGGGCAAGAAAACAAATCAGGGCATCATTCGCCTTGTTATCGACTGCCTGGGCGGCAATCTTTAGCTTCAAACGACCGTTATACCCCCCCACAATCGTACTATTCCGGGCCCCTGGTTGAACATGTAGCTGGAGAGTCCAAAGATCCAGTTTCGGATCGTATTTCGCCCATTCTAGTGCCACATCAGTCAGCCAAAATGGACAGCAGGAACACTCTAAAAGCTACCCAGCAAGGCACGCTCGAGCGCTGCAATGGGAACGGCCAGCAAAAACTGGCACAGAATAAGCAAAACCAGCGGGGAAAAATCGATCTGGCTGGCCGGCAACAGGCGCCGAAAAGGCGCCAACAAAGGCTCGGTCAATGGGTAAATAACGGGTGACAAGGGTGAGTAAGGATTCACCCATGAAAGTACGGCCCTAACCAGAGTCAGGCCCATGATGAGGTAGAGCGCGAGCTTGACCAGTTCCAGCACGCCCACCCCTGCCAAAACCGGCCAAACGCCGAAGCCTGCCAGACTGAATGGGAAACCTTTTACCCAGAGCAAAGCAGCGGCTACCAGTACTTCGATCAGCCATGCCAGGAACAGGCTGGACCAGTCATAGCCTCCCCAGCCGGGAATCAGCTTCCTCAAGGGCCTTACTGCGAAATTGGTGATGCGCACGATGAACTGGGCAAATGGATTTGAAAAAGGTACGCGCATTAGCTGCATGGCGAAACGCAGGAAGACGGCAACGGCAAATAGCCCGCCAAGGGTCTGGATAAAAAAACGCAGGGTGTCAGCAAGCATCAGTTCATACCCCCCAAATCGTCGCCCAACTCTTTTGAGCGTGCTGCTGCGGCGTTCACCGCACGGGCAATCATGTCCACAAACCCGTCTTCGGACAGGCTGGCGATGGCACGCTCGGTCGTGCCCCCCTTGGAGGTCACTTTCGAACGCAGCAGCGTGGGATCCTCCCCTGCTTCGAGCGCCAGTTTGGCCGCGCCAAATACAGTCGTCAGCGCCAGACGGCGCGCCACATCAGCTGGAAGCCCGGCCTTGATCCCGGCATCCTCCATGGCTTCGATGAAGTAAAAAACATAGGCTGGCCCGCTGCCGGAGATCGCCGTCACCCAGTCGAGGTCTCTTTCCTGATCCACCCATACAACGGCGCCGACTGCGCG
>DKAU01000148.1 GCA_002450925.1 Thiobacillus sp. UBA6918 | reverse complement strand
GCCGGCAATCCGATGAAATCAGATCTGGATCTCTCTGTCTATAGCTCCGGATCTGATTTCATCGGATTGCCGGCGAATTTTTCTTTCCAGACCCTGGGGGTCAGTTCAACCACTTTGCTTGCCGGGTGCTGGCTGATGCGTTGTAGCACGTCCACCAAGTACGTGTAGGGATCGATGCCCTGTAATTTGCACGTCACTATCAGGCTTTGGATAATCGCCACCTGTTTCGCGCCAAGTTCCGTCCAACAAAAGAGCCAGTTGCGGCGTCCCATCGGAATGGAGCGCAACGCTCGTTCCACGTGGTTGGTGTCCAGGGGCACCTCCGGGTCCGTAAGAAATACCTGCAGCTCTGTTCGTCGCGACATGGCATATTTCAATGCCTTCGACAAAGGATTCTTCGGCAGTAAATCCGGTCGTTGGCATTGCTGTTCACACCAGTGCCAAAACGCCTTGACGATCGGCTCACTGTGTTTGCTGCGGTAGGCCAGTTTTTCTTCTCCCACCAGCGCTTTATCCCGTATGATTTTCTCTTGATGGTACAGAGCGCCGATCAGGGTCAGTGCTTCCTGCGCCGCTTGCGGCTCCATATCCTGCGCTCTCTCAAATCCCCGGCGGGTGTGGGCCCAACACAAGGCATGGATCGTAGCGGCAACTTTCTCGGCATACTTTGCATAGGCATCGTAGCCATCCGTCACCAGGACGCCCTGGAACTGACTGCCGATGATCTCCTGCACATGCCGGTGCGCACGGTCCGGTGTATAGTAGAACAGAATTTCATCCTGCTCGCCCATCAGCGGCCAGAACCACGCCTGGCGCATTTTGCCCTTTTCCTTGCGCCCGGCTTTTATCGGCGTTTCATCCAGCCCCAGCACCCGGCTGAGGAGTATGTTGGCGAATTGCGCGTCGTAAATCGGTTCCAGCAACGCGATGGCCCGGCTTGCCAGGTAAGTGAGTGTTGCACGGCTCAACTGAATACCGCTTTGCTGCAAACGCTGATGCTGGCGGTACAGCGGTAAGTGATAGAGGAATTTATCCACCAGCATCCCGGCCAGAAAGCTGACGTCCGCGACACTTTTGTCCAGCACATGCGCCGGCGCGGCCGGTGTCACTATGGCCTGCGTGTCCCGGCGCTTGAAAACCTTGCGTTCATATTGCAGGACCACGTAGCTTCCGGGGCGCTGTGCCAGGCGATGGGTGACCTTCGTGCCGATTTCTTCCAGTAGCTCCGTGGGCACACCCTTGATCTCGGGATTGGGTACGTCGATTACCTGCACCGGCACGGTAGCATCAAAGCGTAACCCCGTATCGGTTACCGTGTTGGCATCACGTTGTTTCGGCCGGCGCTGGTAGCTGACGGTCTCGACCGGCGCAACATCCATGGGCGGCGTTTCCACCCCCAGGTTTGCCAACAGATTTCCCTGCAACGCGGGATCGACGAGCAGTTGCTTCTCCGACTTGCGACCGAATAACTGGCGCTTGAACCAATCCAGCTGGGATTTGAGATCAGCCAGCTGTTCGCGCAGTAGTGCATTTTCCTGCGCCAGCTTACTGTTTAAATCTTCAGATTCCGTCGTGCGTAACATCCCGCATCCCGCTTGATTTTATGCGGGTCACTCTAGCACAAAACAGGCGTTTATGCCGCTATTTTATAGCGTTTACGTTGCTTCGTGATCAACAGATCCAAACCCTCGAGCAAGCTGATGAACTCGGTTTGACTGAGCTCTTTTTTCATCTGTTGTGACTGGCGCGCACTGGCAAACCGGCCTTGCTCCAAACGCTTGCTCCACAGGCAATAGCCTCCCGCCTCAAAATACAGGCACTTCATCTGCGTTTGCCGGCGATTGATGAAAACAAACAGGGCCCCGCCATGTGGCTCCTCCGCCAGCAATTGTTTGACCTGTGCCGCCAGGCCATCGAATGAACGGCGCATGTCAGTAGCTTGAGTGCACAGCCAGATACGCCGGCTGCCGTTGAGCGCCAGCATCAGGACCTCCGCAGTCGTAGCGTCATCCCGAGACCAAGATCCAGCTCAATGTCCCAGCACGGTACCGCAGGCAACCTGTCCGGCAGGGGCAATGCGGTGAACAGAGCTTCGGTCAGGGATTGTCCCTGAAATCCATCGTCGTCCTTGAGGCGCTTGCGCCATTTGGCAAAAGACCCGGGAGCGATATCATGCCGCGCACAATATTCCAGTTGTGTCAGACCACTGCTGTCGTACCCGGCCATGAGTTGCCGCCATTGGTCGGCGCTGCGTCGGGTGCGCCGTTGCGGATTGATCTCGCTATTCCGTTTTTTCATCGCGGTCTCCCTCATCGAGTTTTACTGATGGGGAAAGCATACCGGTCTGGGATAATTTCGGAAGGACGTCCTGGTTTGAACGGTTACTTCCAGTCAACCAGGAAAGTACATTATGATAAGGAGATAGAGGATGAACCGCTGTTCGGATGCGAAGTATCGGCCGCCTACCCGAACACTTTCCCGCAAGATTGCTTACCCACGCACCGGTACTATTCCGCCAATTTGTCGAGGTGAGCGTCTATCGCTCCAACGGCACCGATCGCACTGTGGAACAGTGCTTAAAATTTCTTGATTCTTTTGATCCACTGATGTTTGCTTTTCTTCCAGTCTGCTTTCTTCTCAACCCTCCAACTCTAAACCTTCAGTACACTATGGACTATCAAGAGATAGACTTTTATACTAACGGCCCAGATCATTCGTATCACCACTAATAATATTGGCTCTTCCCTAATTATAGTGGGTTTGGTAGTTTATAGCGATGGACGAGACGAAATTATATGAGAAGATTCTGGGAATCACGACACCGTGGTATGTGAGTAGCATCGAATTTAATGAAGAAAAAACCGGGGGTTCCCGACGCAAGCGCATCATTTCCTCTTTCTCACGCTTCAGGTCTTCTGCCGATACACCTTTGCTTTCCGCTTCCTTGTGTTTGCCTATCCAGGCATGAAGTAAGCCGTCTGTCACACGCAGATCCCTGGCTACCTGTGCAATAGGCTTACCACAGCTCTGGGCCAGTCTGACCGCTTCCTTTTTGAATTCCTCGGTATGTTGCCTTCTGACTTTTTTCTTCATGGTTCACCTCGTTTTTTGGTATTATCCTCTTAAACAAGGTGTCTGTGAAA
>DKAU01000094.1 GCA_002450925.1 Thiobacillus sp. UBA6918 | reverse complement strand
CTGAGCCAGGCCCTGGACGGCCTGAGCAACATGGGGCGAGAAGAACAGGCGCGGATTCAGGACAATTCGATCGTGCTGTGAATTTGATTACCACATCCAACTGACGGCAGGAAACGGCCAATAGCAGACATTCAGGATAAAGTTTTGAATGCCTGCTTCTCGGCAAAAGTAGAATTTATAAATTAAGCAATTTGATTGCTTTAGCAAGTTGGAGCCGCCGCTTATCATCCTGCATTGGCATTCTTTCCAGCCACGACTTGCCGGAGAAACCGGGTCTGATGGCGTGAATTTCTTCGGCTTCCCACTCTGCATCTTCCTTGCGTCCTGCCGCCAGCAGCGAAACAGCTAGCCATACGCGGGTTTGTATATCGGACGGATTCCGTGCGCGGGCTTCGTTGAGATTGATCAGCGCCTGCTCCTGGTCTCCCAGAAAATAATACGCCGTCCCGAGATGGGAGAAATAGATGTGACCGGCGCCAGGGTTAAGGCGCATGGCGGTTCGCATCATCAGAACCGACTTTTCCGGCTCGCCGGCAAAAATGTGTATCCATGCAAGCAAGGCGTAGGCGTCTGCATAGGATGGGTCGAGTTCGAGGGCTTCCTTGATTTGTTCAATTGACCTGGCGTAGTTTCGTTCATGCATCGACAGATAGGAAAGCACCCAGTGTGCCTCTTTTGAGGCCGGGTTGATCTGGTAGGCGGTCTCGGCCATGCGACGGGCCTCAGCGAGGGATTCCTCTCGACCTTCATCGCGCCATAGCCGGTAGTCTTCTATATGGGTCAGCGCAACACCGGCATAGGCACGGGCAAACTGGGGGTCCTGCTCAATGGCACTCAAAAACATCTTGCGAGCAACCGCGTTGTCCTCGGGCGTTCGGACCAGGAATGCCGTGTGGCCGAGAAGAAACGCATTGTAGGCATTCATGCTGTGCGTGTCGCGCAGCATCATGTATTTTTGCTCGGCCTCACTGACATGTACCGGCAGCCATGTCACCAACTTTTTCGATATCTCTTCCTGTATGCCTAGAACATCATGGGCAGTTCGCTCGAACTGTTCTGACCACAGATCAGTACCGGATTTGCGATCCACGAGGCGTACGCTGACAACAACTGACCCCCGGCCTGACTGGACAATACCGTTCACCAGATAACGTGCTTGCGACTGTTCGTCCGATGCCGCATTGCGACCGTCCGAAGCAATGACTCGCAGTGTAGAAACATGACCGAGGTGATCGGCTACTTCCCAGCCAAGGCCTTTTGCCAGCGCGCCGGCAATCGGGTCTTCGCTTGCGGCTTCGAAATGCTGAACCGTAATGGTCGGCAAGGTTTCCGCCAGTTGTGCGAGGGTTTTCTCCGTTACCCCAACGAAATCTTCGGTTCCCCCGGGCCTTAGCTTGCTGAAGGCCCACGAGGTAGTGCCGACCCACTTCGTTACCCCCAGCCCCATGACGACGGCAAATGTGATGAAGGCCAAGGCCACTTTGAATCGCGATCCCGGCAATAACGACTTCACAGCCCGCACTTCGGCATTGCCGGCGTCAATGAAAGGCGCTTCCTCTCCCCGGGCACTTGAACCGGTTTCGACCAGAGCAGGTTCGGGGATTTCCGCATCAGCCGGAATCCTCAGCCGATAACCCCGCTTGGGAATCGTTTCAATGAAAGTTGGTTCCTGTGCGTCATCACCCAGCGCCTTGCGCAGCTTGATGACAACCTGCGTCAGTGCAGCATCCCCAACAATCACCCCGGGCCATACCTCGTCCAGAAGCTGATCCCTTGTGACCACCTGTCCCTGGTGTTTAGCCAGGACGGCCAGTACCTCCATGGCCTTTGGCTCCAGACGAACCACCTGGGTCGCGTTGTGCAACTCATTGGCAACCGGGTCCACCCACCAGGAACCAATCCGGATGGACGCCGATGTTTCGTCGTTGGGATTGCCGGCCATTCTTGCCCCTGATAGCAAGCCACTTGGGAACCCGGCCAATCGGCCAGGGGTCATTTGTTGCTTTTCCTTGCGAAAAGATTAGCAGATTCGTTGGGTCATACAAGCCCCTTAAATCCATAGTTCAACCGGGTTCTTATCCCCAGACAGATAAGGAAGGAATGTCCGGTCATTTACATCAAGAAAGGGGTTTTGAAATGAAATTTCTGCTAGCTGCATTATTGTTCACATTGAGCGCCACCCAGGCCTTTGCCGACAATGGGGTCGTTACCCTTGCCGCCCAACAAAACGTTGCCGAAACGATGGACAAGCTTGAAAGCATCGTAAGAGCAGAGAAATTCCAGGTATTTTCCCGGGTGGACTTCCAGGAACTGGCGGCTGCCAACAAAGGTACAGTCAAGCCCAGCCAGCTCCTCATCTTTGGCAAAGGCGGCATCCTGCCATCCCTGCTTCCGGCCGCTCCCGTTTCAGCCATCGACCTGCCGTTCAAGATACTGGTCTGGGAAGACGAGAATGGCAAGACATGGCTTAGCTACAACAACGGTGACTACCTCAAGGTGCGTCATGACATCAGCGGCAAGGACGACATCATGAAACGCATACAGACAATTATGGAATCCCTGTCCGGCAAAGTGCTTAATTAATTTCCAGATAACTTCAACGGGGGCGCATGCTCCCGCTGATTTCTTATAACAGGGATAACCAACCATGAAACTGCTCTCCAGTATCCCGCTTGGTTTCTCGCTGGTATGTCTCCCGGCATTTTCTTCAGGCCTGGTGGATATTCGTCATGACGATACGGCTGGCTACGTTCTCTATCTCGACAGAACATCTATAGCTAGGCAAGGATCCATCCTGAAGGCCAGATTTGTTTTCGATTTCAAATCCGCCCGGACAACCGATGACGAATTTAAGCGCTCTTACAAATCGGTAGCTGATTACAACCTGGTCAATTGCGAAGAGGAAACCATTGCCTCCGCCGGACAGGATATTTACGCAGGTAAAAAAGGCATCGGCAAGATTGTAACTGCATTCCGCGTCAAGGATGCGGACATTCTATTTAGCGGCATTGTTAGTTAAATCGGTGACGCCAAATATCACTCAGTATGCAAGAAATAAAACTTTCCAAAGAAAACGAGTTACTCGCTAAAGTGAACTTGGTGCGGACTTTCTTCAATGCCCTATAAAAGCATACATTAACCATAATAGGTTTATGTCTGCTATGGGTCGATAGCAGTCGTTAACTGCTATTTAAAACTCTACGCGCTTGCTTCCAGGACCCCTGATTTCTCACTCGCAACTTTACTTGTCGACAATAGTGACTTCAGTTCTGGTATGCACGAGCCGCAATTGGTCCCGGCCTTTAGTTTGATGCCAAGTGCTTCGACCGAGTCTACGCCGTTGGCGATGGCTTCGAGCAGGGTGGTTTCACCCACGCCGAAACAGGCACAGATGATGCGTCCAGCATCCGGCGTGGATTTGCCCGGTCTGCCAGTTAGCAGGGTGATGCGATCGGCATCGGTGATCTTGTTTTTTTCGAACAGGGATTCCAGCCAGTGGCGGGGGGGAAGGCTGGTTGCGTCGCGCTCGAAAAAGCAGAGGGCTTCAAGGCGGCCATCGACCAGAAGTGCAGAGCGATAGCGCCGTGCCCCGCTGTCCTTCATCTCAATCCAGTCACCATCCTGACTAAAATACTGGCGCATGATGCCAGACCAGTTGCCGGCCGGAACTGCATCAGCCAGTTCATGACGCCAGTATCCATTGCGAGGTATGCGTGCCCAGTAGTCATATGGGTCGTCTGGAAATGGCTTTCTGGAAATAACGAAGCCATGCCATTCGGCCGGGAAGGGCTGGACGTTTACCGGAGCATGTTTGAACTCGGGCTGGCCTGAGATGGGGTCGGTGACTGCATTGATCAACACGCCCACACGGCCTTTGGCTGTAAATTGCCGGCTCCAGTGGATGGGTGAAAACACCGAGCCTGGACGTTGTTCCGGGCTTGCCTTGACCCGTGCCAACATTTCGCCGTGTTCGTTGTGGATGGTAGCTAGCTGACCATCCTGGAGATGTGCATGCTGCATATCCTGCGGATGCATTTCCACAAAACTTTCTTCTATGTGAGCAAGCAGTTTCGCTGTCTTGCCGGTCCGCGTCATGGTGTGCCACTGGTCGCGTATGCGGCCGGTATTGAATACGAGAGGAGAGGCATCGCATGTTTGATGTGCAGGCGCGCGTGGTGCAATGGGCAGCATGCGTGCCTTGCCGGAAGGGGTGAAGAAGCGGCCATTTGCGAACATCCGCGCCGTATCGGTTTTGTGTTTTGACGGAAATGGCCACTGCACGGGTTTGAACTGGTTGTATTCGTCAGCGTCCATGTCCATCAATCCAGTCAGATTGAAGTCGCGTGTGCCGCCGTTCTCGAAGGCCGATAGTTCCGCGTGTTCTCTGAACACTGCGTCGGGACCCGCGTAGTCAAAGGCTGATGCAAATCCCATGCGCTTGGCAACTTCGTTGACGATCCACCAGTCAGGTTTTGCATCGCCAGGCAACGGCAGGAATGCGCGCTGGCGCGAAATGCGGCGCTCGGAATTGGTTACAGTGCCGTCCTTCTCTCCCCATGCGGCCGCTGGTAGCAACACATGAGCGAATTCTGTCGTGTCCGTGTTGCGGATGTTGTCGGACACCACGACAAATTCGCAAATCTTTAGCGCCTCGGCAACGCGNNAAGGCCGCCGACCTCGCGCCCGCCCATGGCGTTGGGCTGGCCGGTAATGGAAAATGGACTGGCGCCCGGCTTGCCGACACGGCCGGTGGCAAGGTGCAGGTTGATAATGCTGTTGGCCTTGTCCACGCCGCTGGAGGATTGGTTGATGCCCTGCGAGAACGCTGTCACGGTTTTGGGTGTTTGCGCGAACAAGCGATAGAAAGCGGAAATGTCCGCTTCGGCCAGACCGCATTGTTTTGCCACTTCAGGAATCGACAGCTCGCTCACGCTTTCGAGGGTCTCCTCAAAGCCGTCCACATGCGCTTCCAGATAATCCCGGTCGATGGCTTCTTCGCGCTGGAGGAAGTTGAGCAAGCCGTTGAACAGCCAGGCATCGGCACCGGGCTTGATGGGCAGGTGGATGTCGGCAATGTCACAAGTTGCGGTGCGGCGCGGGTCGATGACGACCACTTGCATTTCCGGCCGTGCCTTTTTTGCGGCGACGATGCGCTGGTAGATGACAGGGTGCGCCCAGGCTGCGTTGGACCCGGTGAGGACAATGAGGTCGGCCAGTTCCAGGTCTTCGTAACAGGCAGGCACGGTGTCGGTGCCAAACGCACGTTTGTGTCCGGCCACTGCGGATGACATGCAAAGGCGCGAGTTGGTGTCGATGTTGCCGCTGCCGATGAAGCCCTTCATCAACTTGTTGGCAACGTAGTAGTCCTCGGTCAGCAGTTGCCCGGAAACATAAAATGCAACGGCATCCGGGCCGTGTTCGGCAATGATGCGGGAGAAACGGCGTGAAACCGTACCGAGCGCTTCATCCCAGCTTGACTGCCTGCCATTAACCTCTGGATGCAGCAGCCGGCCATCCAGGCTGAGTGTTTCGCCAAGCGCCGAGCCCTTGGAACAGAGACGGCCGAAATTGGACGGATGCTCGGGGTCGCCGCGTACCTTGTAGCCATCGCCTTCGCGCTCGACGATAACTCCGCAGCCAACGCCGCAGTAGGGACAGGTGGTGCGAACGGATTGTTCTTGTTCTGTCATGCCAGTGCAGCATTCAGTGATTGGGACATCCCGTATTCGGCGTGAGCGACAGTTCCACAACGCCATCTACTATCCGTACCGGGAAACTCGCGGCGCAGCCTTCATCTGGTGCCACGGCGATGCCGCTGTCTAGCTGTATCTTCCAGTCGTGCAGCGGGCAGGCGACTTTTTTACCGTGCACGATGCCTTGCGACAGCGGGCCGCCCTTGTGCGGGCACTTGTCGCGCAGCGCGAAGACTTCGTCGTCCACGGTGCGGAACACGGCAATGTTGCCGCCGGGGGCGGCGATCACTCGCGATCCCTGTTTGGGAATGTCTTCAAGTCGGCCAACAGTGAGCCAGGGTTCGTTTTTGGTCATGGTTGCGGTTTGCATGTTGGGTTCCTTCAGGCGAACTCGGCGAGTGGTTTGAATTCATGGGATGCGGTGCCTTCTGCACGGGCCTTCCAGGGGTCGATCTGTGCCGGCTTTTGCGAAATCAGGAAACGTTCAGCCAGCAGTTTGCGGTTGGCTTCATCCTCCACAACCCTGGACTTGATGTGGGCCAGGCCCACGCGTTCCACCCAGGGTGCAGTCCGTTCGAGGTAATGGGCTTCCTCGCGGTAAAGCTGGGTGAAGGCGGCGCAGTATTCCAGCACCTGCTCCTCGGTTTCGACTTTGCACAAGAGGTCGGTGACGCGCACCTTGATGCCGCC
>DKAU01000076.1 GCA_002450925.1 Thiobacillus sp. UBA6918 | reverse complement strand
ATGGCACGGACACGAAATGCTGTTTGGCTATGGCATGGCCGTCATCGCCGGTTTCCTGCTGACCGCCACGCAAAACTGGACCGGCATCCCCATGCCGAAGGGCGGCTCGCTGGCGGCGCTGCTCCTGCTCTGGCTGGCCGGGCGCGTGCTGCCCTATGTACCGGGTATTCCACTTGTCGCGGCAGCGGTAGTTGATCTCGCCTTCTTGCCGGCGCTTGCCGTCGCTGTCGCGCGTCCCGTGCTCAAGATCAAGCAGGCGCGCAACTACCCCTTCCCCCTCATGCTCATGGCCATGTGGATTGCCAACTGCATCAGCCAATACGGCATGCTGAATGAGAATGCCGACCAGGCACTCCTCGGGTTGAAACTTGTGCTGTACCTCATCGCGCTCATCATCGTCGTCATGGGCGGACGCGTCATCCCCTACTTCACCGAACGCAGGGTGAACTCCACGGCGCGCAAATGGAAAATCGTGGAATGGCTGTCGCCTGCAAGCGTCATCGCCGTGCTGGTTGCCGTGCTCTTCGCGGGCAACGCAAACACCCTGCTCTTGATTCTGTTTGCCGCCGCAGCCATCGTGCACGCCGTCCGCCTTGCCGGCTGGCAAGCCACGCGACTGTGGAGCGTTCCGCTGCTGTGGGTGCTGCATCTGGGTTATGGCTGGATCGTCGTCGGCTTCGCACTGGATGCACTGGCAGCTGCAGGCCTGACCTCACCCTTCCTTGCCATGCATGCGTATGCAACAGGCGGAATCGGCGTGCTCACGCTGGGCATGATGGCCCGCGTCGCGCTTGGCCATACCGGAAGGCCACTCGAAACCGCAGCAGCCATGCCTTGGGCATTTGCAGCCATGAACCTCGCAACCGCGGTGCGCGTATTCGGCCCCATGCTCTTTCCCGGACAGACCCCCACCATGCATCAACTTGGCGGATTGTTGTGGGTAGCTGCGCTTGCAGTCTTTGTCGCAATCTACGCTCCGATGCTCTGGCGCCCAAGAGTGGACGGCAAGCCCGGTTGAACGCTTAGCGCGCCCTCGCCTTGGCCAGCCTGGACTTCAATTCCGGCATGATGTCCGCGGCTGCCTTCTCGCCTTCCAGAATGGCAAGGTGCCGATCCTCGAAATCGGTACTGCTTACCGCGGCCGTCTTCGGCCGGATCACCACGTCCGCATCCTCCAGCTCATGCTTGCTGAGGGTATGACCCATGATGGCAAAGGTTTGCAGCAGTACGTCCAGCGTCCCGGTGAGTTTCTCCCGGCGGCTCACGTTGGAAATGTCCACGGCGATCACGAAATCCGCTCCCATCGCGCGTGCTGACTGTGCCGGCACCGGCGAGGTCAAGCCGCCGTCCACGTAATCCCGGCCACTGATCTCAAAAGGCTGGAACACCCCCGGCACGGCGCTGGAAGCGCGCACCGCCATGCCCGTATTGCCCTGGCGAAAAAGCACCTTGTCGCCGCTTTGCAAGTCCGTTGCCACGATTCCCAAAGGCTTTGGCATCTTTTGTATCGGCAGGTTTTTCACCTTCTGGTTGATAAAGTCCTGCAGGGCCTCGCCCTTCAGCACTCCGCGATTGGGAAGCGTCCAGTCAGCCACCATGTCCTCTTCCATCTGCAGGGCCAGCTTCTGCAGGTCGAAGCCGCTCATGCCCGAAGCATAGAGGGTCCCCACTACTGAACCCGCGCTGGTGCCCACCACCATGTCCGGCACGATGCCCTGTGCCTCCAGCGCCTTGATCACGCCAATGTGAGCAAAGCCCCTTGCCGCGCCACCCCCAAGGACAAGCGCGATCTTGAGTGGCGGCTTGGGAGTCGGTACCGCGAGCGGAGGCGGTGTTGTGCACGATGAAAGCACCGCAGCGAGAAGGAGAATGGACAGGAAACGCATGAGAAAAAAGATCGTAGACTTATTCAGAATTATGACGACTGATAAAAGAAGCGGGTAAATTAATCGATATACGAATGCCTCAAATCGGCCAGAAGCAGAACTTAAGCCAGGTTAAACAGGATGCGATATATTTGTTAAAAATCAATCAGTTGAAATGATAAAGGAGATATACCAGTAATGCATTTTTTCAGATTTAACACAATGTTTTAAACCCATTAAGAAATTTTTTTGTTTGGGTGGAATAAAAACGATCAAAAGACTGTTTGCCAAGTTGGGATAGTGGTATTCCTGAAATCATTATTCCGCTATTAATAATCTTCAAGAGGAGCTAGATAGAATGCTAAATAACAATCTTTTTCGGTCATTCCTCGTTGGTGGTTTTCTGTTGCTGCCAATCGGTGCTGCTAACGCAAATCATTTCATCGGTGTATGCTCAATAGAACTCAACACGCTTGAGCAGGCTATCAACGACGCCAACTTTCTTGGCCAAAGAGCGGAGACAAACAAAAGCAATTTGCTCACAAAACTTGAGGCTGCAGCAGCCAAGATGGACCAAGGAAAACCTAGTGACGCCATCGACAAGCTTCAGAGCATTTCTGATACCGCCACTGATTTGGCAAACGCAGCCAAGCCTAAACTCGAGGATGCCACTTTAATTAACACCTCCGCGGGCAGCGCTATCCAATGCGTTTCAGCAAATTACTAAACGCACTGCCAGGAACACCACAATGTTGCAAATGGTATTAATGCCAACCACATTTTGTAGGGTGGTGTTCTCAAAACAGCAAGGCCCGGTAACCCGGGCCTTTTTTCTGAAAACTAATGCCCAAAAATGAACATTGCTCGCCCTTCTCGACCGTCTATTTTGGTTCGGAAACAGGCTCTGTTAATGACTCGTTCCTGACGAAAGCCGTGTCTTGTTCCAGACGTTGTATTTGCCCACGGGTTTCTTCATGGGCAGGCGCTTGATCTCTTTCAACGTGGCTGCGTCGTAAATAATCAACGCACCATCCATTTCCCACAGGCTGACCAGCGCGTATTTGCCGTAGCGGTCGAACTCCACATGCGTGGAAGCCTTGCCGGGTTCGGGACGAAGCGTGGCCGAAAGTTCCAACGTGCGCTTGTCGATGACCTGCATGGCATCACGGTTGGGGCCGGAGAATACGTCCACCCAGGCATAGGGCGTGTTCTCGTGACTGCGCAGAAAAAAGCCCGGTCCGAGGGTCTTGATCTCTTTCACCGTCTGCCAGGTTTTCATGTCGATGACGCTGACCAGCGCTTCCTTGAGGTTGGGTGTGGCCATGACGGTATGCCCTTGGTATTCCCAGGTGATGCCGGAGCCAAGATGCGGCAAGCCCGGAAGGTCTACTTCGCCAACTTTTCTTCGTATTGCCAGGTTCACCACCTGGCCTTTTTGTGCATTGCGTGATGCGCCGATGATGAACTTGTAATCAGGGTCGAAGAAGAAGTCGTCGAGGATATCGTCCAGCGGAATAATGCGGACGGGCAAAGCACCTCTCTCCGGGTTGCCCTCGCCATACTGCCAGTCATGCACCAGTCCGCGGTATACGGGACCGCCCTTGGCCTCGTCGTAAACGATTTCCCAGGCTTCGGGAATGTCTTTCAAGGCGGCGATGAAACTGC
This sequence comes from Thiobacillus sp. UBA6918, assembly GCA_002450925.1. Lineage (GTDB taxonomy): Bacteria > Pseudomonadota > Gammaproteobacteria > Burkholderiales > Thiobacillaceae > UBA6918. The sequence continues at coordinate 1,290 of DKAU01000076.1, read as the reverse complement.
CGCGCGGGCGCGCATCGTAAACGGCCGAGACACGCGAGCTTTTGCCGTTCTGCCCGATGACGGGAATGACCTTTATCAAGCTCAGGTCATCGGCGTTCAGTGCCACCAGCGTATGCGGCAGGTAATTCGCGACCATCACTGTTTTCCCATCAGAAGACACTGCCACGTTGCGGGTGTTGAGTCCGGCACGGATTTCAGCCACGGGCTTGAGATTCCACAAGTCGTACTTGGTGATCCAGCCATCGCGCGAGGCCCAGAACACATAACGTCCCTCTTCGGTGAATTTGGGGCCGCCATGCAGGGCAAAGCGCGTGGGAAAACGATGGATGACTTCTAGCTTGTCGCCGTCGAGCACCGAGATGTGATGGTCGCCCGCCTCCACCACCAGGAAAATATTCATCGGGTCGGCATTGAAAACGGGTTTGTCCTGAAACCCGGTCTTGTCGAATGCAATTTGCGAAGTGCGAATTTCCGCCTCACCCCATGCCGGTGTCTGGGCAGCGGGCTGGTAGATCCAGCCTGCCAACTGGCCGATCTGTTCTGCGGAAAGCTTGTCCTTGAAACCCGGCATCTGGGTGGCCACGCGGCCATTGGAGATGACGTCGACCGCCTCGGTCTTTTTCAATCTGGCGAGGGACTCAGGCAGCAAGGCAGGTGCCATCGCCCCCAGACGGTTTTCGCCATGGCAGGCCACGCAATTGGATTGGTAAAGCTCTTCTGCTACGGGCGCAGCAAGGGTAACGGTGGGAACAAGCAATAGCCCCAACAGCAGGGTTCGCAACATGTCAGGCTTCAATCGTTTCGGGGTTTTGTATGGTTGTCTGGATGCCGATTTCGTCGTCGTCCAGATAGCAGCCGGGATCTTCCGCCCAGGGATCACCGCTCATCTGATGTGCACGCACGCGAGTGTTGCCGCCGCAAATGTCCTGGTGGGCACAGGCTGCGCAGCGGCCCTTGAGCGGGCGCGGGTTCTGCTTGAGCCCGGCCATGATGGGGTCGGACGTGTCCTGCCAGATTTCCGAGAAGGGACGCTCGCGTACATTGCCCAGGGTGTAATGCCACCAAAAGGTATCCGGATGCACGTTGCCGAGGTTGTCGATGTTGGCGATGTTGATACCGGAAGAGTTGCCGCCCCACTGAGCAAGTTTTTTGTGCAAGTGTTCCGCCTGCTGCGGAAAATGCTCGCGTGCCCAGTTGAACAGATACACGCCATCGGCATCGTTGTTGCCGGTGACAAATTCCCTCGGCTGGCCTGACTTGAGATGCTTGAGACAGGTCTCGAACAACAGG
>DKAU01000140.1 GCA_002450925.1 Thiobacillus sp. UBA6918 | reverse complement strand
CGACCGCGCCCGTGTACAAATGGGCAAGATTTCCCGCTTCGGCCTGATGGAACTGTCCCGTCAGCGTCTGCAGCCTTCACTGGGTGAAACCAGCCACCAGCCTTGCCCGCGCTGTGGCGGCACTGGCCATATCCGCGGCGCCGAATCCACTGCATTGCACATCCTGCGCATCCTGCAGGAAGAGGCCATGAAGGAAAACACCGGCGCAGTGCATGCCCAGGTGCCTGTTGAAGTCGCCACCTTCCTGCTCAATGAGAAACGCCAGGATATCCATGCACTTGAATCGCGCTTCAAGATCAACGTGGTGCTGATCCCCAACATCCATCTGGAAACGCCAAATTACTCTCTCGAGCGCATCAAGCACGAGGACCTCAACCGTGAAGGCATGGCGGAACCCAGTTACAAGATGGTGACTGTCCCCGAGGCGGAAGCTTCCTACAGCGAAAGAGAACAGAAACCTGCCGCCCCCGAGGCTGCAGTCAAGGGCATTACACCAACTCAACCTGCACCGGTGACACCTGCCGCCATGCCTGCTCAAGCCGAATCCAGTGGCCTTATCGGCCGGATTCTTGGCTGGTTCAAGAAAACCGAACAGCCCGAGCCCACCCTCGCCATCGAGCAAAAACGTGAAGCGCGCAAATCCGGCAGCCGTCGCGAACGCGGAGAACGCAGGGAGCGTCCGGCCCGCCAACAACGCGAAAACAAGCGGCCGGAACAGGCAGACAACAAGGAAGCTCGTCCTCAGGAAGCTCGTGAAAAACCTCAGCGCCAGCCAAAACCTCAGCGCCAGCCAAAAGCTGAACAAGCTGTTCAAGCCGAAACGCAACGCCAGCCCGCCCAGGCAAATGGCGAGTCGGCTCCTCGCGAAGCGCGCGAGGGCGGTGGCCGTCGTCGACGTGGTCGTGGTGGACGTGGCGAGCGTCCGCAACAACCTGCACAGGTTGATGCCAATGCCGCACCGGTCACTACTGACGCCGAACCTGTTTCCAACACACCAGCCCCAGTGCAGGCACCTGTTGCCTCCCCAGAGATAGTTGCAGCTCCTGCACCCATCCCGGTATCCCAGCCGGAGCCGATTCCGGCGAAAGAGCCTGTTACAACGACAGTTGCAGAGTCTCCTCTTCCTGTCATTGCTCAGCCTGAGCCTGTTGCTCCTGTTAATTCGGGCATAACGGCCAAGCCAGAAGACATTTTGAAAAACATGGTCAGTGAAGCCGACCTGAACCAGATTGAAACCCAGGCAGCAACAAGCGCATCGGGCGCAGAACCCAGCACGGCTTCGGCGCAACGCCCGCGCCGCCGTCGTCCGCAGTCAACCGCCCCCGCACAAATGGAGCTGATGCAAGTGGAGACTAGCGCACCGTCTAATGCTCCCGCCACTGAAGACGTAACATCACAAACACTCGGATCCGGACGCAGACGTCGCTCAAAGGATCAATCGGTATCCAGCGAACCTCTGGTTCAAGTGGAAACGCAGCAATAATTCATTCGCCGGGATAAGCAAGGGGGCCTTCAACAGGCCCCCTTTTTTGTGCCCACCATCAGCCTTCATTGCTTAATCAGCACAGTCAAACCCCACCCCCCGAACAATATATTTTTGTCTTTTGATATGAATTTCATATATTGAAAAAGAGAAGTGGTGAGACACAACCAACTTCCGTTTGTCAGGAGGCCAAACATGAAACGCATTCTGGCTTTGTCGTTTTGCCTTGCAGCTGCTACATCCCTGGCTGATGAGGCCCAAATCCGGCATGTCCTAAAACAGCAATTCCCTACTGTCGAGGTAAGCTCAATACAGCCCACTCCGATTGCGGGTCTCTATGAAGTTCTCGCGGGCGGAAAGATTTTCTACACCGACCAGACAGGCGAGTACCTTATGCCCGGCCCGCTCGTCGAAACCAGGACACAGGCCAATTTGACCGAGCAGCGTCTTGATGCGCTACGAACAATCAAATTTGGCAGCCTTCCCCTCGACAAGGCCGTCAAGGTAGTCCGGGGAAAGGGTACGCGCAAGATAGCCGTATTCTCAGATCCTGACTGTCCATTCTCGAAACTCCTGCTGGGAGAACTCTATCTGCTTGATGACCTGACTGCGTATGTCTTTCTGAACCCTCTTCAGGAAATCCATCCGGAAGCCATGCAAAGATCCAATGAAATCTGGTGTTCCGGGGATCGCACCAAGGGGCTGCTTGATTACATGATTCTTGGCCAGAAACCATCCAGTGATGGCAAATGCCACACACCGGTTAAAGACATCCTGGCCCTGTCCGAGATGACAGGAATCAACAGTACGCCTGTGCTTGTCTTTGAGAATGACATGCGCGTGGATGGCGCCATGTATGCAAACATCATTGAGGAATTGCTGGATACCGTTTACGTACCAGCCCCCAGCAAATAACCACACCTAAAAAAACAAAGCCGGATTGTTCCGGCTTTGTTCTACTGAGCTGTTCCAGACAACCTGTCTTGAATATCCCTGATCACCCCCTGCACGGCATCTTCAATCATGTCGAGATTTTCCTCGAAACCATGTGCACCGCCATAGTAGGGATCCGGAACCTCCTGATTGCGATATTTGTTGCTAAAAGACAGCAACAAACGAATCTTCTCATGCGCATTAGCAGGCGCATTGCGTTTGAGAATACCCAGATTATCCTCATCCATGGCCAGGATGTAGTCAAACCTTCCGAAATCAGCATCCGCCACCTGACGGCCTCGCAAACCAGAAATATCGACGCCACGCTTGCTGATTGCGGTTTGTGCCCTTGAGTCGGGCGGCTTACCGATATGGTAGCTATGAGTGCCTGCCGAATCGATAGAAACATGATCCTGCAGTCCCGCTTTCCCTATTTCACGGCGAAAAATCCCTTCTGCCATAGGTGAACGGCAGATATTGCCCATGCAGACAAATAAAACACTTGGCATATTCAATCTTGAAATCAGTCTTTATTGCTTAATGATGTCCATACAAACCTAAATCTGGATGGCTGTAATGCAGAGCACATGTTACATCAGTGCCAGCCACTCATTGAGAAGGCACGTCTACAGAATACGGCCCTTTATTGAAGGAGAAGGCGCATTTTCTGATGATTCCTTTTTATCAGCGGCCGTATCGCTCTTGCTGTTTTTGAATCGGAACTGCCACTCCCTGTAACTCCTCTTCCCCTCGAATTCTGCGTATCGCGATGGAAAACCCTTCTCTTTCATGGGTACCGATTCTGATAGGCTGTATACCCCGCTGATTGCGCCGCCCTCCTCCTTCAGCAGTCCCCATTCCACCGAACCCGTCATTGGGTCCTGGTACAGTCTGCGCAGGTGGCGCACAGTGTTGGGAAAACGCGGATCTTGAATCAGCTCCTTAAAATTCTTCGGCAGGCGTTCCTGCCCCTTGGGCGAGGCATTCCAGAAGCTTTCGATTGAACGTCGGTATTGGTCGCCTACAAACAGCAGTTCCTGTTCCTTCTCGCGCTGCAGGACTGTGTGCCACATGGTGCCAAGTGCGGCCATGGCAACACCCATGCCGGCGATTAGAAACAGCAGGCCCAGCAGGGTGAAACCCCGCTCACCACTCCCCATATGATCGTCCGTCGCTGGCCGTACCTTCGGCGCCACTGTGCAGGTCATACACTCCCCCTCCGCCATCCGGTGGAGACACGGTGATCCAGGTGTTAGAACTGTCGGTAATGGGATCAACCGGCACGGAACGAAGATAGCGGCTGTCCGCCAGGCTATGCAGGGATTCAGGCCACTGTCCCTTGTCGGCATGGTACTGGTCGATGGCATCTCGCACTGCGGCAAGGTTCTCGTGCAGCACGGCTTCCTTGGAGCGGTCAACATGCTTGAAGTAACGCGGCACGGCAATCGCCAGCAGCGTGGCGATGATGGCGAGCACCACGAGGAGCTCTATCAGCGTAAATCCCTTTTTCCTGAGCATCACCTTGCCTTCCTTACCATTGCCTGTAGCGTACGCCATTCAATCCGGTTTTCTCTGAAAGCGAATACACGTCGAATACGTCTTCGCCTTCATGTGGAGAATCCGGAGGACTCTCATAGCTGCGCTTGCCCCAAGTGACTTCGGCAGAAACATTCGGGTCCGGGAAGAAGGGATCCCGCGGCAAACGACGCAAAAAATAGATCTTGCTCAAATCTGGCTTGGTGATATCGGGCACGCCTTTTTCGAGCGATTCAAGATCAGGCGGATAGCCGCTGGCATCTGCCGCCACTTGAATACGCTTGTCGAGCACGGCCTGATGGTAGTCATCGATTGCGGTTCGTATCTTGCGCAGGCCGGTTCGAAGTTCCTGCTCCTTCTGGCGCTGCACGGTCACTTCCATGAGCGGCGCAGCGAGAAGCGCCAATACCGCCACGATTGCAACGGCGATGACAAGCTCGATTAGAGTGAAGCCCTTTGGGCGTCCGGCAATCAGCATTCCTGGGTCAACATTCGATCACTATCGTTCGGACTGCTGTGCCGGTTGTTCTGCCTGTGCTGCGTTATCGGACATTTGCTTATCAGAAACCTCTTGCGAAGGCGTGCTCTCCTGCTGAGATGCCCCTCGGCCACCAAACAAGCCCCTGCGTGAAGTTGCAGGCGTAGGTGAAGAAATTTCTTTATCGTTGCCTGTGGTTGTGCTGGGCGCCGCAGGACGCAACCTCAACGGCTGGTCGGAAATATTATTTTCTGTGCCGGCGAAGAACTCTGCATCACTCAATTCCGGGCGCTCCACATTGCGGATAATGCGAGGCGTAATGAGCAGCACGATCTCCGTCTTGTTGTTCTCGTCGCGATTGTTGGAAAACAGCCGTCCGAGCAGTGGCAGATCGCCCAGTCCAGGGAACTTGTTTGCGCTGCTTCTATCTTCATCGGAAATCAGTCCGGCAAGGACCTGCGTCTCGCCATTCCTGAGTCGGAGTACGGTATTGGCATTGCGGCTGCCAAGTTGATAGGTAAGCGTGCCGGTGCCGCTCTTGATCTCCCGCACAATGTTCGACACCTCCAGTCCTACCTTGATGGCAACGTCCCCTTCAAGATGCACCTGCGGCTCGACATCCAGCTTGAGCCCCACGTCCAGATAGGATACCGACTCGGAGACTACTCCTGTGGAAGTGGTGTTTGAGGTAATGACCGGCACCTTGTCGCCGATGTGTATCCTGGCCTTTTCCTTGTTCTTCACCCGGATGCGGGGATTGGCAAGCAGATTGACGTCGCTGTCCTCGCCACGGAAATTGAGGGTCGGGTTGGGAGAAACACCCACCTTGGACGAATCGATGTTCTTGAGCGAATCCAGTGTTAGTTGCTGAGCCGTTTGCGTCGTTGTGGTGGCGACTGTAACCCCATTGGAAGTAGTAACAGTGTCTATGTCCCTGAGACTGAGCAAGGACAACTGCGTCGGCCATTGCGCGCCCAATTCCAGCAGCCGGTTGCGTTTGACTTCCATGATCTCGACTTCGAGCATCACTTCCGGCTCGGGCCGGTCGGCAACCTTGATCAGTTTCTCGGCAAGGCGTACAGCTTCCGGAGTGTCGCGCACCATGACCATGTTCAGACCCTCGTCCATGTACACATCCCTGATCTTGGCCATGGTCTTGATCATGTTCACCGTCGATTTGGCATCCGTATTGGCGAGAAAAAAACTTTTCACCACGACATCCTCATAATCCTTGCGTTTGGCAGGCACGTTGGGATAAATGAGCATGGTGTTTTGGTTCAGTACCTTGCGATCCAGTTGATTGGTAGCGAGCAGCATGTCCATGGCATCAACCAGCACAGTGTCCTTGGCAAAAACGGTCGTTCTCTGGTCAAGACGCACGTCCTTGTCAAAAACAATATTGAATCCGCCCTGACGTGCGATGGCATCCATAACAGACTTCAGTGGCGCATCACGAAATTCGAGAGTAACTGACCGACGAAGTGAAGTTGCCAATTGCGGAAACTCAACCCCACGTGTGCGTCCGCTTTTCTCATCAAGCAGTTTCATTAACTGCAATGCTTCGGCATGATCAGGCTGCTGAGCAAGGACTGTTCGCAGCTTTACCCGAGCCAATTCAAATTCCTCCTTTTTAATAGCCTCTTCACTTTCAGAGAGCAGTTTCACGTTGCGCTTGCGGGTTTCAATGGCAGCAAGACCAGCGGTGGCCTGAGTATTCTCCGGGTGCATTCTCAGCACGCTCTTGAATTGTGATTCCGCCTCGTCCAACCGTCCGGTATTGAGCGCTGCATCGCCTGCAACCAAATGTTTTTTCAAATAGTCCTCGCGGCTTCGTAGCAGTGCCGTTCGATACTGGGCGTTGCCGGGTTCTTCGATGACTGCCTGTTCCAGAGATTTGATACCTTCCTCGTTTTTACCTTCGGCTAACAAGCGCTGACCTTCTCGGTAGGCGCGGTCGTTGGCGCAGCCTGCAATGGAAATAACGACAAGTGCGATCAGGGCTGCCTGTTTCATGGCGAGATTCCTAAGGTTCGTTGCATGTTGAGAGATTGATAAGTGAACACCACTGCGTTTTTCTGTACTTCATCCACATACCAGCCGCCAGGCAGAACTTCGCCACCGCGAATACGCAGCACATTATTGCCCTGGGCTAGGAATATCACCATGCCATCCGCCTCGGACCAACGGCCCAGATACTTGAAAGGCAATGGGGGTGGAGAAGGTGGCGGAGGTGGTGGTGGCTTTGGAGGCGGAGGTGGTGGTGGCACCCAAGTTTGACGAGGAAAAAGATTTGCCGTGATCTTTGGCTCAAAACGATGTGTACCATCCTCTTCGCCCAACCTGTCTGAGGATGACTGCAAATCCTTAACGGCATCCTTGCCTCCCTCGGCTTCTACAGCAGGTGTAGTGCGGGGCACGGGTTCAACGACACCAAGTTCCTCGTCCTGATGCTCTGTAGGCCAGAACACGGCTGCCAAGGTTGCTATTAATGCCGAGCCAAGGATGATGTGGCGGAATTTCATGACTCCGCTCCAAGGTAAAGCGTGAAACTCAACAAGGCATCCAGTTCACTGTCTTCAATGGTTTCGCGCCTCATTTCAATGGAGTTGAGTGCAAGCGCATGGTCATCGTTAAGCGATCTGGCAATAAAACTATGGATTGCCGGATAGGAACCAATGACAGGCAGGGTCAAGGTATAGCGACGACGGTTGGTTCCGGTATCTTCAACCAGCTTGTACTCTCCTTGTTCAAGATCGAGTCCTGCTTTATCTGCGGCCATGAACAATTGCCTGAGTGCAGCTTCCGCTGCAGGGCTGACTGGCATAACGTCCTGCACCTGCGTCTCGTCTGTTTCACGGCTTTCAATAACCTGCGCCATACGAACCTGCTCATTGCTTGCAGCCAGTTCTGCGAACTCAGCAAGCATGGGTTGCACCTTGGCGAATTCCAGTAACAACGCTGCGCCGAGCAATATCACGCCAACAGCACCAACATTGCCGAGCCGATACAGGTAGTAGAGCATGGCCTCGTACAGTTTCTTCATCATGCCCCCCACCGCAAGCGCACCACAAAACGCAAAGGCTGCTGTGGATCGTCAATACGCACTTCGTGACTTGAAAGCACAACGGCAGCCAGACCATGTTGATTTCGGAGTTTTTCCACATAATCGAGCATCACATCGGGTTTTTTTGCCTCAACTGTGAGCGTGGCTTCGCGCTTGCGTCCATTTGCTTCCAGAGAAACAAGCGCAATGCCTTTGGGGTGGTTTTGCTCAAGCCTTACGAACAGGGCATCCCATGGTGTATCCAGTTGCTCGCGATCTGACGTTGCAACTTCAGCCAGGTTAGGCCTGATCGGACGCTCAACTTTGCTGGCAGGCCGCTTGGCAGTGAGACTGGCAGCAATCGCACGCTCACCCGCCAGTGCCTGTTCAGCCTTTACATAGCGATACATGGATAAAACCGCAAGCGCGATGCCTGCCGCAAATAGTAACCATGCCAATTGGGGCAACCTGGGTGTTTCGTGGAGGAAATCGAGTTCTGGTCTGCGCATATTGTTCACATCATGGAAGCCAGGCCACTTTGCATGGGGTTTGGCTGGCGAACATCAAGACCTGATTTGTCACGCCAGTTCGCCTGGACCTGAACGGCTTCCAGCATTATTGGGGAATGATCATCAATATTGGCAAGGAGGCTTTCTCGTCCGACCATGGCTGCAAGCGTTTCTGCAGGGTCGTCAACAATACGGCTGGAACGCAAGCCACGGAACGCGCCACCCTCAAATCTTGCCAGAGTAATACGACCCGGTTCAGCTAGAGCCAACCAGGCAGCCCCTTTTCCAAGCTTGTTGCGCAGGCGATGGCTCACCGTAACAAGCCAAGGCTCGACTGCAACGGGTTTGACACCCTTGTCCTTGAGCACCTGGTTCATCGCGGCCAGCCAGCCGACATCGATTGCGCCGGCAAAGACAGGTTGACCGGGGGGAGCAGGCTGCCACGCCAGCTGCCAGCCATCTGTAGCAATGCCAAAATGTCGCGCCAGGTAAGCTGATATCCAGCCTTTCATTTCATCTGTCTTCAGACGAACAGGTGGTGCAGGCAGAAGCCACACCCTGGCCATTTCGTGCGACAGCACGACACGCGCCCTGCCTTTCAGTTTCAAGGAACCAAGCAGTTCCGCAAGCGTATACAGCGCATCACTTCCTTCTTCAACTCTGGCCTCGCGGTAGAGCCGGGATGTTCCCACCGCCACCCATTCGGGCGTCAAGGCAATGCGTATATCAGGCGACAAAAGTGACACGATTGATTTCCTCAAGGGTGGTTTCGCCACGTCGAACCAGCTCCACCGCCGATTCCCTTAGCAGGCGCACGCCTGCACGAGCAGCAGCCTGCTTAACCTGACGGATGGGCGCACCGGCAACGATGAGCTCTCGTATTTCATCGTTGAGTGGCATCACTTCAGCAATGGCTTTTCGTCCTTTGTAACCGCTGCCACGACAGTGCCCGCAACCCTTGCCTGCCCTGAAACTGAAGCCTGCCACGCCTTCGGGTGTCAGTCCTGAGTCCGCAAGCAACTCAGCTGTAGGCGTGAATGGCTCGGCGCATTGGCTGCAATTCACGCGTACTAGTCGCTGCGCCAGGATGATATTCAGTGATGAGACAAAACTGTACGGATCCACTTGCATGTGCATGAAACGGCCGACCACGTCGAAGACGTTGTTGGCGTGGACGGTAGTAAATACCAGATGGCCAGTTAGCGCCGATTGCACGGCTATTTGCGCAGTCTCGGAATCGCGAATCTCACCCACCATGATCTTGTCGGGGTCGTGGCGCAGAATCGACCTTAGGCCGCGTGCGAACGTAAGACCTTTTTTTTCGTTAACCGGTATCTGCATGACTCCGGACAACTGATATTCCACCGGGTCTTCAATGGTAATGATCTTATCCTGACCGGTATTGATTTCGGACAGCGCAGCATAGAGGGTGGTTGTCTTTCCAGAACCGGTTGGTCCGGTAACAAGCACCATACCGTAGGGCTCACGCACATGTTTACGCAGACGGGCCATGGTTTCAGCATCAAAGCCGAGATGGTCAAGCGTGATGCCCTTCAGCTCGTCTGCAAGCTGTTGGCGATCCAGCACACGAAGCACCGCATCCTCGCCAAATACGCAGGGAATGATGGACACACGCAGATCGATTTCGCGGCCCTGCATGTTGACCTTGAAACGACCGTCCTGCGGTACGCGCCGCTCCGCAATGTCGAGCTCGGCCATGACCTTGATGCGAGAAATAACCTGTTCGGCCAGTTCCCTTCCCGGCGGCTGCGCTATCAGGTTGAGTACGCCGTCAAGACGATACTTGATGACGAGTCCATGTGCATCGTTTTCGAGGTGAATGTCCGACGCCCCTGCAGTAAGGGCATCGTACAGGGTTGAGTGCACCAGCTTCACTACCGGCGAAGCATCCGCACCGATAACCTTGAGCGAAATTTCCTCGACATGTTCGCCTGTTGCGTCCGCCGGTCCTTCCGACATCACGCCGTCCATGGCACGTAGATTGGTTTCCAGGCGATGCAGCCAGGCCAGTATGTCTTCGCGCAGGGCAAGTGCGGGACGGCAAGGTGCCGCCACATGCTGGTCTGCCCACTCCAAAACGCCTTGGTTCATCGGGTCTGCAAACACGAACCAGACCGTTCCTTCACTGTCCCGGCAGGTTGCACATTCTCGCTCGAGCGACTGGCTGAATGGGAGCAGATCAAAAGCCGGCTCCATATCACGCAAGGCATCCATGCCGAAATGCGGGTAACTGAAGGCGCGCCCTAATTCAGCTAGAAACTCAGTCTTTGTCAGCGCCAGCATAGCCTCCAATCTGGCAAGCGGCGTACCGCCCAAACGTGCGGAGTCCTCTTCGGCCTGACGCAGGAGCTTGGGTGTAATGTTTGTCACGATATCGTTCATCCCAGACTTCCTGCCAGTTCAAAAATGGGCATGTAAAGCAGCACAACGATAAGACCGATTATGAGGCCGATCACAGCCATGAGCAGCGGCTCGAACAGTCGCGTGAACCACTCGACAAAACGATTGGTTTCTTCGTCATGGAAGGAGGCGATTGATTCCATCATCTCACCCATGCGCCCGCTTTTTTCGCCGACTCGAAGCATGCGCGAAGCAACCGGTGTCGTCAGTCCTGAGCGTTCCATGGCAACAGAAATGGACTTTCCTTCGCGAATATCCCTGCTTGCTGCAGCAAGTCGCAGGCGGAGTTCCGGATTCAGCAGACCGCTGGCCATATCCAGCGCGGTGATAATCGTGATACCCCCTGACAGCAGCATGCCCACGGTGCGATAGAAGCGAGTGAGCTGGAAAATGCGAAAGCGCTCGCCCAGAAACGGCAATCTCCAGGCCATCCTGCCCAAGGCGGCTCGAGATGAAGGCCTGATAGCCAGAGCGATTGCACCAGCAAGCGCTGCCAAGGCAATCAAACCTGCTTCCAAGCCATGCTTCTGGACCAGGCCGCCCCATTCCATCAGTACGCGCGAGGCCCAGGGCAAACGTTCCAGATTGTCTGCGTAAATCGTCGCAAAACGCGGAGTCACATAGCCGAGCAGGAAGACGGATACCAGTCCACCCACAATTATCAGCAGGACAGGGTAGACAGCTGAAGCGATGGCCTTTTTACGTACCTGTTCGACCTGTTCCTGATAGGTCACATATCGGCCAAGCGCTTGAGGCAAATCACTAGTGCGCTCGGCAGCTCGTACAGTAGCAACATAAAGAGGTGGAAATGCCGCAGGATTACGCCCGATAGCGGTGGAAAAAGACTCACCCTCGTACAAATGCTTCAAGAGATCTTCCAGGACCCGACGCGTCTCGGGTCGACCCTCTTTCTCTGAAAGAGTTTGCAGCGATTCGACCAATGAAAGGCCACTACCCAGTAGGGCCAGCAGTTCGTGTGAGAAAAGTGTCAACGGAAAGCGCACAGGACGCGCCAGCGACAAACGCAGTAGCCCCCCGCCAGCTCGCACGCCAAGCACGGTCAATCCTTGCAACCGTGCCTGTTCTGCGGCATCGGCGGCATCGGCGGCATCGAGGCGCAGGCGTTCCTTCCCGCCTTCACCCAGGGCTGTCACTTCAAAGAGCATGATTACCAGTTGGTTACGTCGGCACCTTCACCTGTCCCGCCGGGTTGGCTGTCCTTGCCAAAAGAGTAGATGTCCACCTCTCCATGCTCGCCGGGATAGCGGTATTGATAGGAACTACCCCATGGATCCTTGGGCACGGCTTTCTTGAGGTAAGGGCCCTGCCAGCGAGTTTCCCCGGCAGGTGCAGCGGTCAGGGCTTCTAGGCCCTGTTCGTTGGAAGGATAGTGTCCCACGTCTAGCCTGTACTGATCGAGCGAGTCCTCCAGCGCCTTTATTTGCGCCCTGGCAGCCTTCACTTCCGATTTTCCAACCTGGGAAAAGTAACGTGGTCCAACGTAGCCAACCAGCAATCCGATAATAACCAGAACCACCAGCAGTTCAAGCAAGGTAAATCCAGCGCTTCTGTTCCCCCTGCGGGTCATTTCCATCCCCCACCCCCATATCATTTAGGGCAAATGTTACATCATGCCGGGCAAATATTGCGCCCAGTTTTAGGGGTAAAAACGGTTCTTTTTCACTCCAGTGCAGACAACCCATAACGCGGGCAAAAAAAAGCCTGTGAGAAAGCTCACAGGCCAATGCGGAGAAAATGAGAGGAAGAACTTAAGCTGCGGCGCTTAAGGCGATTGGAAGATTATCCAGCAGTGCCAACAGACGGGACGGAATGAGCGGACGATGGGCAACCTTGTTGCTTCCATTGGCTTCATAACCTGGATCGGCAATCAGCAGGGCCGGGACATTCTCTACGTTGTTGGCAATGCGCCAGCGTGTATAGGCATCAGCCTTCCTTGCGTCCACAAGATATATATGGCTGCCTTGGCCCGGAGTGGCCAGGGCATATTTGCGGTTTCGGCTGCCTTTTGCGATCGAGGAAATCGTGCACAGGCTTTTGAGCATGCGCAATTCGTTGTCTTCCAGGCCAACGGGTTGAATGGTAATCAGGTCTTCGGCTTCGGCGCGATCAGGATTGTTCAACATGGTTCTTGCTCCTAAATATGTAAATGTCGGGGTCGCAATATTTCAACTTCTTAACTTGTTACCGTCTTACCATCCTTGATAAAGACTTATCGTTTTCTAGTCTCCTGTTGTCTTTATCGGTGTTTGCCCGTACCAATTACATATAACTAAAGTTGTATATAACTTTAGTTATATCCCTCACCCTTCCAAGAGTATGGGTTAATTTTAATACTGTTTATAAACAGTATGTTGCAGATGTTTTATAAAAAACATATTAGGAATTGAAGGTGGGTGACAGTTCTTGTTGGCTGTTTTAGAGGTCTGCTGCGAGTAAAAGACGGTCCGTTTATTCCGCACCTTTGTCCAGAAACATGGCGCTGTCGTCATGCAGCGACACCCCGTACAAAACCCCCTTGAGTTCAGCGAGTTTGTCCCGCAATTTCGCAGCCTTTTCGAATTCCAGGTTTTTTGCTGCATCCAGCATTTCCTTTTCCAGGCGTTTCATTTCCCGGGTCAGTTCCTTTTCGCTCATGACATGGTAGGAAGCCAGAGTTTGGGCGGCCTTGAGTTCCATGCGCGCGGATTCCAGGTCGACCGTGCCCTCGATGATGTCCTTGATCTTCTTCTCCACACCCCTGGGAGTGATGCCGTGTGCGGCGTTGAAATCCATCTGTTTTTTTCGTCGCCTATCCGTCTCATCGATGGCGCGACGCATGGAGTCGGTGATCTTGTCTGCGTAAAGAATCGCAGTACCGTGGATATGGCGCGCTGCCCTGCCAATAGTCTGTATCAGTGAGCGTGTGGAACGCAAAAAGCCTTCCTTGTCAGCGTCCAGGATTGCCACAAGCGATACTTCCGGGATATCCAGGCCCTCGCGCAACAGGTTGATGCCGACCAGCAC
>DKAU01000026.1 GCA_002450925.1 Thiobacillus sp. UBA6918 | reverse complement strand
GCGAACTTCGTCGTAGCCGATGCCACGCTTGTCGAGGAAGGCCTTGGCCTTGACGCAGATGGGACATGTCCCCGTGCTGTATACCTTTACCTTGTTCATGCTTATTTCAACCCCAGCACATCGCGCATGTCATACAAACCCGGGCCTTTGCCCTGCAGCCATTTGGCTGCCCTGATGGCTCCGTGGGCAAATGTGGCGCGGCTGCTGGCCTTGTGAGTCAGTTCGACCCGTTCTCCGATACCGGCAAACAGAAGCGTATGGTCGCCGACAATGTCACCGCCGCGAACTGTGGCAAAACCAATGGTGTCGGGCTTGCGCTCACCCGTCACGCCTTCGCGGCCGTAAACAGCGCAAGTCTTGAGGTCACGTCCCAATGCGCCAGCGACAGCCTGGCCAATGCCGAGCGCGGTTCCGGAAGGCGCATCAACCTTGTGGCGGTGATGTGCCTCGATGATTTCAATGTCATAGCCCTCATTCAGGACACGTGACGCGGTCTCGGCCAGTTGCATGAGCAAGTTCACGCCTACGCTGAAATTGGGCGCGAAAACAATGCCAATGTCCTTTGCAGCAGTTTCGATGACAGCCTTGCCAGCCGCATCAAAACCGGTCGTACCAATGATGAGGTTGACCCTTGCCTTGCGGCAGGCCTCCAGATACGCGAATGTCGCTTCAGGCCGGGTAAAGTCCACCAACACATCGGCGCCAGACAGTGCTTCATTCAAATTATCCGTAACGGATACACCCTTTCCCCCACCAAGCAGACTGGCATCCTGCCCAATGCTGGCGTGCCCGCTCCTGTCCAGCGCGCCATGCAATACGCATGAAGCGTCCCCTGCCACAGCTTCCAGCAGAGCACGGCCCATTCGACCGGAGACGCCAGCGATGACTGTTTTCAATGCACTCACTTTTTCACCTTGATGGGCGCCAGCACCCTCTCCTCTTCAATCAGCCAGAGGTTATCCACGCGAACAAATTTCAATTGTTTGATGACGGCGTCCTGATAGGATTCGGAACGATAAAACTGACGGAAGCTGACCTGCGCCTTGTCCTCACCAACGAGCTCAAGGGCGGGACCATCGATCTTTACCTCAATATTTCTCGCCAGGCCCAGCAGCAAACGGCGGCGCTTTTCCCATTCCGCTCTACTCAAACCGCCATCCGGACGGAAGCTGGCGGCATAGGCGGCCAGATATGCTTCTTCATCACGGGCCTGCCAGACTTTGGCCCAAGTGTTGAGCGCTGCCAGCACCTGCGCTTCTGGCGATGCCGGCGCTCCTGCAGCAGGAGCACTCTGGAATTCAGGCATGACCTGGGGCTTGAGCGCCGCTACATTCGATTCGGACTGAAGGACAACTGACTCCTGGGCCCGTTCTGCAACTTGTGCCGGTTTGGAAACCGGCTTCGTTTCTTTGGATTGATCGGCCTGAAGGGGGGGCACGATTGATGTCTCATTAATGCCGCGCTGGTCAGATGAGACGGAATTCATTGTCGCGGCCTTGGCGGCAGGAGCCGCTTCCGCTACTGATTTGGGCTGCGGCTGAGCTACAGGATCGGATTTTGGCGCTTCAACAGCGGCAACAGGCACAGGCTTGACGGTTTCCGGAGCGGCCGCAGGTGTAGTTGCGGGAGCTGTTTCCACAACTGCGGGCTTTGCCGGCGCCGTTACTGCAGGTTCAACCGTTTTTTCTGCCGGCTTTTCCGAGGGCTTCTGAGAAGACTTATCCCCCTGTTTGTCTGTCATGTCTGGCTTGGCAGCAGGGATTTCACCCTTGGGCTCAAAGCCTTCAGCTTCGATCCGGCTGAGCACATCGCCGTCAAAGTAAAGCACCAAACGCCTTTCTTCAGCCAGCTTGCCTGCCTTGCGGTAATTGAAAACGTAGTCCCAGCGATTGGTACGGAAGGGGTCAACCAGCAAAGGCGTCCCCAGCAGAAAGCGCACTTGGGAGCGCGTAAGACCTGGCTTGAGCTTGTCGACGGATTCCTGTTCCAGGGCATTGCCCTGCTGGACGTCAATCCGGTAGGGCGACAAGGGATTCTTCACCGACGAACACGCGGCCAAGAGCAATACAAGCGGTAAAACACGCAGGGCTTTCAACTGTCCACTCCGGGTAAAAGCTTCAAAAGCGTTATCATAACTGACTTTGAATCCCATTTCGGAGTCCTGCATGAGCAATCCGAGCGATCTTAAGAGCATTGGCCTGAAAGCCACCCTCCCCCGCCTGAAGATCCTTGACCTCTTTGAAAACAGCAAAAAACGCCACATGACGGCGGAAGAGGTTTATTCACTGCTTAAAGAGGAAGGTCAGGATATCGGTTTGGCCACCGTCTACAGGGTGTTGACGCAATTCGAGCAGGCCGGCCTGCTCATGCGTCATCACTTCGACAGCGACAAGGCCGTTTTTGAACTCAACGAGGGGGACCATCACGACCATCTGGTCTGCATGCAATGCGGCCGAGTTGAGGAATTTTTTGACGCGGAAATCGAGAAACGCCAGAAAAAAGTCGTGGAATCGCGGGGTTTTGCCATTCACGACCACTCACTTCAAATTTACGTGGACTGCACCAAGAGCCCCTGCCCACACAAATCCAAAAAGAAATAATCAGGCGGATTTCTGCCTGTCCCTGGCCGGCTTGTTCCGGCCCGCACCGGCCAGCATTTCCCGTGCGTGTTTGCGTGTGGTTTCAGTTATTTCCTGTCCGCCCAGCATGCGCGCTATCTCAAGCACCCTTTCTTCATCATCGAGCCGCACCAGCTGGCTAATGACCTTGTCAGCCCCTGAGAGTTTGCTCACGCGCAAATGATGTCGACCATGGGCCGCCACCTGGGGCAAATGCGTCACAACCAGCACCTGTCGCTTATCGCCAAGGAGCGCAAGCCTTCTGCCAACCGCTTCGGCTACCCCCCCACCGATGCCGACATCAACCTCGTCAAAAATAAGGGTGGGTACCCCAGCTTCACTGGACAGAACAGTCTGGATAGCCAGGCTGATGCGAGAAAGCTCGCCACCTGAAGCCACCTTATCCAAAGGCCCCGGTGAAAGACTGGCATGACTGGCAACAAAGAAAACAACCTCTTCCATGCCAAAAGACTGTGGCTGGCATGCGACAAACTGCACTTCAAACCGGCCATCACCCAGCGCCAGTTCTGCCATGGTTCGAGTAACCGTCTCGGCAAGATTTTGCGCGGCCCGTTTTCTCTTTTCAGAAAGTAGTTGCGCATTGGCTCGATAGGATTTTTCCGTGTTTTCAAGCTCTGCTTCCAGCGCTTCGATGTCCTGGTCGGCCGCAAGCTCATCCATGCGCATTTTCCAGCCGACTTGCCGTTCCAGCAATTCCGGAATCGAAAGACGATGCTTGCGTGAAACGCGATGGACTTCGGCCATGCGGCGGTCAAGCTCGGCAAGCCGGCCAGGATCCATGCTCAGCCGATCGGCGTACCGGCGCAAACCATGCCGCGCTTCCTCCAGATTGCTCAGCGCCGCATCGATCAATGCCTGCTCATCAAAAAGGCTCGTGTCCTTTTCAAGCATGTCACGCAGCAGGCTGTGCAAATTCGCCAAGCGACGTAGCACTCCCTCCTCTTCATCCTCGAGACCCGCCAGGACTTGGGCACCGGTTTCGATGAGCGTGGACATGTGTGCCTGACGCTGGTGTTCGGACTGCATCTCGTCCCAATTGCGCAAGTCTTCCAACAAGGGGGCAACCTCGGCCAATGCCGCTTCCAGCCCTTCCTTTTCCAGCAAACGAGTGCTGGCTTCCTCTCGTGCGGCGTTCAGGCGCTTCCTGGCAGCCTGCCAACCCAGCCATGACTGGTTCGTTGCCATCGACTCTGCCTGTGCCTCGGCAAATTCATCCAGCAGTTCACGCTGAACTGCCGATTTAAGAAGGGCATGATGGGCGTGCTGGCCATGGATATCAACCAGCTGTTCACCCAGTTCGCGCATCTGTGTCAGCGTGACAGGAGAACCATTGATGAATGCCCGGCTTCTGCCTTCGTCTTCCAGAACCCGGCGCAACAGGCACTGGCCAGGATCGCCTTCAAGGCCGTGTTCATGCAGCCAGGCTTCTACCTCATCCAGTCCACCAAGTTCGAACTCGGCACTGATCTCGGCTTTCTTCGCTCCTGTCCGAACCACACCCGATTCGGCACGGTCACCCAACACCAGTGACAGCGCATCAACCAGAATGGATTTTCCTGCGCCGGTTTCGCCAGTAAGAACGGTAAGTCCTGACTGGAAATCGATGTCCAGGGAATCTACCAGGATGAAGTTGCGGATGGAGAGCCGTTGCAGCATTACGCAATCTCTCTTCAGTTAGAGTTGCTTGCCCCAGTGCAACTTTTGCCTCAGCGTATCGTAGTAACTGTAATGCTTTGGATGAAGCAACGTTACATTGTGCGGCATGCGGCCGATGTGGACCTTGTCGCCCTTGTGCAGATCAAAGTATTTCTGGCCGTCGAAATGTACGCGCGCATCGTCAGCATGATGAATGATGATATCCACCAGCGAATCGCTGCTCACGACAATGGGGCGTGCGGACAGGGTATGTGGGCAAATGGGAACCAGCGCAATGGCCTCAAGTGTTGGATACAGGATTGGCCCACCAGCAGAAAGTGCATATGCGGTAGAACCCGTAGGCGTAGCGATCACCAGCCCATCAGAACGCTGGGTGTAGACATATTCGTTATCAATGATGACTTCGAACTCAATCAGACGGCCCGTGCCTGCCTTGCTGACCACCACATCATTAAAGGCAGAGCCTTCATGATAGGCGCCGTCTTCGTGCTCAAGCGATGCAGTCAGCAAAATGCGTTCTTCAGTATCGTACTCACCGCTTAACATGCGCGAGAGTTCCGTTTCCATGTTTCCAACCGTGATATCGGTCAGGAAACCAAGCCGGCCCTGGTTGATACCTATCAAGGGAACAGGATATGGCGCCAAGGCACGTGCAATTGAAAGCATGGTGCCATCGCCGCCCAGCACGATAACCACATCAACCATGTCAGCCAGTTGCGACAGATCAGCATGCTTGTAACCTGACAGGTGGAGAGCCTGTGCAGTCTGGTTGGCCAGCACGACTTCATGCCCCTGGCCCGAAAGATAGGCCGCCAATCGTTCCACAGATCCGGCGATGGTCGGATTGTCGTATTTGCCAACAAGGGCGACTTTGTTGAAAGTTTGAGCCATGCCCCCCATTATACGGTTGTAAAATCTCTAAAAGCACTTTCCTGAAAGGCGCAAGGATTATTTTTCCAACATGCTCAACGACCGCGCACGTACCCTTCTTAAAACCCTGATCGAACGCCATATCATCGAAGGCGAGCCGGTCGGGTCGCGCACGCTGGCAAGGCATTCCGGACTGGACCTTTCGCCCGCAAGCATCCGCAACATCATGGCTGATCTTGAAGACATGGGATTCGTTGCCAGCCCGCATACTTCTGCGGGCAGGTTACCCACCCCACGCGGATATCGTTTCTTTGTCGACACGCTGCTTACCGTACGCCCGCTTGAACAAAATGCCCTGGGGGAGCTTCAAAGACAACTTGCGCCGGATGATCCTCAAAAACTCCTGGCTACGGCATCCAACATGCTTTCCGAACTCACCCAGTTTGCCGGCCTGGTCATGATGCCGCGACGCAACCCCTCTTGCCGGCAAGTTGAATTCCTTAGCCTGTCCGAGAAACGTGTTCTGCTCATCATCGTCACCCAGGAAGGCGAGGTGGAAAACCGCGTCATACTCACCGAGCAAACCTACACCCAGTCTCAACTCACCGAATACGCCAACTATTTCAACCGCCATTTTGCAGGCCGCACTTTCGATGATATGCGCTCCAGCCTCAAGGTCGAACTCGGCCGCATGCGAGACGACATGCAGGCACTGATGACGGCAGCAGTCAACGCCGGCTCAGAAGCCATCGATGGCCAACGCGAATCCGTGGTGGTTTCGGGCAGCCGCAAATTGCTGGACGTGCAAGAGCTTTCGGCCAACATGCAAAATCTGCGCCGTTTGTTCGACGCTTTCGAACAGAAAACCACGCTTTTGCAATTGCTTGAACAGTCGCGCGCAGCCCAGGGCGTACAGATATTCATCGGTGGAGAATCCGACACCTTGCCTCTCGATGAATGCAGCCTGGTTACCGCACCCTATGAAGTCGACGGTCAGGTGGTCGGCACGCTGGGCGTGGTTGGCCCAACCCGCATGGCCTATGAGCGCGTCATTCCTATTGTCGACGTGACGGCAAAACTGCTGTCCAACGCCCTTTCCTTCCATTGATGAAATATTTGCAAGAACCGGAACATCGACACGGCACGCCTGCACAAACCGGCGTACTCCTGATCAACCTGGGCACACCTGACGACCCGACTCCAGCTTCGGTTCGCCGGTACCTGAAGGAGTTCCTCTCCGACCCTCGCGTTGTGGAAATCCCCAGGCCCATCTGGTGGCTGATTCTGAATGGCATCATCCTAAACACACGCCCAAAGAAATCCGCGGAAAAGTATGCCCGCATATGGACGCGTGACGGCTCCCCACTAAAGATTCACACGGAAAAGCAGGCCAAACTGCTTAAAGGCTGGCTCGGTCAAAAAACTGGACAGAACATACCGGTTGAATACGCCATGCGATATGGTTCGCCATCGATTGCACATGGCCTGGACAAATTGAAAGCCTCTGGTTGCGACCGTATACTGCTGCTGCCGATGTATCCGCAATATGCTGCCTCGACGACCGCAACTGCCAATGATGCCGCGTTCGAGCATCTGCAGAAAATTCGAAATGCGCCAGCAGTCCGCACCATACGCCACTACCATGACGACCCTGGCTACATCAGGGCACTGGCGGCAAACATTCGCGACTTCTGGCAGCAAAACGATCGACCCGATGTTCTGGTCATGAGTTTCCACGGACTGCCACGCTTTACACTGGACAAGGGCGACCCCTATTTTTGCGAATGCCAGAAAACCGGACGCCTGCTGGCCGAAGCGCTTGGCATGAGCGAAGCGCAATACCACATCACCTTCCAGTCACGCTTTGGTCGTGCCGAATGGCTGAAACCCTACACCGCCAACACCCTGGAGCAACTTGCCAAAGACGGTGTCAAAAACGTACAGGTGGTATGCCCCGGATTCACTGCAGACTGCCTGGAGACGCTCGAAGAAATCGCCATGGACTGCAAGGAAACCTATCTCCACGCTGGCGGAAAAAACCTGGAGTACATTCCTGCGTTAAACGAGTTTCCATTGTGGATCGACGCTCTGGGCAATATTGCCCTCGCCAATCTTTCCGGCTGGTTGAACGAAAGCCAGGATCAGGACAGCGCGAAGCTTTCTCTAGAAGACTCAAGCAGACGTGCCCTGCGCATGGGCGCCAAGAAATAATCAAATTACGGCGGAATCTTTCTTCGAATCCGCGAGCATTCTCAGGCAGAGCGCTGGCTTGATTGGCATGTCCTGAAAAGGGACACAAACCGTCCTGTTTTGGTAATTCTCTGAAAACCATTCCTGTACAAACATTCAGTCTGGTGTGTTTATTCGTGTTGATCTGGTTTATTCAACAGTAGTTGTGTGCAATCACGCGAAACCAAGTTTATAAATTCTTAACAACACATCTATTTCGATATTTTTTCCGATTGATGGAATATTCAACAACAATTTCTCGTCTTTATTAACCCTCGTTTTTCGATCCTTTCGTTTCCCCAAAGATTTTTTCATCCAGATGGAATATTGAATAGCTTGCCCCCGTCTTTAGAGATGCGTCGCAATGGCGCGAACCAATAATCAACCAACAAAAAAAGGGGGTAGACGTCAAATGAAAACAATCGTCACAATCTTGTCCGCCGCACTTGCATTAACAGCAAGCGCAGCCTTTGCGGACGGGGATTCCTACTACAAGGATGGGGATTCCTATTACAGCGGCGGGGGGGATTCCTACTACAAGGACGGGGATTCCTACAGCTATGGCAAGAAAATCACCCTCATCCACATGGGTGACATTCACGGCCATCTTGTGCCTCGTCCCAATCTGCGCAGCGATGGCGACGGCCGCATGGAAGGTGGGCTGGCGCGGATGTACACCAAGATCAGGAAGATCCGAGACGACCATCCCAACTCGCTGCTGATCAACACCGGCGACACCACACAGGGTTCCGGTGAGGCAATGTATTCCCGCGGCCAGGCCATGCTCGACGTGATCGACATGTTCGGCGTGGATGCCTTCGCACCGGGCAACTGGGAATACGTTTATGGACCCGCCCGCTTCGAAGAAGAATTCGGTAACGGTACCGGCACGTGGGGCAAAGGCAACCGCTGGGGAGCCTTGGCCAGCAACCTGTATAAAACCTTTGCCAAGGACAGTGCCGGTTATATCAACGACCCGAACGCCAAGGATCCTGCCTTCGTAGACTCAACCAACACCGATGGCAAGATTCCTGCTTCCTTACCGCGTGTTCACACATCCGCTCAGTACGACGCGTGGGCACAGTGGTATCTTGATCACGGCGATGCCAACCGCATCCTGAAGCCATACACGATCAAGTACGTAAACGACCTGAAAGTCGGTATCGTCGGATGTACTACTCGTCGCGGCCCGCAGGTTGTCGGAAAGTGGGTAGTCGAAGGCATCGAGTTCACCGACTGCGCCAAGGAAGTGCCCAAATACGTCAAGGAAGTACGTGCCAAGGGTGCAGACCTTGTTGTGCTGATTACGGAAATTGAAGTCGGCGCCAACATTCAGATGGTCAGTACCTTTGACTCCCTGGATGGCGACAACCACATCGACGTGATCCTGAACTCCGACATGCACGAAGAAGCAATTCGTCCAATCGAGGTCCCCAACAAGAGCGGCACTGCCAAAACTCTTCTGCTTGAGGAAGGACAGGATGGCACGATGCTCGGTGAAATCGAACTGACCGTGCGCAACAAAAAAGTTGTAGCCTGGGATCACAAGGCACATCGCATTCATGACGGCATCTCGGAAGACTACTACGTAGCCAAGAAGGTCAAGGAAGTGCGTGCTCCCTATACGACTAAATTCGCCTACTACGCATCCAATCCAGACCTGCGCGAGAAGTATCACAAGAATCCGTTCGGCAACACCTATCTGAACGGTTCTCTGGATGAAATCGTGGGCACCACCGAGAAAGCCCTTCACCGCAGCGGCTACACGGACGAGAAGTTTTTCAGCAACGATCCGGACGCCATGCCCGCTGCCATCGAAGGCACGTCGCATGACTGGATTGCCGACGCCATCCGCTGGTGGGCACATTCCGACCTCGCGACCGTGCGCGGCTTCCGCTACGGCACCCATGTGAAGCCCGGTCCCATCATGCGTAATGACCTGTACCACTTCGTGCCCATCGGCGCGCGCGTGGGCAAGGCCGGCAAGATCCACGCCAACCAGTTGCGCAACCAGGTGGACAACTCCTCCCTGTCTGTATTCAGCACTGACCCGATGAACACCACGGTTCTGAACAGCCCATACAACAACGAAGGCTGGGCTGGTGGCTGGATGTTTGCTTACAGCGGCCCGAACCTGAAGTTCGATCCGTACTGGGTTCGCCGCGGTCCGAAACCCCCGGCATTTTTGGGCGACACGAACGTCTATCCTGGTGACTCGCGTTCACGTGACATTACCGTCACCATGACCTGTGATCGGCTGCCGTCAAAGGCCGTTGCGCCTGAGACAAAGAGCGAACGGACCAAGTGCGAAGAATCTGGTCTGGGCAAGGCGGAAACCCACATCAACCAGGACAACGAGTCGACTGCCGCCATACCGGGCAATTGGACAGATTCCTGGAACCAAAACAAGTACGCGATCACGAACGACAACAACGATATCTACCATCCGACCGGCGGCGGCACCATCTACCGCGATCTCGTCATCGACGAGAAAACCGGTGTGTGGTCGTCCAAGCCAGGTCCGTGGAACCACAACAAGTTCCACCACTCACCTGTGATGGAAGTTGCCGGGTACTACTTCGAGAAATCCCCGTACACCCTCAACAACTGCCCCAACTGCAACCCGCGCGGATATTCCGATGTAGTGCCGGGGCAGGACCTGCCGGCTGACGCGGCGTACCTGCTGCCAGTCAACATGGACCCGGCTACCGGCCGCGCCATGCTGGACGCAAATGGTCGCCCGGTTCTGGAAACAGAAAACGGCCACACCAAGTGGGTTGACGGGCATCCAGTGGTGGCAGGTGCAGAGATCGACCTGACCATGATCCTTGAGAAGTATTTGGCGGGTGTTGGTGCAGAAGGCGGCGAGTACTCTGCGTACGACATGGAACGCGGTCGCGGCAATGCCAACCCGGTAGCCCATCGTGTTTCGCTGAAGAAAGACCTTCCTGGCCGAGACAAATTTGGCGGCATGCCCATGATGCAGCCATTGTGCGGTGTCGTGGCGAGCTACTTCAGCAAGGCCGACCCGGACACCACATGGGGCAAGTCTGGAACACCCGAGTTTGGTGCGCGCCAGGGAGTTACAGACGTTCCTGCATGTCCAGGACAATAAGCAGATAACAAGTTGTCTCCGTAGTACCTTAAACAGCCAGGCAGAAATGCCTGGCTTTTTTTATTTTTCCGTTCAAATGGAAATTTCCTGCTCAACTTTGCATTAAACATATAAGCATCCACTGCTGGACACCCAACCAACACGTACTAGGTTGAAAAGATGGGGGTCCACGGGGCTTTCCGCCCCGCAGACTTTCGATACCGAAATTACTGCGGAGACGTCTATGTACAAAATGCTGATTATTTTATTTGGCGGGGTTGCACTACTAAGTGCAAACGCACATGCCGTTCCACGCGGCGAGTTGTTGGGCTCCACCTGCATGTCATGCCATGGCCCGGGCGGCAAAAGCAAGGGTGCCGTACCCAACCTGGCAGGCCTCGACAAAGGCTATTTCATCAAGGCCATGCAAGACTTCAAGTCTGGCGCACGGTCAGGTTCCATCATGAAACGACATGCCTCCGGCTATACCGACGCCGAGTTCGAGCAGATGGGCGAATACTTTTCCAAATTGAACTAAGCCGGATTGCCAAGGAGAACTGAAATGAGCATTACACGTCGCGATTTTCTCAAGGTATCCGGTGCAGGCGCAGCTTCAGCACTTGTTGCAGGATGTGCCGGATTTGGTCTTGCCGGTTCCAAGCCAAAAGTGGTTGTGGTTGGCGCCGGCTTTGGCGGATCGACTTGTGCCAAGTACCTGCGCAAATGGGGTCCGGATATCGAGGTCACACTCATCGAACCAAACGACAAGTTCGTATCCTGCCCAAGGTCCAACCTCGTGCTCGCTGGCTTCCGCACCATGGACGACATCACCCATGGCTATGGAAACCTGTCCAAGCATGGCATCCGCATGGTGAAAGACTACGTGGTTGGGATCGACACAAGCAAACGCGTAGTCACAACCAAAACGGGCGGCAAATTCAATTATGACCGGCTTGTTTTGGCGCCCGGGATTGAAATACTTACCGACAGCGTAAAGGGCTTTAACGAAGCAGAAGCCGCCGGCAAGGTTGTGCATGCCTGGAAGGCAGGCCCGCAAACCGCAAATCTGCGCAAAATGCTTGAAGCCATGACGGATGGCGGTGTATTCGTGATGTCGGTTCCTGCCTCACCCTACCGTTGCCCACCCGGCCCTTACGAGCGGGCCTGCATGGTGGCAAGCTATTTCAAGAAGGCCAAGCCCAATTCCAAGATCATTTTGCTGGATGGCAACCCGGACATCGCATCCAAGAAGGCGCTTTTCACGTGGGCCTGGAACACCTTCTATCCCGGCATGATCGAGTTCAGACCCAACAATGCGCCGTTTGCTGTCGATGGAAGCAAGATGATCGTCAGCACCGAATTTGATGAAGTGAAAGCCGACGTCATGAATGTCGTGCCCAAACAGCGTGCAGGCGAGATTACCGCCATGGTAGGCGCACGCAACGACAGCACGGGCAACTGGTGCACGGTCAACCTGGCCACCTTCGAGTCAACAACGGCGCCTAACGTACATGTCATTGGCGACTCGGTGTTATCCAACCTGCCCAAGTCCGGGCACATGGCCACCAACCATGCCAAGATATGCGCGGCAGCCATCGTCGAACTGCTTGCAGGTCGCCAGCCTGAACCTGTGCCGGTCATTGCCAACACCTGTTATTCGGACACATCAGACAGTACGGCGGGCCATGTTGCCGACGTGTTCAGATTCGACAAGGAGAAAGGCTACGTCAAGCAGGCAGGTGGTGGCGCAACACCGCAAGGAGACGAACTAAACCATATGTATGCCGAATCCTGGGCTCAGAATATCTGGGCAGAAGTGTTGAGTTGATGACTTTGGAATGCCAAACAAGCGGGGCAAGTGCCCCGCTTTTTTTATTTTCTGTCGTA
>DKAU01000029.1 GCA_002450925.1 Thiobacillus sp. UBA6918 | reverse complement strand
GCGAGATTTTACGGGCCGAACCCCAAAACTGTCAATGCCGGCCTGCAATTACCTGCATGGACAGGCCTGCTGTGGTATAAGAACCGGCAAATTGACTTTTGGAGGCCCCATGAAAGCCCGCATCAAGTGGATAGAAGGCGTCAGCTTCGCCGGACAGAGCGAATCCGGCCATACAGTCGTCATGGATGGCCCGCCCGATGCCGGCGGCAAAAACTTGGGCGTACGTCCCATGGAATTGCTGCTGTTGGGCATGGGTGGCTGCACCGCCTTCGATGTCGTGCACATATTGCGCAAAAGCCGCCAGCCGGTAACCGATTGCGTGGCCGAGATGGATGCAACCCGCGCGGACACCGACCCCAAGATATTCACCAGAATCCACGTCCATTTCATCATTACCGGCAAGGGGCTGGACCCCAAGCGCGTGGACCAAGCAGTCAAACTTTCTGCCGAGAAATACTGCTCCGCCTCGATCATGCTCGGCAAAGTGGCCGAGGTAACCCACGATTTCGAGATTGTGGAAGCCTGAACTATTCGATCTGAACGCTGAGGATATTGCCTGCCGAGATGATTGCCAGCAGCCGATCGATGTTGGGGTGCTTGCCTGGGTTCAAACGAGCGTACTCGGTATGCTCAGCGTATATTTGCAGGCCCTCTTCCCCAGCCTTGGTATTAATCCCACCATACTTTTCTGCCAAATAGGCATAGATCCGAAACGAACCGGCAGTGCCGGGAGCATTTTCTATCACCGCAGCCTCATGGCCCTGTTCATCAAACAGACGGAGTTTCTTGCCATCCACCTCAGGTAACGCGGCGAGATTATCTGCAAATGCCATTAGCAAACTACATGCCTCGTAAAAATCAAACTTCCAATAACAAACCAAACCAACCAAAAACGTGAATCACACTTTATTTAAAATGAAATAATGTCCAGTTACGTCGGTCCCGTTCTCCTGGCGAATAACGCCAGTCTTGTTACTAACGATTCGGAAATTATTATTTTTCGCCAAGTCTTCGCAATACTCGGCTGAATGGCTGTACCGAAGTGTCGTATTCAGGCAGAAGTCGCCCTTGTCCAGCCCCTCAATCGTAAATCCAAAGTATCCGCCTTTTTTTAACGCTTTCTGAGCATTGGCAAAGGTATCAGATAGGTCTCCAAGGTAAACAAATACATCCAAAGCAACTACAAGATCGAAGTCATCCACCTTCGGCCCTAGGAATTCATTCAGATCAGCCTGATAAAGCTCATCGTAGATATTCTTTTCACGAGCCTGTTCGAGAATCTTGCCCGCCAGATCTACCCCTATAATGGATTTGGCATGGGGTTTTAATAGTTCTCCCATTAATCCAGTCCCGCACCCCAAATCAAGAATATCCTGATCATCACCAATAATTTCTTTCAGGTCATCGTAAAGGATATTCGGCGCCTCATATTTCAGGGTATCTACAATATGCGATTCAAATCTGTTCGCATATTCATTGAAAAGCTCAGCAACAAATCCTTTCGGAGGAGCCGAAGGCTGATCAACCCTCTTTAGGGATGCCAATATGAAATTTATTTTTCCCTTATTTTCGTGATTCAGTTCAACGGCCCGCTCAAGATTGGCTATGGCCGGGGCAAGCTGCTTAAGCTCCAGATAAGCCAACCCAAGCGAGTAGTAAGCCCTCGCATAGTCAGGTTTTAGCCTGACAGCCTGATCGCAGTGCGCGATGGCCTCATCATATTTCTCCTGGTCAAGGAGACTTGCACCTTTGTAAGCCCAGGCATGCGCGTAATCAGGCATGATTTTTATGGCCTGATCGTAACAAGCAAGGTCCTCACCATAGCGTTTCAGACTGCTAAAAGAAACGCCCTTTTGGGACCATGCTTCCGCAGAGTCGGGCTTTAGCTTGATGGCCTCATCTAAAGCATCAAGTGCCAGATCATGGCTCCCCATTCTGTTCAGAATAAAACCTTTGTTGAACCAAGATTCAACAAAACTGGGTTCCAGCGCAATGAGCCGGTCGCATTGTTCGAGTGCTTCTTCATAACGTTTTAACTCGATGAGCGCCATAACCTTGTTTGTCAGGACTTCAACCCAATCTGGCTTGAGTAGAAGCGCCTTGTCGAAACACTCAATCGCTTTATTTGGGCTATTGCATTTATTCTCTGCTATCCCAAGATTCAACCACGCATCGCCATTTGTGTGGTCCTGAGAAATCGCTTTCTCAGCTGAATCCTTTGCCTCATCATATTTGCTCAACCTGATTTGGGTGGCAGTCAAATTGGTGAGTGTCGATACTCTATCTGGAATTATTTCCAGTGATTTCAAGAATTT
Organism: Thiobacillus sp. UBA6918; assembly: GCA_002450925.1. GTDB lineage: Bacteria > Pseudomonadota > Gammaproteobacteria > Burkholderiales > Thiobacillaceae > UBA6918. Next base: position 1,567 of record DKAU01000029.1, on the reverse strand, counting down.
TGTCTCGGCTTCTTGATAAGCCCCTTTTTCAAAGAGTTTCAAACCATCCAGAAAGAGTTGCTTCGCTATTTCAAAATTATCCATCGGTCTCTGTTAAAAAATTCCCGGATTTGCTGCCGGCTCACTCCCACGCAAATTAGTCTGTCTTACAGAGGACATGTCGCCCTTATCATCAAACGACCCAAATGTCAGTTGTCTTGGCTTGCCACGAGATGGGGAAGTTCGCTAAATTCCGCTATCAGACACGGTGCGCAATACGCTTCATCACCATCGACATGCCGCGCATGGCAATCCTTATAGGTGGAGGCAGTTCCGCTGCACCGAAATGCACTGCTGTCTGCGCGTGGCGGATTTCATCCTCTTTCATCTGCTGCACAATGGCACGACTTTTCGCATCCTGTTCGGGTAGCTGTTGTAGATGTTCATCGAGATGGGCCTCCACCTGCCGTTCGGTTTCGGCCAAGAACCCCAAATTCCACTTATCCCCAAGAACGCCCGCAGTCGCCCCCAGGGCGAAGGAGCCTGTATACCACAGCGGATTCAACAGGCTCTTGCGTCCACCCAGCTCGTTGATGCGGCTTTCACACCATGCCAAATGATCAGTTTCCTCACGCGCAGCCTCTTCAAGTGCAGCCCGCGCTTGGGGATTCTTGGCTGTTAGCGCCTGCCCCTGATAGAGGGCCTGGGCGCAGACCTCACCTACATGGTTCACCCGCATCAGCGCTTCAGCGTTGCGCTTCTCGGCCTCACTCAAGGCAGATTCCGGCAATTCTTCTGCAGGATTAGGGCGAGCGCTTCTTGCAGGCGTGAAAACCGTGCGTAAGCTGTTGTCAAAAGCGATTAGCAATCGATCAATATCCAGATGCAGAAAATTCATGGCTACAACTCCTTGTTTCGGTCTGCATGTAAATCACTTTCAGGAAGCGAAGCCTGCTCCCAATTCAGGATAGGTGTTTCACCAAGGGTTTTAGCCTTGGGCGCGGCATGGCTTGATTCAGTTTATCCATAAATAACCAGTTGGGGGAAATTTCAATGGAGTGGAATAGAACTCTTTAAAAAGGACATCCTGATTCGTCTCCTTGCACCAACTGAGCAGGCCATACCGATTGATTTGCGCAACCACCGCGTGACTCTTTCCGGGGTGTTTTATTATTTTGAAACCGGGCAGAGATTCCAGCGAAGAAGCACGCCGGCAATCCTTATCGTTTTCTTGTGAGACATGAACAAAATAATCTGTTTTTCCGTTTGACTCACACAAAGTGTCAGCCACATCAAGATATCGGCTAGCCTCGCCTGTCATCCGGTTGCATCGTTCGACAATATCCTGGAATCTTCCGGCTTCCGATTCGCCTTGCACCTCTTTGATTTTTTTCTTGCTCAAGTAAGGATAGGGCGCGAAAGCAATGCACATGTCTGCCTTAAGAGAATGTGCAACCAACAGGGCTGTATGCGCACCTCCGGAAGTACCCAATACGATCAGCCTGCCTCGACAATGCTGCTTTACCAAGTCACCAAGCTTGCTGATCATGTCTGAAAAAGAATCGAAATGACCGGGTACGCCACTCAG
>DKAU01000030.1 GCA_002450925.1 Thiobacillus sp. UBA6918 | reverse complement strand
GCTGCTGATCACCGCAAAGCTGATAATCGCCCAGGGATGCGCCAAGGGCAGGTCGATGAACAGGATCGCCACCACGTACACGGCAATCGCCACCAGTACCCCACGAATAACAGCAGCCAACATATAGGCAGCAAAGAATTCAAAATAGGAAAGAGGGGCCAGCAACACAAAAACGATGTTGCCGCTGATCTTGGACTGAATCAGGCTGGAGGAGCTGTTGGCAAAGGCATTCTGCAACATGGACATCATGATCAACCCGGGCACAAGAAAAGTGCTGTAGCTGATGCCCGGATAGACCTGTACCCGCTCTTCCAGCACATGGGAGAAAATCAGCAGATACAGCATGGCGGTCACGATCGGCGCCAGTACGGTTTGAAAAGCCACTTTCCAGAAACGCAGCAATTCCTTGTAAAGAAGTGTAGAGAATCCGCTCATTGTCCACTCACGCATTCTGGATAATTTCCGTAAACACATCCTCGAGGTCCGGCTCGACAAGTTGCATTTCGCCAATTTGCAGACCTTCCATGCGGATCTTGGCAAGCATGGATTCAAGTTCGTTGAAATCCTGGAANNTTCTCCGCCTCTTCCAGGTAATGCGTGGTCAGTACGATGGTATGGCCTTCGCGATTAAGTTCGCGGATGAACTGCCAGAGCATCTGTCGCAAATCCACATCCACGCCGGCAGTCGGCTCATCCAGAACAATTACCGGTGGTTTGTGCACCAAGGCCTGGGCCACCAGCACACGACGCTTCATGCCGCCCGAAAGCGCACGCATGTTCTTGTCGGCATGCGGTGTCAGGCCCAGGTTATGCAGAACATGTTCGATCCAGTCATCATTCCGGCGGATTCCGAAGTAACCTGACTGCATGCGAAGAACCTCGCGTGCCGAAAAGAATGGGTCATAAACCAGCTCCTGCGGTACCACGCCAAGCGCACGCCGAGATTTGGAATAGTCGCGGTGGACATCGAATCCCATCACCTCGGCAAAACCTGATGAGGCGCGTGTCAAGCCGGCAAGGATGTTGATGAGCGTGGTCTTGCCCGCACCATTCGGTCCAAGCAAGCCAAAGAATTCGCCCTGTGCTACCTCGAGGTTGATTCCATCCAAAGCACGGGCCTGCCGGTACTGCTTGACCAGGCCTGAAACCTTTAGGGCTGCAGTCATAGCTGGTCGGCTACGCCGTAAAGCGATGCCAGGCCGAGGAGGCTGGCAGGAAGATTGGTTAGCTTAAGAATTTTTTTCTGGGCAATAGCCTCACGTTTGCATGCGAGGATAAGACCCAGTGCCGAAGAGTCTACATTTTTTACTTCAGTGCAATCCAGGCAGTCGACCCCAGAATGAATGAGCGGCCTGATCTTTTCAAGCATCTCCGGAACGGTTTCAAGCGTGACATCACCGCTCAAGCGGCAGACATTTTCCAGCCGCTCTATCATCTGCTGGCAATATTCAGTAATGCACCCCCAGATGACTCCATGGATGTCGAAGACTTGCTCTTTGCTGGCTTTGCAGGAGCGGGCTTGGTGCTGTTGGCTGGTTTGTCCAGGCTTCTGGACTTCGCCTCCAATGTAGAAATCAAACCATCGATTCCACTCTGGCGAATGGTGCTGGCAAACGAAGATCGATAGTTGATAACCAGACTTACGCTGTCGATGGAAACATCATAGACCTTCCAGCCAAACGCAGTCTTGTACATATCGTAATTAATGGGGATGGGTTTCCCGCCTGGCTGTTTTACTTCAGTCTGTACTGTCACTTCGGTATCATCGGGCCTCATCGAAAACGGCTTGAATTCGATGTTCTGATCCTTGAATGCCGTGAGTGAAGTCGAATACGTACGCACCAGCAGAGCTCGGAACTCTTTCACCAGAGATTGCTTCTGCTGTGGGGTTGCGCTATTCCAGTGTCTGCCCAGAGCAAGCTGGGTCATACGGTTGAAATCAAAATGCGGCAGCACCTTGTCTTCAACCAGATCGTAGATTTTCTGAACGTTGCCGCCCTGGATATCCTTGTCTGCACGCAAAATCTCCAGCACTTCCTGGGTTGTGTTCCTTGCAAGGACGTCAGGCGGCAGGTCCGCAGCAGTAACTGCCAAGGACACCAGCCCTACTGCCAAGGTTGTGAATAAACGAAACATGGGATCTCCCAAATCCTTCTGTTATATGCCTAGACCGCAGGGAATTACTTCTGTTCCCCGGTAAGCTTGGCAATTTGCGCAACGTTCAAGTTGTAGTCGTTGACTGTGCGCAGGAATTCGGTTTGTGCCAGTACGTAAGTTTTGATCGCATCCGAGAGTTTGTCGCCCTTTTCAAGCCCTGCCGAAAAGTCCGCCATGGAGGCTATCACCCAGCGGCGAGCTGAAGCTGCACCTTCTGACAACTCTTTCTGGGCATCGAAATTTGCTTTGGCGTTGGCATAGGCCTCACCTACTTCAAAGGGAATCCCATTCATCGCGAACTGTTTCTTTTGATTCAGAGCTTCAAGCTCGGCCTGGGCCTGCGTCACGCGGGCTGAAGCCACATCAAACGCCGTATCCCACTTGATACCCACGACAGGGGTAAGCCCGCCGCCGTTGAACGGATCATATACATGGGGATTTTCAAGTTTGTCGCGTTGCGATGCATAGCTGTAACTACCCACAACTCCGGCATAAATATCCGGCATGCCATCCGCCTTCTTGGCTGCAACCAGAGCACGCCTTGCTTTAAGACCTGCTTCAAGCTGCTGGACTTCCGGTCTATCAACCAATGCCTTGGCCTGAAGATCAGCCAGTTCAGCACCCGGAAAAGTTACAGGCTCAAGTCTTTCGTCTGCCACCGACAATGGCGCGTTTAAACCTACCCCAGTCAACACACGAAGACCATCCAAACTGATTTTTTCCACCGCACGAGCCTGATGAACATATTTACCAATAATCCCCTTGGTTGCCTGCAGGGAATACAGTTCGGCTTGGGTCACTTCGCCGGTCTCATCCTTGATTGCGCGTTCAGCCCGGTTGATCGAACCTTCCAGACGGCTTTGCATGTCTTCAAGAAACAACCGTATGTCACGAGCGGTCAGATACCCGTAGTATGCACGCTTGGTATCAAAAACAGTTTCAGCCTGTGACTGGCGCACATCACCACGCTTGATATCGATGTTGCCTTGCGCAGCCTTTCCATACTCATCAATCTTGCCAAAGGTATAGAGCGGCTTGATCAGGGCAAACTCGATATGGGTCCAGTCCGAAAGCCCATTCCAGTCATCGCCATCACGTCGAGGAGTATCGCCTACGTAAGCACCGCCTTGGTAAAACCCCCCCTCGACCTGTTTGGTCAGGCCAATGAACGCATTGGCGCTGATACGCCACCCTTCATTGCCCTTTACCTCGGCAAGCATCCCACGGGCCGCCTCTACCAAGTACTCTCGTTCCTTGATGCGGGGATCGGCAGACAAACTCATGTCTACTGCCTGCTGCAGATTGAGTGTTTGCGCACTGGAAATCCCAGAAAGCAGCAAACCCGCTGCCAACAGTGTCTTCGATATCTTGTTCTTGTGCTTCAATTACCAGCTCCTTCTTGAGCCTTACTGTATAAAAACTGTCCAATCAGGTTTTCCAGAACGACTGCCGACTGGGTCAGCTTAACCCGATCACCATTATTCAATTTTACGTCATCACCACCTGCTTCCAAGCCTATATATTGCTCGCCCAGCAAGCCGGAAGTCAGGATGGAAGCCGAAGAATCCCTGGGAAACGCATAACGTTTTTCCAAGGTCATCGTGACCTCAGCTTCATAAACTTTGTCATCAAAGCTGATCGCGGTGACCCGCCCTACCACCACCCCGGCACTTTTGATGGGTGCACGCACTTTCAATCCACCAATATTGTCGAAATGGGCGATAACCTGATAACTCTCATCCTTGTTTACGGTGTTCATGCTCCCGACCTTAAGCGCAAGAAACATCAGGGCGCCTATGCCTGCCGCCACAAACAACCCGACCCACAAATCCAGCCAAGCCCTACTCATTCAACTTACTCCCCGAAACATGAATGCCGTCAATATGAAATCCAGTCCAAGTATGGCAAGACTGGAAGTCACCACCGTGCGGGTAGTCGCCCCCGATACACCTTCAGCCGTTGGAGGTGCATCGTAGCCTTCAAAAAGTGCAATCGCTGTCACCGCTATGCCAAACACCACGCTTTTTACCACGCCATTGATAATGTCTGCCTGGAAATCCACTTTGTCCTGCATTTGAGACCAGAAACTCCCTTCGTCAACCCCAATCAGCACAACGCCAACCAGATAGCCGCCGAAAATGCCAACAGCTGAAAACATGGCCGCCAACATGGGCATTGAGATGACACCAGCCCAGAAACGCGGCGCAATGACACGTGCAACCGGGTCCACTGCCATCATTTCCATGGCAGAGAGTTGCTCGGTCGCCTTCATCAGACCTATTTCGGCCGTTATGGCCGAACCGGCACGGCTGGCAAACAACAACCCGGCAACCACCGGCCCCAGTTCCCGAACCAGCGACAAAGCCACCAAAACACCCAGAGCCGACTCCGAACCATAAGTTTGCAATGTCTCGTAGCCCTGCAGTCCCAATACCATACCAACGAACAGTCCCGAAACAAGGATGATGATCAGCGACAGCACGCCGGCAAAATAGATCTCCCGAATTGTCAGGCCAAAGCGCCTGAATGCCGTGCCAGAGTGCAGCAAAGTCGCCAGAAAAAAACGTGCGGCAAATCCCGTTCGAGAAATACCGTCAAGCGTATATCGCCCCAGTCTGGCTATAACTCTAAGCGGCGCGATCACAGGCTCAACCCCAGATCTTCAGCGTAGGGCGGTGCCGGATACTGGAAAGGCACTGGACCGTCCGGCTCGCCATGCACGAATTGGTGCACAAATGGCAGGTCAGAAGCGCGCATCTCTTCTGCAGACCCTTCGGCCTCAATGACCCCTTCGGAAATGAAATAGACATAATCAACAATTTTGAGTGATTCCTGCACATCGTGCGTCACCACGATGGATGTCAGACCCAGCGTATCGGTAAGACGGCGAATAATATTTCCGATAACACCTAGAGATATAGGGTCCAAACCTGCAAAAGGCTCGTCATACATCACCAGCGTGGGCTCAAGCGCAATGGCTCGAGCAAGTGCCACTCGCCTGGCCATGCCGCCTGAAAGCTCGGACGGCATGAGATTGGCCGCCCCGCGTAAACCAACCGCGTGGAGTTTCATCAGAACCAGGTCACGAATGATCTCTTCAGGAAGGCTGGTATGTTCACGCAGTTGAAAAGCGATGTTGTCGAACACATTCATGTCAGTAAACAAGGCTCCAAACTGGAACAGCATGCCCATCTTGCGGCGCAATTCATACAGACCGTCTTGTTCCAGTTCGGCAACGTTTTGTCCAGCCACACGAACAAGACCCTTGCTTGGCTTGATCTGGCCGCCAATCAGCCTGAGCAATGTTGTTTTTCCACAACCACTGCTGCCCATGATGGCCACAACCTGACCGCGTTTGGCGGTCATATTGATTCCCTTCAAGATTGGCCGTGCGTTATAACCAAAGGTGACGTTTTCAATTTCTACCAGGTTTTCCAATGTCTTGGCCCGTAGTTTTTCTATCCGATTTAAATTTTATCGGAACCCTAGATGTCATTGGGCTTTAAACACCCACAACATCCATCAATTCTTTTACTTGTCTCATATGCGTCAATGAAGAATCGCGCGCAATGAGAAACAGGGGAATACCGCTCTGCACGGACTTTTGCATGCGTTGCGCCAATTGGCGCATGTCTGTTTCCTCCTCAAGCCAAACCAGTTCGATTTGATCTGAAAATATTCCTTTTGCACCGAAACACTGTGCAAGTCGGCTTGTTTCATCGTCGCTATCGTCAGCCTTCTGTAAAACAAAAACAAACCCTTCCCGGGCTTCCTGAAGCCAATTCTTGATTTCAGCGTCAGAAGACTTCCTCCATTGTTCAAAAGGCAGGTACACACAACGGAACTGGCTGTTGTAAAAAGCCAACTGCCAATCCTCGGGCATATCTTCAGGATAAAAATCACCCTGCCACTCTGGATGGACCCAGCCAACAGACCCCAAATACACGTTGTAATTACTCATCATTTTGATAATTAAAGATTTTTCTTACCCTAACCTGACCATGTCCATGCAAAACATAACCGGACTTTGCCATAGACGAAAACGACCTATCAAACCATTCATGTATCGAGCTTAAATTCAGATAACAGCATCCCTTGTTCTTCTATTGCGTATATTCGAATATTCGTATAGTATGACTTCCAGTTTCGTATAGTAAATTTTTACCCCAAACAATTGACCGAAGACACCCTTACCAAATGAAGGAGCGCAACATGAAAAAGCTTACCGTACTCGCAGCAAGCCTCTTGCTGGCTCAATCCGTCATGGCAGCAGACGCCGCCCCCGCTGGAGCAACCTCTGCCCCCTCCGTCCCGCAAACCAACGACCAGTGGCTGGAGCGCATGACCGATTTCACCCGCAATGGTTCTGCTTATCGTGATCCCAAGGTATTCGTTCCTTGGTCCAACGCCGTAACCGAGCCTGGTTTTTACACCCAGATGGGCTCGAACATGATGGAACCGGGCAACTGGTACCGCATGATGGGAACCATGATGGATCCCCGCTCCATGAATAACTATATGCAATTTGCCGATCCCAACATGTACATGCGCTGGATGGGTGCAGGCATGGACCCCAACTTCTACACCGCACTGATGACTCAGTGGGCCGACCCGGGCAAGATGATGCGCTGGGGCATGATGCCCATGGACCCCAAGATGTGGAACATGATGATGCAGGGCATGAACCCCAACCTGTATATGAAGTGGATGATGGCCCCCATGGATCCACGCGCCATGTCCATGATGATGGCCCCGATGAACCCCAGCATGTACATGGGCTGGATGGGTCAGGGCATGAATCCCGCCACTTATGGCTCCTGGGGCAACATGATGAACCCTGGAACTTACGCTGCCCCCATGGGCGCCGTTGCAGCCCCGGCAGGCACCATGAATTTCTTCGATCCGAACGCATGGATGGGCATGATGGCCCCGGCCTATGGCCAGCCTGCTGCTCAGGGCCAAGCCGCACCAAACTTCAACATGTTTGACCCCAACGCATGGATGGGCATGATGCCGGCACCACAATCAGCGCCGGCTCCCGCAACCGCTAAGTAATGTTGCGTATATGACACAAAAAAGCCGGCGCAAGCCGGCTTTTTTATTACCCCTACTCACATCGTATATTAGTATTTTCTTTATTAGTATATTATTACCTTAACTGAACGCAATTCAGCAGAACGGATTTCCCTTACCCTATCAACCAACAGGAGAGTTTTAAATGATGAAGAAGATCGCCCTGGTCGCTGCCCTTGCTGCTACTCAAGTTGCATTCGCTGACGCGACTGTCGACACCGTTACCAACCCCGTTGCCCTGAGCAGCGCCTTCAAAGACCCCAAGGCAGTTCTGGAAATGGCCAACGCCATGACCGAACCCGGTTTCTACGTGAATGCCGCTAACGCTTCCATGGAACCCGCCACCTACGTTAAGGCTGCCAATGCTTCCATGGATCCCGCTGTTTTCACCAACGGCATGGCCTATGCTGACCCCGCTGTTGCCGCCAAATGGATGGCCGCCGGCATGGACCCCAACTTCTACACCGCTTTCATGGTGAAGATGGCTGATCCTGCCAAGATGATGCGCTGGATGACTGCTTCCATGGATATGAAAAACTACCAGCCCGCCATGAACGCCATGAACCCCGCTCTGTATACCAAGTGGATGGGTGCTTCCATGGACATGAAGAACTACGAAGGTTTCTTCAAGATGGCCGACATGAACAACGTCAACAAGTATGCCGCAGTTGCTGCTGACCCCAAGACCTATGGCACTTTCGGCGCCTTCGCCGACCCCAAGGCCTACGGTTCTACCGCTGCCGCATTCAATCCCATGAACTTCTTCCCGTTCCAGGCTGCTCCTGCTGCCAAGTAATTGGATGCAGCAAAATCAAACGGGACGCCATGGCGTCCCGTTTTTTATTGGTGTCTCTGCACAAATCAACCTCTACGCCAAGTTGTACCCAAGGGGCCGTCCTCCAGGATGATTCCCGACACCCTCAGTTCGTCGCGTATGCGATCAGCCTCAGAAAAATTTCTGGATTTTTTTGCATCATCTCTGGCAGTAATCATTGCTTCTATGTCAGTCTCCTGAGGCCCCACAGACTCGCCAACCCAACGCTTCAAGAAACCTTCCGGATCATCCTGCAACAATCCCAGCACACCACCCAGAGACTTTAATAAGCCCGAAAGCCCTGAATCCTGCAGCTTGTTTGCTTCACTTGCTAATTCGAACAGCACAGCTACCGCTTCCGGTGTACCAAAATCCTCGTCCATGGCAGCTCTATAACGAGCCGCCAACGGGTTTTCCCAGTCAATTGCCGTTTCAGCGGGCGGCACGTTTTTCAAGGCTGTATACAAGCGGGTCAAGGCCCCCTTTGCATCTTCTAGATGCACATCCGAATAGTTAAGCGGGCTGCGATAATGTGCTCGCAGGATAAAGAACCGTACGACCTCGGGATCAAACTTATCAAGCACTTCGCGGATGGTGAAAAAATTGCCCAGACTCTTGGACATTTTTTCGTTGTCCACACGCACGAAGCCGTTGTGCAGCCAGTAATTCACGAACTTGCAGCCGTGTGTCCCTTCCGATTGAGCAATCTCATTTTCATGATGTGGAAACTGAAGATCCTGCCCGCCACCATGAATATCGAAATGGGCACCCAGAAGCTTGCCGCTCATCGCAGAGCACTCGATATGCCAGCCCGGACGACCCGGACCCCAAGGGCTTTCCCAGGATGGTTCACCCTGCTTTGCGGCCTTCCAAAGAACGAAATCCATTGGGTCGCGCTTGTTGGGGTCTACCTCGACCCGCTCTCCGGCACGTAAATCATCAAGGGATTTGCCTGACAAAGCGCCATATGCAGGGAAACCATGCACCGAGTAATACACATCTCCGTTGTCAGCACGGTATGCCAAGCCCTTATCCACCAAGGCACCGATCATGGATAGCATTTCTGCCACATACTCAGTGGCTCGAGGCTCGGCATCGGGCGGCAACACGCCGAGTTTGGTCTCATCCTCGTGCATTGCCTTGATGAAACGGCCAGTCAGTTCGGCCGGAGTCTCGCCGTTTTCATGTGCGCGCTTAATGATTTTGTCGTCTATGTCCGTAATATTGCGGACATACTGGACCTGAAAGCCGGAAGCCCTAAGCCAGCGGACTACCATGTCGAACACGACAAAAACGCGGGCGTGTCCCAAATGACAAAAATCATAAACAGTCATGCCGCACACATAGATGCGAACCTGGCTCGGCCGGATGGGCACAAAATCTTCCAACCGACGGCTTAAAGAGTTGTACAGCTTGAGCATGGAGAGTAAGGAAGGGTTGGCTACTGTTAGAAGCAAACCACCCACAGTTATAGGGGAGTTGTTAGAATTCGGTGTTGATGATCATTTGGATTTGAGTTTAACACAATGCCCAGTTTGCAAAGATTAGCTTTCCTGCTTGCCCTCAGTGTCTCACTGCTGTTTCCGCAGTGTGTTCAGGCTGATGATATCCAGGAGATTAACCAGCTCTTTCGCAAGGGCGAACTAGATACCGCGCTGACACGCGCCAACCAGTTCCTGTCCAAAAACCCCAAGGACGCGCAGGTAAGATTCTTGAAAGGCCTTATTCTCGCAGACCAGGGTAAATCCCCCGAGGCCATACAGGTATTCAACGCCATTACCGAGGACTACCCGGAACTGCCCGA
>DKAU01000117.1 GCA_002450925.1 Thiobacillus sp. UBA6918 | reverse complement strand
TTCCGCATGATGGGAAGCATGAGCCGACGCATTCACGGCCTAGTCAATGAGATAGACCGCTTGACTCTGGGTACCGCCTGCCAGCGGCTTGCGTTTTACATCCTGGACCAAACGCAAGATATCCAGACAGGCGGCAGCAATGCCATCCAGTTGAACGCCCCCAAGCACGTGATCGCTTCTCGCATCGGGGTCAAGCCCGAGACGCTTTCAAGAATTCTGACCAGGTTGAAGGATGAGGGAATTGTCGAGGAAGCCGGCCATGTGCTGACCGTTCTGGACAAGGACAAATTGAACACCTTCCGTCTGGAAGGCTTCAGACATGAATAACCAGATTTAAAACAATCGCCATAGGCGAAAGTTCAAGCCTATGTGCATTACCAAGGAACAATTAACGATAAAAAGGCCGCAACAAAGTGCGGCCTTTTTCAGCTTCAGACTACTGCACAAAAGCTCACTTGTTAAAAGAGCTGTCCTTAATGCTGTTCTTAAGAACATTTAGTTGGGCGATTGTCGCGTACATGGAGTCGTTGTCCACATAACCCGGTTGGATATAGGCATATCCTTGTGCTTCCAGGTTGAGCAAACGACCGATTGCGCCCTGGTTTACGTGGATGCCAGGATACAGATCAGCATTGGTCCAGCCCTTGCCGCTCATGGTCACACCACAGATCTCAAGTTGAATCGGAATTGCAGGGCCATCACTACCATTATTAATCGCCATCAGATTATCCAACCACTTCGCATAAGGGTTGCCGGTAGCGCCGGGGACATGATCGATCCACCATTGATTGCTAAGTGCCCAGGTAGCCGCCTCGCCATGCATAATGCCAATGATCTGGAACGTAGTAGCATCCCAGCCTGGGTTCAATTGTTTTTTGTATTGCTGTGCTCTACCCAGCATCCACATATGACGCAGGCCTACGGGATTCCCACTGTTAGTGCCATTTGTCGTCGCATTCGTATCAAGGTTGAATACCACGTGTGAACCAGGAGCCTGAGCAGGCACATCTACGCAAACAGTTTCATTTGTCGTAGGCGTGCTTGTTTCAAGAATAGGATCCCATCCAGCGATGACATTCGTAACGAGGGTAAGCTTTTTGCATTCAGCTATAACGCCTTGATCGGCGAATGTCACGCCTGAACTTACTAGCGCACCAATTAAAACTACGGATTTAAAAAGGAAAGTGTTTTTCATTAATTAAGGCCCCTTGTTGTCGGTGGAAGTTGATATAAATGACTCCATGACGTCCTCCACCTGCGATCGTCTGGCAGTTCTTCTTGTTGTTCTGTATCGTCGATTAAAGGTAGGGTATTGTCATATCCCCGCACAAGGTTTGATTAGCCCGGATATTCCTGCGCGACTTCAAACCTTTTTAAAAATTATTGTTATTTGAGATTTCCGTTATTTACTCATAAAGGCAGGCCAAGCGACATACACCATTTGGCCTAATTGTCTTTAAACCTCATCCGTAGTAGCCGACAGTGAATTAATATCAAACGAACACTTAAGAGAAACTTAAGGAATCAAACTCAACGTCAAACAGGTTAGCGGCTTGAAGGAATGCAACTACTTACAGTTGGAAGATTTGATTCGTTTTTGATGGGCCGGGCAAAAAACCGGCATCTGAATTTAGCTGGCTTCGTCTATCCAGGCCATCTGAATGGCTTCTAGAATTTTCTCGTTGGAATGGCTGGGATCGTCATCAAATCCGGGCAATGCCATCACCCAGCCATGCAGGTCGGTAAATCGGACATACTGCGGGTCCACATCGGGATGCGTTTCGTAGAGTTCGATAGCTATGTCGTTTACGTCAGTCCATTTCATACAGTGCGCTCCCCGAATTAGTGGCCGGATTCCTTGACCATGTTGATGGTGTACTTGGGAATTTCAACAACGAGGTCGATTGCCTCCACTTTTGCCTGACACGACAGTCGCGATTGCGGTTCAAGTCCCCACGCCTTGTCGAGCAGGTCGTCTTCCTTTTCTTCGGATGGCTCCAGTGAATCAAAGCCTTCGCGCACGATGACATGACAGGTTGTACATGCGCAGGATTTCTCGCAAGCGTGTTCAATCTCGATGCCGTTGGCCAGCAGCGTGTCGCATATGGTTTCGCCTGTCTTGGCTTCGATCACGGCACCTTCCGGGCAAAGTTCCACATGTGGCAATACAATGAGTTGAGGCATGTCGTTAGCTTATTTCGTTGAGTTTGTGGCCGCGCAAAGCGCGTCTTACGCCGGCATCCATGCGACGCGCAGCAAATTCGGATGTGACCTCATTCAGTGCCTCTACCGCCCGCTTGATTGCCAGATGATCTTCTTGTGACATCTGTTTCTCGAGTTCGTTAATTTTCGTTTCGATAGCAGCGCGTTCTTCTGCATTCAGCAATTCGTTGCCGTCCTGCTCCAGGGCAGCGTGTGTTGCCTGTACCAGACTTTTTCCCTCGACTCTCTGTTCATTCAGAGCGCGGGTTTTCATGTCGTCGTCGGCATGTGTGTTGGCATCCATCAGCATGCCAGCAATCTCATCGTCTGAAAGGCCGTAAGAAGGTTTGACGGTAATTGCCGCCTCGTGCCCCGTGGTCTGTTCGCGTGCAGACACGGACAACAGACCATCGGCATCAACCTGGAACGTGACGCGAATGCGTGCCGCGCCTGCGACCATGGGTGGAATGCCACGCAGTTCAAATTTGGCGAGCGAGCGGCAATCGGAAACCAGTTCCCGTTCGCCCTGCACCACATGGAAACTCATGGCCGTCTGGCCATCCTTGTAGGTCGTGAACTCCTGCGCGCGGGCCACAGGAATCGTGGTGTTTCTCGGGATGACTTTCTCGGCAAGTCCGCCCATTGTCTCCAAACCGAGGGACAGAGGTATTACATCCAGCAACAGCCAGTCATCATCCTGTTTGCGATTCCCAGCCAGCACGTCAGCCTGCATGGCAGCACCCAATGCCACCACTTTGTCAGGATCCAGATTGGTCAATGGCGTCTGATCGAAAAACTCGCCCACTGCATGGCGAATGCATGGCATGCGTGTCGCACCGCCCACCATGACTACGCCTGTTACATCTTCCGGAGAAAGCCCGGCATCACGCAACGCCTTCCGGGTTGGAGTCAGCGTCTTGTTAACAAGGTTGGCAGTAATCTCGTCAAAAATGGTGGTGGTGAGATTCAAATCCACCAGTTCGCCAGTGGATAGAAGAGCGGTAATACGCGCCTCGTCATGCTCGGTCAGTTGTTCCTTGGCTTCGCGTGCGCGAGTCAACAGGAGTCGAGTGTCCTTGGCATTGAGCGGGGTAAGGCGCGATTGCTCAACGATCCAGCAGAACAGGCGCTGGTCAAAGTCATCGCCTCCGAGGGCAGAATCACCGTTGGTGGACAAAACCTCGAACACGCCGCGTGTCAGTTTGAGAATGGAAACATCGAATGTGCCGCCGCCAAGGTCATATACCGCATACACCCCCTCGGCAGCGTTATCGAGACCATAGGCGATAGCGGCTGCGGTTGGCTCGTTGAGCAAACGCAAAACGTTGAGGCCGGCAAGCCTGGCTGCATCCTTGGTGGCCTGACGTTGGGCATCGTCAAAATACGCTGGCACGGTAATAACCGCACCCACCAGTTCTCCACCCAGTGTTCGTTCAGCGCGATCGCGCAATAGTTTCAATATGTCTGCAGAAACCTCAACCGGACTCTTGTTACCGGCCGCAGTCTGCAATTGCACCATGCCTGGCGCTTCAACAAACTTGTAGGGATAACGACCCGGGTCACCAAGGTCTGCCATGCCGCGGCCCATGAAACGTTTGACCGAGACGATAGTATTGTGCGGATCCTCACTTTGACGTGCCTGCGCATCAAAGCCAACTTCGACTCTGCCATCACCGTGGTAGCGAACTACTGACGGAACCAACGAACGTCCCCGCTCGTCATCCAGAACACGTGCCAAGCCTGACCGTACAGAGGCAACCAAAGAGTTGGTCGTGCCAAGGTCAATTCCCACCGCCAGTCGATGCTGGTGCGGGGAAGTGGACATGCCAGGTTCGGATATTTGCAGCAGCGCCATCAGGCAGCCTCTATTTCTTCTTGTGCATCGCCGACTTCTTCAATCAGCTTGTGCATGAATTTTAACTTGCGCGCCGTCTCGGCGGCAGCATCATAGGCGTGTGCATCATCCAGTTCTGATGCAAATTGTTCTTCCATGTTTTTTGTCTCACGACGCAGTTCGCGCAGCAAGCGATCAAGTGCATTCACATCGCGAGCCATCTTTGCGTCCCCGATGGCCTCACGCCATTCCATCTGCTGCATAAGAAACGCGGGGGGAAACGAGGTATGCATTTCCGGGAAAGCTTCCACGCCTTTTAGCTGCAGCAGGTAGGCTCCACGGGTGAGCGGCTTTTTTAGGGTCTGGAAGGCTTCGTTCACCTTAGTAGCCCATTGCATGGACAGACGTTTTTCGGTTTCTCCCGAAGAAGCAAAGCGGTCGGGATGGACTTCGTTTTGCAGTTTGCGATAAGCGGTTTCCATTTTTTCGACATCAAGCCGGAACTGCTCCGGCAATTCGAATAACTGGAAGTAGTTTGAGTGAAAATCCATGACAGACTTGAGAGGCGCCACTAAACACAATAAAGCCGAGACCCCTCTTCTACCGTCCCGGACTCAGATGCTACACATTAAAGGATTCGCCACACCCGCACATGTTTTTGACATTGGGGTTGTTGAACTTGAAACCCTCGTTCAGACCCTCGCGCACAAAGTCCAGCTCGGTTCCGTCCAGATAGGCCAGGCTTTTGGGATCAACAAAGACCGTGACACCGTTGCTTTCAAAGCTCACGTCATCACCCTGCACTTCATCCACAAATTCCAGCTTGTAAGCCATGCCTGAACAGCCCGTGGTGCGCACGCCGAGTCGCAGGCCAATGCCCTTGCCTCGCTTGGTGAGGAAATTACTGACGTGCTTGGCGGCGCTTTCGGTTACGGTAATGGCCATCACTTTTCCCCGTGCTTGGCCTTGTAGTCGGTAACCGCAGCCTTGATGGCGTCTTCTGCCAGGATTGAGCAGTGGATCTTTACCGGGGGCAGCGCGAGTTCTTCGGCAATGGCCGTGTTCTTGATTTCCATGGCCTGGTCCAGCGTCTTGCCCTTGACCCACTCGGTNNAGGTCTTGAACTTGGCGTCTTCGATCACGCCCTGTTCGTTTACCTTGATCTGCAGCTTCATTACGTCGCCGCAAGCAGGTGCGCCGACCATTCCGGTACCGACGTCGTCGGCGTTGTCGAATGAACCCACATTGCGGGGGTTCTCGTAGTGCTCAAGGACCTTGTCGCTATATGCCATGATAATTACTCCGTCAAAATTCTTGTCAGTGGGCAGCCCACTGCACTGTATTCAAATCGATGCCCGCCTTAACCATTTCCCACAAGGGCGACATCTCGCGCAGTTTGGCGACCTGTTTCTTGACCAGGTCAATGGTGAAATCGATTTCCTCTTCGGTCGTAAAACGGCCGATGGTAAAGCGGATGGAGGAATGCGCCAGCTCGTCGCTGCGCCCCAGGGCCTTGAGTACATAGGAAGGCTCGAGGCTGGCCGACGTGCAAGCCGAACCGGATGACACAGCGATATCCTTGATCGCCATCATCAGCGATTCACCTTCAACATAAGCAAAGCTAATATTGAGGTTGCCGGGGATTCGATGTTCCATGTCGCCGTTTACCACGGTTTCTTCGATCTCTGAAAATCCCTTGTAAAGCCTGTCGCGAAGCATGCGCAGGCGTTCATTCTCTGCAGCCATCTCCTCACGCGCGATGCGGAAGGCCTCGCCCATTCCCACGATCTGGTGGGTGGCCAGGGTACCGGAACGCATGCCGCGCTCGTGTCCGCCGCCATGCATTTGTGCTTCGAGGCGGATGCGCGGCTTGCGGCGCACGTACAGGGCACCAATCCCCTTTGGGCCATATATTTTGTGTGCGGAGAAAGACATCAGGTCGACCTTGAGTTTCTTCAGGTCGATTTCAACCTTGCCCGCAGCCTGGGCTGAGTCAACATGAAAGATCACGCCCCTGGAACGGCAGATTTCGCCGATTGCCTCGATATCCTGAATGACTCCGATTTCGTTGTTGACGAACATCACCGAAGCCAGCACTGTATCGGGGCGAATAGCGGCCTGGAATTTCTCCAGATCGATCAAGCCGTTTTCCATGGGTTGCAGGTAGGTGACCTCATAGCCTTCACGCTCGAGTTCACGCATGGTGTCGAGAACGGCTTTGTGCTCGGTCATGACAGTAATGAGGTGCTTGCCTTTGGTGCCGGAATAGAAATGTGCGGCACCCTTGATGGCAAGGTTGTTGGACTCGGTTGCTCCGGAGGTCCAGACAATTTCCTTCGGATCGGCATTTACTAGTCTTGCCACCTGCTCTCGGGCTTCCTCAACGGCTTTTTCAGCATCCCAGCCATATGCATGGGAACGCGATGCGGGATTACCGAAATGCTCGGTCAGCCAGGGAATCATCTTTTCCGCAACGCGCGGATCAACCGGCGTAGTGGCCGAGTAGTCAAGGTAAATGGGAAATTTCATGATCTTCTTAATCCGACAAACTTCTTACAACATCAAAATGTGGCAGCAACCTTGGTCCCACGTCGATCTTCCGCCATCAATCCAGTATTTTGCTTGTCCTGCTGCTTGGTAACGAGTTCCGCCAGAGTTACGGAATCAAGGTATTCGTAGATCCTCTTGTTGAGGTTGGTCCACAAATCGTGGGTCATGCAGCGATGGCCTTCGTGGCAATCGCCCTTGCCCTCGCACTGGGTTGCATCGATGGGCTCGTCCACTGCACGAATAATGTCGGCCACGGAAACCTCGTCAAGTTGCCTAGCCAGGGTATAACCGCCGCCCGGGCCACGCACACTTTCCACCAGTTGATGGCGGCGCAGCTTGCCGAAAAGCTGTTCCAGATAGGATAGCGAGATATCCTGCCGCTCGCTGATGCCTGCCAGCGTAACGGGACCCTTGCCGTGGCGCAGCGCCAGGTCAATCATTGCTGTTACCGCAAAACGTCCTTTTGTGGTGAGTCTCATGATTTTTCGCCTTTGGTTAAGTCACTGAAATATAAAATACTTGATCATTTCAGTCAACTATTTTAGTTACCTGAGCGATTTAGTCAACTATTTTGTTCAGTTGGTCCGGGTCGAAGTCGTCCTTGGCTTTTTGCGTCTCGGAGAGATGGACGCCCAACTGTTCAAGTTGAGCCATAACCTCGGTTAGTTTCTGGTCCATATTGGAAGCATGATCGATCAATCCATGCACCGCTTTGACCATGGGGTCGTTCATGTCCGAAGAAATGGCATAAGCCGAGAAGCCCATCTTCTTGGCCTGGTCGTCTCGGGCCTTGCTCTCGGCATCCAGAATGCGTGCGGGTATGCCGACGGCCGTTGCGCCTTCGGGCACATCCTTCACTACCACGGCATTCGAACCAACCCTGGCCTCGCGTCCAATGGTAATGGGGCCAAGAATCTTGGCGCCCGCCCCGACCACCACACCGGGCAGCAGCGTGGGGTGCCGTTTGCCCTTGTTCCATGAAGTACCACCCAGAGTTACACCATGGTAGAGCGTGCAGTCATCGCCAATTTCGGCCGTCTCGCCGATCACCACGCCCATNNACAGAGACTTCCTCTTTAAGCCTTTCAAACATGGATGGGGCCTGTTTTCCGACTAATTAAGTCAGTTATTTTACATCAACCCTTATGGTTATTGCTGTCATCCATTGCCGCCAGCATGCCGCGCAAAATGTTGATTTCTTCTTTCTGCAACCGTGTGCGTGAAAACAGTCTTCTAAGCTTGGGCATAAGCCGTTTGGGTGAGGCAGGATTAAGAAAGCCGATCTTGATCAGGGTCTCTTCAAGGTGGGCATAAAAACGCTCCACCTCGGCCAGATCCGCGGCATCGAGTTCGGGCTGAGGCAAGGTTTCAGCCAGGGCCGTACGCCTCAGTTCATAGGCCATCACCTGTACGGCAGCACCAAGGTTTAAAGAGCTGTATTCCGGGTTGGCCGGGATGGTCATCAGTGCCTGGCAGCAGGCCAGTTCCTCTTTGGAAAGCCCGAATGTTTCGTTGCCGAAAACCATGGCCACACCAGCACCCTGGGCTTCAGAAAGCGCCCTNNGTCGCTGCCTGGGAAGGCGTCAGCAATGTGGTCTGCAAATCACGCTGGCGGGTGGAAGTGCCAATTGCCAGAATGCAGCCTGCCAGCGCCTCTTCGAGCGAATTGCATATCTTTGCGCTTTCCAGCACGTCTACCGCACCAGAAGCCATGGCTTCCGCATCAGTGTGTGGAAATGTCTTTGGGGCAACCAGGTAGAGTTGCGACAATCCCATAGTCTTCATGGCCCTCGCCGCCGCCCCGATGTTGCCGGGGTGGCTGGGCCGGCTCAGCACGATGCGGATATTGGAAAGAAGATT
>DKAU01000118.1 GCA_002450925.1 Thiobacillus sp. UBA6918 | reverse complement strand
GTGTTCACGATCTCGGAATATTTCTTGTATTCCTCGTAGTTGTCGGACTGCACGGCCTTTTGCAACTGCTGTACCACGTCCGGGTTGTAGGCGTGGAATTCCTCGCCGTACATGAACTTGAGCAAACCACCCGCGGGCAGGCGCTTCAACGGATTGTAGGCATTGCGATGCAGCTTTTTCTGGTCGGTTTCGAAGTCGCTGAAATCCGCGCCGGACACGCGCGATACCGTGCCCTTCAAACACATGTCGACGATTTCTTCGTTCAAGCCTACTGCTTCGAACAGCTGCGCACCGCGGTAACTGGCGACGAGCGAAATACCCATCTTGGAGAGGATCTTGTAGATGCCTTTATCCATGCCCTTGCGGTAATTGGCCAGGGCCTTGTCGAGCGGAGTCTTGCATTCGCCGCTGTTCACCAGGTCGGCGATGACCTGGTAGGCGAGATAGGGGTACACGGCGGTGGCGCCGTAGCCGATCAGGCTGGCGTAGTGGTGCGGGTCGCGCACGCTGCCGCTTTCGGCAATGATGTTGGCGTCGCAGCGCAGGCCGGCGTCGATCAGCGCATGGTGCACCGCGCCCACGGCAAACAGCACGGGAATCGGCAGCGCGTTCTGCGAAATATCGCGGTCGGACAGCACCAGGATGACGGTGCCCTTCTTTACCGCGGCCACGGCGTCGGCAGCCAGTTTTTCGGTCGCGGCTTTCAGCGAAAGCTTGCTCGAATCGTAATTGAGCGACAGCGCCTGGGTCTTGTAGGCGGGGTCCTTTTGCGTGGTGATGGACTTGAAAGCCGTTTCCGACAACATCGGCGAACTGACTTCAAGACGATGCGCGTGTTCCTTTGTTTCATTGAACAGGTTGCGTTCGGGGCCAAAACAGGTGGAGAGCGACATCACGATCGCTTCGCGGATCGGGTCGATCGGCGGGTTGGTCACTTGCGCGAACTGCTGGCGCAGGTAATCAAAAGGCGAGCGCACTTTCTGCGACAGCACGGCCATGGGGGTGTCGTCGCCCATGGAGCCGGTGGCTTCCTGGCCGTCTTCCGCCAGCACACGCAGGATCTGGTCGCGCTCTTCGAGGCTGACGTTGAAAATTTTCTGGTGCGTGAGCAGGCTGGGCGCATCCATCACTGCCATGTCGCCATCGGGATAGGCGCCGAATTCCAGCTTGGTGGACTCCTTCAGCCACTTGCGATAGGGGTGGCGGACTTTCAGTTCGTTGTCGATGTCCTCGGGTAGCAAGAGCTTGCCGGTGGCGAGGTCGGCGGCCACCATCTGGCCCGGGCGCACGCGGCCTTTTTTCTCGACGTTGTCCGCGCCGTAATCCCACACGCCGACTTCCGAGGCGATGGTCAGGATGCGGTCCTTGGTCAGCACCCAGCGCGCCGGGCGCAAGCCGTTTCTGTCCAGCGCGCACACGCCATAGCGTCCGTCGGTCATTACCAGGCCGGCGGGACCGTCCCAGGCTTCCATGTGCATGGAGTTGTATTCGTAGAAGGCGCGGATATCGGGATCCATGTCCTCGACGTTCTGCCATGCTGGCGGCACCAGCAGGCGGATGGCGCGGAACAGTCCTGCGCCGCCCATGACCAGGCCTTCCAGCATGTTGTCGAGCGAACTGGAGTCGGAGCCTTCGGTGTTCACGATCGGGCGAACGTCATCCATGTTGGGGATGAGGTCGCTCTCGAATTTCATTTCGCGCGCACGGCTCCAGTTGCGGTTGCCCTGCAGAGTGTTGATCTCGCCGTTGTGGGCGAGGAAGCGGAAGGGCTGCGCCAGCTTCCACTGCGGCCAGGTGTTGGTGGAAAAGCGCTGGTGGAACACGATCAGCGACGAGGCAAAGCGCTCGTCATGCAGATCAGGATAGAACACCGGCAGGTTTTCCGGCATCACCAGGCCCTTGTAGGAAATTACTCGCGAAGACAGCGTGGGCAGGTAGAACACCTTGTCAGCGGCAAGCGCCTTTTCCGTACGGCGGCGGGCAATGTAGAGGGCGCGTTCAAAGTGCTCCTCGTCGATATTTGCCGGGCAGTTCACGAACACTTGCTCGATTACCGGCAAGGAGGCCAGCGCGTACTGGCCGCAGACGGAGGTATCCACCGGCACGGCGCGGAAACCTGCAACAGCCAGCTTCTGGGCCTGCAGTTCGCGGGTCAGCGTGTCCTTGGCGGTCTTGTATTCGGTCTTGTCCTGGGACAGGAACACCAGGGCGGCGGCATAACTTTCGCCAAGCTCGATGCCGGCTTCCATGGCCACTGTGCGCAGAAAGGCATCCGGCTTCCTGAAGAGCAGGCCACAGCCGTCGCCCGACAAGCCGTCAGCAGCAATGGCACCGCGGTGGGTCATGCAGCCCAGCGAATGGATGGCGCGCTGTACCAGCGTGTGCGAAGGCTGGTTGTCCATCTGGGCGATGAGCCCGAAGCCGCAGGAATCCTGCTCAAAATCCGGGCTGTATAAGGTGTTCTGTAGACTGTCTTGTCTGTTCATGGCTTGTTCAAAAAAGCAGCACCCGCCGAAAATGGCGAAAAGTCTTGTATTTTAACTGCCGGAGGGCTGGCACGGCAACGTATCCCCCTGATGCAACCGGGGATTCCCGGTGCAGGTAAACTAGTACAGAGTAAGGATGTCCATGCGGTTCAGACGAACCCATAATTAGGTTTGTCTAGTCTTAAAAAGACTTTACTATCTATAAAACAGTTTAGCGGGGTCAATAAAATGAAGCGGTTGCTGTTTCTGGGGTACCTTGTTCTCTCTTTCCCGGTCATGGCCGGAAAGCTTGATGAGGCAAAGGCAAGGGCACATCTTGAGGCCATTGCCAAGGGCGATCTTGAAGCGGTTATGCAGGACTACCCCGAAAACCCGTTTTTCGAATGGGTGGGCGGCCCTCATGATGGTCAGTATCGGAGTAAAAAGGCCATTCGAGAAATGTGGGCAGATTTTTTCAAGGACAATCTGCGCCCCGTAAAAACGGGCGAACTGGAAACCTATTCCAGCCCCCAAGGCGTATCCATCGAGGCCCAGGTTGAGTACGTGGGCAAAAGAAAGGTCAATGTCTGGCACATTTTTGTTTATCGTGACGGCGTGCTGACCGCAGAAATCTGGCAAAACGAAGTTGGTGGTGAAGCCAAGCGATGATCCTTGCCCCTAAGGCGTGGCTACCCCTGTTGCTCGCTTGTTCGGCTTGTGCAACTGCAGGCTCGCTGGAGGTTGTGGCAGCCACACCAGAAGGGAAGCCAATCGAGGATTTTGCCGTTGTTCTGGAGGCTGCGGCGCCCTCCCCGACAAAAAAGACCAAATCCGCAATCATTCAGCGTGACCGGGAGTTCAATCCCTATCTCACCATCATTCAGACGGGTACTGCCATTGAGTTTCCCAATCGGGATCCGTTCAAGCATCATGTCTATTCCTTTTCGCAGCCGAAGATGTTTGAAATCAAGCTTTATGCCGGCAAGCCCGCGAAACCTGTTGTGTTCGACAAACCCGGTGTGGTCGCGCTGGGCTGCAACATCCATGACTGGATGGAAGCCTATGTGCTGGTGGTGGATACGCCCTACTTTGGGAAAACCGGCCAGGACGGCAGGGCGCATCTGGACAACATACCAGAAGGCGTTTACCGGCTAAGATATTGGCACCCGCGCCTGATGGATGAATTACCTACGAGGGAACTCAGGATGGGCAATGAAAACGTGCGCCTGACATTGAAGGCCACGGTTCCCCCAAGGCCGGCACACAACAAGCCTCCCCTGGAGGGGTCCGGATACTAGAGAGGCGAATCAAGTTGAGCTTCCGATCACTAAGAAATCGTATTGTTGCCGTGTTCGTCGGCCTGCTGGTTCTGGTCATGGCAATGGTGCTTGTTTTGGTAAACCGTAGCGGTGACCAGATCATCGACGGCGTGATCGAGCGGCAACTCAAGTCCGGCGCCCGGACTTTTCAAATCCTTCTTAGCCAGAACAATTCACAACTGGAAATAGCCGCGAAACTTCTTGCCTCGGATTTCGCTTTTCGAGAAGCCATCGCCACGGGTGACAAGCCCACCATCCTCTCGGCCCTGCGCAACCACGGCAATCGCATAAGAGCTCGCAAGATGCTTCTTGTCAGCCTCGATGGGCGCGTCATGGCGGATACACAAAATCCTTCTGCGCGCCCCTACCCTTTTCCTCTTCCCGACCTGCTCTCCAATGCGGAACAATCCGTGCCTGTCAGCACCATTGCGGCAATGCCTTCCGAGGCATATCAGGTTGTTGTTGTGCCGGTTTTTGCTCCAGCCAGGCTGGCCTGGATTGTCATGGGCTTTCGTGTGGATGATGCATGGGCAAGAGAGTTTGCCAGCATCAGTGGTGTGGAGGTTAGCATCGTACGCAAAGACAAGGGCGGGATAAACACACTGGCCACTTCCCTTTCCGGCGAGTTGGCGGCAGATTTGCCCAAAGCTGCCGCAAGGCTTGATTCTTCCCATTCCGAATTGTTGACCCTGGCGGACAGCCATTATCAGAGCGTTGCTGAGCCCCTCGATAAAAATGTACTGGCGATCCTGCAACGCCAGATCGATCAGGATGCGGCTCCTTTCCGGACCATGCAGGTTGTGCTCTGGGGCATCCTTGCCGGCGGTGTGCTCTTTTTCATTGTCGGCAGTTTCCTGTTGGCCAGACGCATTACCCATCCCATCAATCGGCTTGCATTGGCGGCCAAACGCATCGAGACGGGAGATTATTCCGATGCGCTTGCGGTGAGGTCGCAAGACGAGATCGGTGAACTGGCATCAAGTTTTGTTCGCATGAGCGAAGGCATTGCAAGTCGTGAACAGAAAATTCTGCGGTTGGCCTACCAGGATTTGTTGACGGGTCTTTTCAATCGCACGCGTTTTCTCCAGGCACTGGAAGAACTTTCCGAAGGAAATCCTGCTGCCATTGCCTTGGTGGACCTTGACCGTTTTCGCCATATCAACAACGCCTTGGGACATGGCGTAGGTGATCACCTGCTGATCGTGGTGGGCCAGCGTTTGGATGCGATTTCGAGAGGGTCCGGTTTGCTGGCACGGCTGGGGGAGGACGAATTTGCGTTCCTGCTGCCGGAGCACGACCAGAACGCAGCCTGGGCGTTTGCCGAAACGATCCTTGAGGCCTTGCGAAAACCAGTTGAAATCGATGACCAGCGTCTGGACATCAGCGCCAGTGTTGGTATCGCACTCTTTCCGCAGGATGGCGTAAACGCTTCCACGTTGTTGCGTCGCGCCGAGCTGGCCGTGTATGCAGCCAAAAAACACCGCAGTGGCATTGCTCTGGCTGCTACCGTGGAAGAGCAGCCGGAACCGGAACACTTGTCGCTGATAGGCGAGATGCGTGAGGCATTGGTGCGTGACGAATTTGTCGTGCATTACCAGCCCAAACTCGATTTGCATAGTGGCGAAGTCATTGCTGTTGAGGCCGTGATTCGCTGGCTGCATCCTGAACGTGGTTTGATCCAGCCTTGCAAGTTCATTCCATTTGCAGAGAACACCGGCTTCATTCGTGAAATAACACCTTGGGTTCTCGAAAAGGTTGTCGATCAGGCCGCACGCTGGCATGAGTCAGGCCGGAAGCTTTTGCCCAGCGTAAACATTTCGACCTACGATCTGTTGAGCGCTGGCCTCGTCGAGACGGTTCGCGCACTTGCCAGTGATCAAAAGCTGACGCCCGGTTTGTGCCTTGAGATTACAGAGAGCGCGCTGATGGAAGACCCCGAGATTTCGCTCGACCATCTCATGCAACTTGCTGCGCTGGGCGTGCGATTGTCAGTGGATGACTATGGAGCTGGCCAGGCCTCTCTGGCCTACCTGAAGGCACTGCCAATCCATGAACTTAAAATCGACCGCAGCTTTATCCATTCACTGGCCCAGTCTCCCAAGGACGCCGCTATCGTGCGGTCGACGGTTGCGCTTGGCCATGCGCTGGGGCTGACGGTTGTCGCCGAAGGTGTTGAAACAGAGGCCGACTTCGTGTGGTTAAGACAGGTTGGCGCCGACCTTGTGCAGGGTTACTGGATTGCCCGGCCCATGCCTGCTTCAGAACTTGAAATCTGGCTCGACAAGCGGCAACGTTGGGCCGTTGCCGCCAACTAACAGCCAGCTTTCATGACGGACACATACAGTCAATGTCCCAAGTGCGGTAGTAAATTTCCCCAACCCCTTCCAGCCACCGAAAGCTGCCCGAACTGCGGGCTGTATTTCTTCAAATGGCAGCAGTCAGTCAGAAAAAATGATATTCAGGAAGACCCGTCTGACCAACAGGGCCTGCTTGAAGCGTTGATCGCCCCGCGTGAAAAAATGGATCGCTTCTCGTTTTACGGGCGTATTGGAGTGTTGTTGCTGACGGCGGTGTGGGGCTGGTTCTTGTTTGGTTACGACTACCGCACGGCGGAGATCAATGAGTCGTTCATGCACAACATTGTCCTGCCTATTCACGAGGCAGGCCATGTACTGTTCATCCCGTTTGGAGAGTTTCTTGCCATCCTTGGAGGCAGTTTTTTGCAGCTTGCTCTGCCCTTCGGCATTGGCGTTGCGTTCATTCTGAAAAACCGCGACAACTTTGGCGCAGCTGTATGCCTGTGGTGGACTGGGGCGAGTCTTGTAGATCTTTCGGCTTACATCTATGACTCCCTTCATCCGCAAATGCTGCTGCTGGGCGGCCATACAGGAGAGGACGGGCCACACGACTGGATATACCTGCTCGATACGCTGGGACAGTTGCAGCATGCACAGGGTTGGGGTGTTTTCGTGCACCTGCTTGGCGGTTTGACCATGCTTGCCGGGTTGGGTTGGGGGGCGTTGGTGCTGAAGCGGCAGCGGTTTGCTCTCGAATAGTGCAGAACATGCGCTTTTTGTGTCTGGTGGAGCGGAGGAGGATCGAACTCCCGACCTTCGCATTGCGAACGCGACGCTCTCCCAGCTGAGCTACCGCCCCACGTGTGGCCGGATTATAGCGCTAGGGTTGTTTGGGGGATACGGCGTCGGCAAGCCTGTTCAATAAGTTGGGAATGCGTGGTGGCGAAACCAGCCAGCCCAACAATACGCCAGCCGCGTCGGCGGCCAGGTCGAGCCATTCCGGAAATCGGTCCGGGGTAAGCCCCTGCAGAAGTTCCATGGCTGCACCCAGCGCAACAAAGGAGAGCGCAAGCTGGAGCCGGGTTGGCCTGGAAACATACAACTGCGACCACCATGCCATGAGGAAGCCATAAGCCAGCAAGTGGCCGATCTTGTCGCCTTCCTTGACGTTGATTTCGACGGCCTGTGTGGCAAGCGAGAGAAAAACAATGGCGGCGATGATGAGCCAGCCACCTGCGATCCATGTGCGGCGCATTATTTCTTTCGATATGCCCAAACCAGCATTGCGATACCAGCCGCGATCATGGGCAGCGACAACCACTGCCCCATGCTGATGAGATAGGACTGCCCAAAAATGCCGCTATCGGGCTCCCTGAAATATTCAGCCGCAAACCGGAAGGCGCCATAGCCAATCAGGAATACGCCCCACACCGCACCAGACGGCCGTTGCTTGCGCGCATAAAACCAGAGGATGATGAAGAGTAGAAGTCCTTCACCCAACGCCTGATAAATCTGTGAAGGGTGACGCGGAAGGTTGTCGCCAGCCTGAGGAAAGATCATGGCCCAGGGCAAATTTGGGTCAGCCACCCGGCCCCACAGTTCGCCGTTGATAAAGTTGCCGATGCGGCCGAAAGCCAGCCCCAGCGGAACCAGGGGAACGCCAAAGTCGACGGTATTAAGCCATGAGACGTGGTGCTTGCGACTCCAGACAGTAACAGCTACGAGCACGCCAAGCAGGCCTCCATGAAAGCTCATGCCACCTTTCCAGACAGCAAAAATTTCCATCGGGTGGGAAAAGTAATACCCGGGATCGTAGAACAGCACTTGCCCAAGCCGGCCGCCCAGCACCACACCCAGCACACCATAGAACAGCAGATCGTCCAGGCCCTGTTCTGTCACCCCCAGTTCCGTCCTAGAGGCCAGCCGCTTTTTGCCAAACCACCAGAACTGCAAAAAAGCCAGCAGGTACATAAGGCCATACCAATGCACCTTGAGCGGGCCAAGCGAAAGGGCTACAGGGTCAAACTGTGGGTGGACAAGCATGTTAAGGCGGTCTGAGGGGGTAAAATATCAGGTCGATTATAGCTTTACCGGATAACTGAAATGCCTGAATACCGTTCCCGCACTACCACCCACGGCCGCAACATGGCCGGCGCCCGCGCTTTGTGGCGCGCAACCGGCATGAAAGATGCCGACTTTGACAAGCCCATCATCGCCATTGCCAACTCGTTTACCCAGTTTGTGCCGGGCCATGTTCATCTGAAGGATTTGGGGCAGCTGGTGGCGCGTGAGATCGAAGCCTTTGGAGGTGTAGCCAAGGAGTTCAACACCATTGCGGTGGATGACGGCATCGCCATGGGCCACGGCGGCATGCTGTACAGCCTGCCCAGCCGCGACCTCATTGCTGACAGCGTGGAATACATGGTGAATGCGCATTGCGCCGATGCGCTGGTGTGCATT
>DKAU01000155.1 GCA_002450925.1 Thiobacillus sp. UBA6918 | reverse complement strand
ACAAAAAAAAACCCCGCCACATGGCGGGTTTTTTATTCCGGAACGGAATGCACGAATTGGCGAAATACCTTCGCCAGAGGTTGATCAGGGTTTATTCGTAACCTACCGTGGTTTTGTTTTTCTTGGCCTGCTCGAGTGCCGCTTTTGCTGCGGCGGCACGGTCCTGTGCAGATACGGGTTTGGATGCAGCGGCAGGTGCAGCAGCAGTGGGTGGCGGAGCTGCAGATGCAGTAGCCTGGACCGCAGGATCATACCCGCGAGGACCACTCTTCCTGGCTGCTTCCAGGGCTGCCTTGGCTCTTGCCATGCGCTCTGTCTTGGAAAGTTCTTCAGCTTTCTTTGCAGCCTCTGCAGCCAGACGCTGTTTTTCAGCCTGTTCGGCCCTTGCCTGCGCCTCCTTGGCCTTTCTCTCGGCTTCCGCCGCTCTCATCTCGGCTTCCTTGATTCTGCGCTCGGCATCCAGCTTTGCCTTTCTCTCGGCTTCCACCTTGGCCCTGCGCTCGGCGTCGGCACGTTCCGCTTCACGCTTGGCAGCCTGCTCGGCTTGCTGTTTTGCCATGGCAGCTTTTCTTGCTGCCTCCTCGCGCTCAAGTTGAGCCCTGCGCTCTTCACGTTCCTTTTTTAATCTTTCGCGAATCTCGTCGTTGCGTTGCTGTGATTCTTTCATC
Source organism: Thiobacillus sp. UBA6918 (assembly GCA_002450925.1). Taxonomy (GTDB): domain Bacteria; phylum Pseudomonadota; class Gammaproteobacteria; order Burkholderiales; family Thiobacillaceae; genus UBA6918. Next base: position 16,751 of record DKAU01000155.1, on the reverse strand, counting down.
GCATCGCCAACATTGTCAGCGCGAACCGGGGTAACAGACGTTGCTATCATGCTTAAGCTTGCAACAAGTGCAAATATCAGGGGGGTTGCTCTCCGCTTCATGGTTTACCTCATGAATGTATTTTTAATTAGGGTCAAACAATGGAATCCGACTATCCTTCGGTTCCTCCTACACCTCAATAAAAAATGGGGTTACTGGCCAACTTAACGTCATTAAATCTAGTCAACTAAAGTCCAGCTTGCCACTTAAAGCAGCAAGCGGTAGAAACTGACCAAAAAATACCCGCCTTATGGCGGGTTTTTCATAGTAGTTTTTTTCCAGTCCTACTTTCTGGCTGAAGAAACGCTCCCGCCTCCGGCTGGTGCGGCCGCTGTCCCCGGCCCATCTTTTTTGCCGGCAACAGCTTTGGCAGCTGGTGCCGCAGGGGCAGGGCCACCGCAAAGGCGAGCGATTTCTTCAGGGGTACCCACTGGATCGATACAGGCGTCGTCTACTTTTGCCTTGGCCTTGGCAGCTGCGATCTGAGCCTGCTGTTTTTTCAACGCCTCCTGGACGGCTGCCTTGATGGCCTCCTCCTTGGCGCGCTGTTCCTCTTCCATTGCGAGACGCTGACGTTCAGCCTCTTCTGCACGAGCCATGGCCTCCTGCGCTCTGCGCTCTGCCTCTCTTGCTTTACGCTCTGCTTCAAGAGCTTTGCGCTCAGCGTCGATTCTGGCGGTATCCCTCCTGATCACCGGTTTTTGCGCCTCTTGTGCCTGAGGTTGTTCTACAGGCGTATTAGCCTTGTTTTCCTGAGCCAGTCGATCGGCTTCAGCACGGCGTTCTTCACGCTCGCGCTTCAATCTTTCTCTCAGTTCGTTGTTGCGTTCATCTGCTGCTTTCATGGCAGCGCTAAGCTGCTCGCCATCACCCGCACTTGCTGGTTGCACAGCTGACAAGAACATGCCAGCGCTAGCCAGCAATACAAGCAAAAATGGTGGGGGGCTCCGCTTCATTGTGCTTCTCCTCGTGGATTGGTTTATGTGGTTTTGTTATCTAAAACTCTTATTGTTCTAGGCAGTACGGCATAAGTTGCCTAAGCTTTAGGGTATCTTTGATCCATGCGCTGACATCACGAATTGGAAGCCTGGAAGGCTCCCCGCCTTCAAAACTAAGATGCTTGCAATGGCCCAGCAGGGCATAAAAAAACCCCGCCAGTCGGCGGGGTTTTCATCTGAAAAGAAAAACCGGCTTATTTCAGCTTGGTTTCCTTGTANNGCGCCAAATCCACAGCCGCACAAGATCGGGCTGCTGCTGCAAGGGCTGCGCTAGAGGCTGCCAGAAAGTCTGGCCCCAGAGGATTGGAGTAAGGCTCGTCTGGTTGCAATTTCAATCCAACAAAAAACCCGCCAAAAGGCGGGTTTTTCTGCGTTTTGACAAGGCCAAACCGATTATTTCAGTTTGGTTTCCTTGTACATCACATGCTTGCGGGCCTTGGGATCAAATTTCATGATCTCCATCTTGCCGGGCATGGTGCGCTTGTTCTTGGTGGTGGTATAGAAGTGGCCGGTGCCCTCTGTGGACTCCAGCTTGATTTTTTCGCGTCCGCCTTTTGCTGCCATGATCTACCCCTTAAATCTTCTCGCCGCGAGCGCGCATTTCGGCGAGAACGGCATCAATGCCCTTCTTGTCGATGGTACGCAGTGCAGCGTTGGTGAGACGCAGGGTTACAAAGCGGTTTTCGCTTTCCACCCACAGGCGGCGGTTTTGCAGATTGGGCAGAAACCGGCGCTTGGTTTTGTTGTTTGCGTGNNTTGCCCGTTACCTGACATACGCGAGCCATGGTGCGCTCTCCAAAAATTGTTAACCGAAATCGGAAAAGGGCGGATTATGCCACGAAATCCGGACCGGAAGCAAACCTCTAGATAAGCCCTGACTCGGCAAACGACAGCCCCCCTGCCCCGGCCACGACGAAATGGTCCAGAACCCTGACCTCCACCAGAGCCAGAGCCTGCTTGAGCGTCTGGGTAAGCAGTTTGTCGGCCTTGCTGGGCTCCGCCACGCCCGAAGGGTGGTTATGTGCCAGGATCAGGCTGGCTGCATTGTGGGCGAGCGCCCGCTTGACCACTTCGCGCGGATAGACGCTGGTCTGGGTCAGGGTGCCGCGAAACAGCATTTCAGCCTGAATCGCCCGATTCTGCGCATCCAGAAACACGGCCCAGAATTCCTCATGCGGCTTGTCCTTGAGAAGCAGGCTCAGGTAACTCCTGACCGCCACGGGTGATGACAGCGCGTCGCCGCTTCGCATGTCTTCCTTCAACGCACGCTGCGCCATCTCCATGACAGCCTTCAACTGCGCATATTTGGCTGGTCCAAGGCCAGGGGCATCGCAGATCTGCTCGCGGTCGGCAAGACACAGGCGTGACAACCCACCAAAGCGGTCAAGAAGCTCTCTGGCCATATCTACAGCGCTTTTGCCAGCAACGCCAGTGCGCAAAAACAGTGCCAGCAATTCTGCGTCGGTCAGGCTTTCAACACCGCGTTCAAGCAGTTTTTCCCTGGGTCGTTCGTCCGCCGGCCAGTCTTTAATCCCCATCCTGCCCTGCCTCCCCTTAAAATATTGTTTTTACGCTTTTTGCCATGACAGACACCCAACGCGCAAGCATCATCCTGGGTATCACCGGGGGGGTCGCCGCTTACAAGGCGGCGGAACTCGCACGCCTGTGGATCAAGGCCGGCTACAGCGTGCAGGCAGTCATGACTGAAGCCGCCACGCATTTTATTGGTACGGCCACCTTGCAGGCACTGACCGGAAAGCCCGTGCTGACTGATCTGTGGGGTAGCTCCGGCAGCGGCATGGATCATATCCACGCCAGCCGCCAAGCTGATCTGATCGTGGTAGCCCCCGCCTCCGCCGATTTCATGGCCAAGCTGGTACAGGGACGTGCGGACGATCTGCTTTCCACCCTGTGCTTGGCGCGGGACTGCCCGCTTTTGCTGGCGCCCGCCATGAACCGGGAAATGTGGTCCAACCCCGCCACCCAGCGCAATGTGGCGCAGCTGGTTGAGGATGGCATCGGCATGATCGGCCCCGATAGCGGCGAGCAGGCCTGCGGCGAAACAGGCGTGGGCCGCATGAGCGAACCACAGGCAATTTTTGAGGCAGTTGAAAGTCTTCTTCATCAGGGTCCGCTGTCAGGCAAGAAGGTGCTCATTACCGCCGGGCCGACTTACGAGCCCATTGATCCGGTACGCGGCATTACCAATCTGAGCTCAGGCAAGATGGGCTACGCGCTGGCTGCAGCCGCTCGCGAAGCCGGTGCAAAAGTCGTGTTGGTGTCCGGGCCGACCGCACTCGCCACCCCTGCGGGCGTCGAGCGCCTGAACGTAACCACGGCTGATGAAATGTTCGAAGCAGTCATGTCCGCAGTCACCGACGCGGATGTATTTTTCGCTGTCGCCGCCGTGGCTGACTATCGTCCAGCCGAAATAGGCGCGCAAAAGATGAAGAAAAGTGAGCAGCCGCTTACACTCAATCTATTGCCCAACAAGGACATCCTTGCCAGCGTGGCAGCAATGCCCAAAGCGCCCTTCTGTGTGGGCTTTGCCGCCGAGACTGAAAAGCTGCTGGAGTACGCCGAGGCCAAGCGCAAGAAAAAGAAGCTGCCCATGCTGGTGGCCAACCTTGCCCAGAACACGCTTGGGGCAGACCAGGCCGAACTGATAGTGCTGGATGATGACGGTCAGCACCCCCTGCCTGCTGCCGACAAGCTCAGCCAGGCACGCAGGATCATTTCTCACCTTTCCAAACTTCTTTCCTGACGAAACCCAAGCCAAATGAAACTGGAAGTCAAAATCCTCAACGAAATCATCCGTGACCAGCTTCCGCATTACGCCACGCCGGGCTCTGCCGGCCTGGACCTGCGTGCCTGCATCGACGAAGCGATTACCCTCAACCCTGGTGACACGAAACTCATTCCAACCGGCATGGCCATCCATCTGGGCGACCCCGGCTATGCCGCCATGATCCTGCCACGCTCGGGCCTTGGCCATAAACATGGCATCGTGCTCGGCAACCTCGTAGGCCTGATCGACTCTGATTATCAGGGCGAACTCATGGTGTCATGCTGGAACCGGGGACAAACCAGCTTTGTGCTGCAGCCAATGGAAAGGCTGGCGCAACTTGTGGTGGTGCCGGTGATCCAGGTCGACATGCAAGTGGTGGATGAATTCGAACAAAGCCATCGTGGTGCGGGGGGATTTGGCAGCACCGGAAAACACTGAAAAAGGTCGGTATTAAACAATCATACCTTTCGTCGGCCAATAGCCGACGTTGATCCAAACCCCCTTATCAGAGAACCCAGGAATTGCCAAAATAGCCTCTATGCAAACAATGGCAGACCACCCCCCGCTGACACGCTATGGGCTGATCCTCACAGTCATTCTGTCTGCCATCTCTGCCCTGGGCATCTGGTTTGTTTACCAGCTGAGGCAGGCTGACGACCCCCCCGAAAACGCCATGCAAAAAAACGCCATGGCTACCCAGATCGAACACCTTTCCGAATCCATCCGCCTTCAGGCGCAGGCCATTGCGTCCCACCCTCAAACACTGGCCTGTTTTGAAGCGGGCAATGGTGAAGCCTGCCGAGACCAGGCGGCCAATTTGCATGCACTTCACCCCAAGGCATCGCTTTATTTTGTGCAGGAAGGCCAGAATGCCGATCTCCTGCCCGGATTTCTTCCTGACGACACACGCCGCCTCATCGAGCGGTCCGCTCGCGACAAGGGGGCCGCATCGACTGCAGACTTTTTTCTTACGGTTACCCAGCCTGTGGTCAATGCCGAAAATCAACACATTGGCTTTGTCGTCCTCGAGCAGGTCATGCCACAGTTGCAAGCGCTTTTCGACACGCTCCCACTGCCTGCCGGTGGCGCTTACGCCGAACTTGCTCAAAACCAGGACGGCGAACTCACTATTTTGATGCGGCGCGGCAACCAGGCACTGAAACAAGGGTCGCCATCAACCGCAGTCTCGCTGGCCGGAACCCCATGGAATATCCAGGTCTGGCGCAACAACAGAAGCGCCTTTCAGGTTGCCCTGCCCTACCTGTTCATGTGGGTGTTGCTGACCCTGACGATCGCGATCATCGTCATGGCCGTCGTCCTGAAAATGAGCAACAGGGTCGCCGACAACCTGAAAATCATGACAAGCATCGTCAATGACATGCGGCACAACAAGCTGCGATCCGACTATCCAAGCAGCCTGGACGAATTCGAGCGGCCGATGCGAACCATGCTCAAGATCGCCAATCTTCTTGTCGGGCGCCAGAAGAAAGTATCCGCAGAGGCCTCGGTTGACCATCTTTCCAAAGTGCACAACCGCCGCAGTTTCGAGGCCAAGCAATCCGAACTTTTCAAGACGCTCAAGGAAGGCTGGACACACAGCCTGCTTTTGCTCGACATCGACAACTTCAAACAGATCAACGATACCTTCGGCCACGAGGCCGGAGACCAGATGATTGTGGCGTTTGGAAAGGCTTTGCGGGACAACCTGCGTTCGAGTGATTTCATCGCGCGTCTTGGCGGCGATGAGTTCTGCGTGGTTTTCCCCTATACAACGCTTGAGCGTGCCCAGGACCTGGCGGAAAGACTAAGGGCAAACATGCCGATCTCAGCCGAACTCATCCCGGGTGTCAGCCAGAAGATTTCATGGAGCGGTGGCCTTTCCGAATATCACAAGGAAGACACCCAGGAAAACATGGCCCTCTCACGTGCTGACGCCGCCCTGCTTGAGGCCAAGCGAAGCGGGCGCAACAATACTCGCATCAAAGCCGTCGCCTGAGCGCTACCAATCCAGACAAACCAAACAGCAAGGCAACAACCGGCACATTGCCCCAGCGCGCATAAGGCGTCATACCGGAAAATCCCTGGGCTGTTCCCTTGAGTGTCGCCGTGGTGAATTCCGGCAACGACGAAACGACTCTTCCCTTCTGATCGATGATCGCAGTCACCCCTGTATTGGTGGCACGCAGCATGTAGCGCCCGCTCTCCAATGCTCTCATCTGCGACATCTGTGCGTGCTGCCACCCCGCAAGCGAATCACCGAACCAGGCATCATTGGTGACATTCACCAGCAATGTGGCTTCCGGAAGCGGACGAACGATCTCCTCGCCGAATACATCCTCGTAACAGATGTTTACCCCGACTTTCTGGCCGGCCACATCAATCGGCGTCTGGTTTTTCTCGCCTCGCGAGAAATCAGACAGCGGAATGTTCAGCACTTTCACGATCCAGCCAAAACCCGGCGGCACAAACTCGCCGAAGGCCACCAGGTGCCGCTTGTGGTAGAACTGCGCAGGCGCATTGTTGATGCTCACCACACTGTTGTAATACCCGTTGTCAAAATTTCCGGTAGGCACACCGGCAAGGATGCTCATGCCGCGCTCGCGTGAAACCTGGCGCAATTCCTCCAGATAGGATGGGCGCATGTCTTCATAGAAAACGGGGAAGGCGGTTTCCGGAAGAATGACGAGTTCTGCTTGCGCTGACTTGATATGCGCTGCATGGTCGGCAAGTGTTTGTGATGTTCTTTCCGGACGCCACTTCATTTCCTGTGCGACGTTGCCCTGCACCAGGGCGACTGTCACAGGCTTTCCTGTCGGTTTGGTCCAGTCAACCAGCTTCAACGCTTCACCTGCTCCTGCCACAAACAGCAGCACGGCGAAGGGCGCCAACCATTTGCCAGGAATCCAGATGCGCTGAACCAGCCATACCAGCAGGCCGGCACAAACCGCCGTCAGCCAGGAAACACCATACACACCAAAAATCGGCGCATACCCGGCAAGCGGGCCTTCAGGCACTTGAGCATAGCCTGCCGCAAGCCAGGGAAAGCCGGTAAAGAACCATCCGCGCGTCCATTCCATCAAGGTCCACATGAGCGGGAAGACCAACAGCCAGCGATTGGCATCGAATGCTGACATTCGCACTGTCCCCCACGTAGCCAGTGCAGGAAACAGAGCAAGAAACGAACAAAAGAGGAAGACCGCGAAGGCGGCGAGCCATGACGGCATGCCGCCATAGACCGACAGGCTGATATACACCCAGCTGACGCCAACCCCGAAGAAGCCCAGCCCGAAAAGCCACCCCAGTGTGAAAGCCCGGCGTCTTGAAGCCTGGCCAAGCAGGCCTAGCAGCGCAGCCAGGCAAATCATGATCAGCAGATGCCAGCCAACAGGCGCAAAGGACAGCGCAGACAAACCACCAAGGATGAATACAGTCATTGACGAAGCCAGCCGGCTTTGCGCCAGCTTACTTGACCAGTTCACGTGCCTGCAAATCGGCATGGTAGCTGCTGCGCACCATGGGTCCGCATGCTGCCTGTTTGAAGCCCATTTCCAAAGCGGCTTGTTCAAATGCCTTGAACTGATCGGGCGTAACGTAACGCAGTAGTGGAAGGTGTGCCCCGGAAGGCTGCAGGTACTGGCCGATGGTCAGCATGTCGACATCGTGCGTGCGCAGGTCGCGCATGACTTCGAGGATCTCCTCGTCTGTTTCGCCCAGCCCCACCATGAGTCCGGATTTGGTAGGGATGTTTGGGTGGCGGGCCTTGAAGTCTTTCAGCAGCTTGAGCGAATGCGCGTAATCGGCGCCCGGGCGCGCTGCCTTGTATAACCTCGGCACGGTCTCAAGATTGTGGTTCATTACATCCGGCAATGCCTTGCCGAGTTCATCGAGCGCCACATCCAGTCGGCCACGGAAATCCGGGGTCAGAATTTCAATCTTCGTCGCTGGCGAAAGTTCGCGCACGGCACGGATGCAGTCGGCAAAATGTTTTGCGCCGCCATCGCGCAAATCATCCCGATCCACGCTTGTAATGACGACATATTTCAACTTCATCGCTGCGATGGTTTCAGCCAGATGTTGCGGTTCTTCCGGGTCTGGCGGCAGCGGCTTGCCATGGCCAACATCACAAAACGGGCAACGGCGCGTACACAAATCCCCAAGAATCATGAAGGTGGCGGTGCCATGACCGAAGCATTCACCGAGATTGGGGCAGGATGCTTCTTCGCAAACGGTGTGCAGCTTCTTCTCGCGCAGCACTTCCTTCAGCCTCAAAACTTCCGGGCTGTTGGGTGATTTCGCGCGTATCCAGTCAGGCATTTTCAGCCTTTCCTGGGGCACGATCTTGATGGGAATACGCGAGGTCTTGGCCTCGCCTTTATGCAGCTTGACGTCAGCCACGAAGCGATCCGTCTTAAAAATCAACGGCCTATTTTACCGGCTTCGCACCCGGGGCCGACTAAATTTTGTCTGCAAGCATCTCTGCCAGGCGCTTGCCAAGCTTGCCTGAGTCATCGCTGATACCCTGGTCACGCGTCTGTGTCACCGCCATGCCCGGATACCCGCAAGGGTTGATAAGCTGGAAGGGAGACAGATCCATGTCCACGTTCAAGGCAAGGCCATGGTAGCTTCGGCCTTGTTTGATGCGCAGGCCAAGGGCGGCAATCTTGGCACCGTTCACATACACACCCGGTGCGCCTGACTTGCGCTCTGCATTCACTCCATCTTTGCCAAGCAAGTCGATGATTGCCTGTTCCATGCGACTGACCAGCTCTTTCACACCATAACCATGCCGTTTCAAATCCACGAGCACATAGATCACCACCTGACCGGGGCCGTGATAAGTAATCTGCCCGCCGCGATCGATGGGGACAACGGGAATGTCAGTTTCCTGCAAAAGATGTTCGCGTTTCCCTGCCTGCCCAAGCGTGAATACCGGAGGATGTTCCAGCACCCACAACTCATCGGGTGTTCCTTCATCCCGATCCGCAGTGAATTCCTGCATGGCGCGCCAGGTGCGTTCGTATTCCACTTGGCCCAGATGTTTGATAACGGTTTTCACTACAGGACGACTTTGACGTAAGGATGCGAAGACAGGTCGCGGTACAGGTTATCGAGCTGCTCGCGGGATGTGGCCCGGACGGTGCAGGTAACGGCTAAATAATTGCCCTTGCCCGATGCGCGCATTTCGACTGATGCCGCATCAAAATCCGTCGCATGTGCCTGGACCACCGCGACAACCGCCTGGACAAAGTCATCGCGCGTCTCACCCATGACCTTGATGGGAAATTCGCACGGGAACTCGAGCAGCGACTCGCCCTCGCTCATTTCAGGCTTTCCTTGAAACGCTGGTAGAGCGCATACATGCGCCGATGCATCGGACCTGGTTTTCCGTCTCCAACCGGCTTACCGTCCAGTTCGACGATGGCCTGCACCTCGCGGCTGGATGAGGTCAGCCACAACTCATCAGCATCACGAACTTCTGACTCGCCAATATCGCGAACCTCGACGGGGATGCCATCCTCACGTGCCAGTTCGAGAACAAGATCGTAGGTTATGCCGGGCAGCATGCGATGGTCTTTTACCGGTGCGTGGATAGCACCACTCTTGACGACAAAGATGTTCGATGCCGCACCCTCGGTCAGAACACCATCGCGAAACAGGATGCATTCCACACAACCCGCCTCGACTGCCTTTTGTTTCGCAAGGACATTGGGAAGCAGGCTGATGACTTTAAGATCGCAGCGGCCCCAGCGAATGTCCGGTGCAGTGACTGCACAGATGCCTTCCTTAACTTCTTTTGGGTCAGGCGTCTTCAAAGGGTTGCTCATGACCAGCACGGTAGGTTTCACGCCCTTGGGAAAAGCATGATCCCGCGGTGCCGCCCCTCGGGTCACCTGCAAATAGACCGACTGGTTGTCTGAAACCTGCGCTGCCACCACTTCTGCTATTACGTCGTGCCACTGCGATTCGTTCATCGGGTTGGGCAAACGGATGCCATCAAGCGTGTGCTGCAACCGCCTGAGGTGCTCGTCCAGCCTGAAGGGTTTGCGCTGATAGACCGGGATCAACTCATAGGCCCCATCGCCAAGCATGAAACCGCGATCGAGTATGGATACCTGTGCCTCTTCAAGAGGGCGCATTTCTCCATTGAGATAGACGAGCTGTTTATTCATTTCCATAACAGGCGCAAACCATCCAGGAACCGCCCCAACCATCCTGCTACCGGGACGTCTTCGAGTATCACCAGGGGATAATCGCCAACCAGTTCTCCATCCAGAGTCATGTGCAAAGTGCCCATGACCTGCCCCTTGCGCAAGGGCGCGAGAAAAGGTTGCTGGGTAATAATCTGCGCCTTGATGCGACCCGAAATCCCTTTTTGCGTTGTCAGGGAGAAGTCCTTCAGGAAACCGATGCCCACCTGGCGCGAACTGCCTTTGTATACCGGGATCGTTGCAACCGCCTGTCCCGCTCGGTAATAGCGCATGGACTCGGTTTCGAGAAACCCGTAGTTGAGCAGTTTCTGCGCATACATGCCACGATCAATCTCGGAACGTGCGCCCATGACCGTAGCAATGAGTCTGCGCTTTGCGCGTTCGGAGCTGGCGATAAGGCAATAGCCTGCCACCTGTGTGTGCCCGGTCTTGACACCATCTACCTGCGGGTCCAACCACAGCAGTCGATTGCGGTTCTGTTGGGTAACGCCGTTGAAAGCAAATTCCTTCTGGGCAAAATACCGCTTGTACTGTTCAGGAAAAGAATTGATCAGCCAGTGCGTCAGCCGGGTCAAGTCTCGCGCCGTACTGAAATGCCCCTCCTGCGAATGACCGGCAGCATTGCGAAACTGCGTGGAAGCGAGCCCCAGCTTCTTTGCCTGTTCATTCATTTTTCCGACAAACGCCTCTTCACTGCCGGCCAGACCCTCTGCCAGAGTAATCGCTGCGTCATTTGCTGACTGTACGATCAACCCGGACAGGAGATCCCCGACTTTGACTTCCTGCCCAGCCTTGGCAAACATGCGAGAGCCTTCTGCATTCGCGGCACTGTCCGAAACCTTGTAGCTGTCGTCTTCATCAACCTTGCCATTGCGAATGGCATCGAAAACCAGATACGCAACCATCAGCTTGGTCAGCGATGCGGGTTCCAGCTTTGCATCTTCATTCTGTGCGGCAAGCACTTGCCCGCTCGACATGTCCAGCAGCATCCAGGCTCTGGCATCCACCTTGGGTGGGGGTGGCGGCAGACCGACGACCGCCCATGCGGGCATGGCAAAACTCAGGCACAACAATAAATGCAAAAACTTTTTCATATTCAAGGCTTAATGGTAATGGCCGCGATGCCCATGGCAGAACGAATTCTCTCGATCCAACCCCTTGCTTCTTCGCGCGTATCAAAAGGACCTAGTTTTACGCGATGCAGGCCGCCAATCAATGAAATCTGCACCAACTGTGCCGGTATATCGAGCGCCTGGCGGGCCTGCGCGGTCAGCTTCTCCGCATTTTCCGGGTTCCCGAAAGCCCCCAGCTGGAGATAGTGTCCCACCTTGCTGACATTTTCCTGTGGTGTCGGCGGATTTTCGAGTTTCGCAACACTGAGGGGTGTGGTGTTGTACTGCACAGGCTCGGTATCGGGGCCTATGCTTTCCACGACAACCTCTGCGCTCCCCTTGCCAAGGAATCCCAATTTGTAGGCGGCCGTGTAAGAAAGGTCGATCACTCTGTCGCTGTGAAATGGCCCCCGATCATTGATCCGCACAATGACTGATTTTCCCGTGGCCACCGAAGTAACCTTTGCGTAGCTGGGTATGGGCAGCGTGGGGTGGGCGGCAGTCATGGCATACATGTTGTATACCTCCCCCGATGAAGTTGGTTGCCCATGGAAACGCTTTCCATACCAGGATGCGATACCCTGTTGCCGAAACGCGATGGGTTCGGCAACAGGGGTATAACTGACACCCGCCACTTCATACGGGCGATTCGCATACCTGTGCAATGGTTCGTCTCGAGGCACGGCATCAGGAACGGCTTCAAGATTTGAAGGCGGGTTGCTACCCGGGCCGTCATCAAGGTAATAGCCGCCTTTTTTCGTGGATGCTGTCGGGGTCGGCGATTGCTTTACTCTGGGTGCCGTGGAACAGCCCGCCAGCCAGGTAGCAGCAATCAAAAAAACCAGGACGGTTCGCATCAGGATTTCAGCAGCTTTCTGTGCTTGGCCATGCTCATCAACATGCCAAACCCGATCATCAGTGTCAGCAACGCAGTACCACCATAGCTCATCAATGGCAGCGGTACGCCAACGACAGGAAGGATTCCGGAAACCATGCCCATGTTGACGAAGATATAGGTGAAAAAGTTCATGCTGATGGTGCCCGCCATGAGCCTTGCGAAAAGGGTTGGCGCATGCTCGGCGATTTTCAGGCCACGTGCTGCAATTGCCAAATAGAGCAGCAATAGCAGAATGGCCCCCAGCAATCCAAACTCCTCGCCGTGAACGGCAAAAATGAAATCGGTAGTGCGCTCGGGGATGAAATCTAGCTGGTTTTGTGTTCCATTCAGCCAGCCTTTTCCAAAGGCCCCACCCGAGCCAATTGCAATCGTGGACTGGATGATGTGGTACCCGGCACCAAGCGGATCGCTGCTCGGGTCTATCAGCATCATCACTCGCTGACGTTGATAGTCGTGCATCAGGTTCCATGCAAGCGGGAGCGACAAGCCTCCCGCCACCCCCAGGCCCGCAATGATCTTCCATGACAGGCCGGCAAAGAACAGCACGTAAAAGCCCGATGCGCCAATCAGCATGGAAGTACCGAGGTCGGGCTGCCTCAGAATCAACAGGAACGGAACTGCAATGATCAGGGATGCGATGCCGAAATGGCGCAGCTTGAGCGTGGCTTCATGCAACTGGAAATACCAGGCCAGCATCAGCGGCAACGCGATCTTCATCAGCTCGGAAGGCTGGATACTGGTAAAGCCCAGCGGCAACCAGCGACGCGAGCCGTTTCGGATTTCGCCAAATAGCGCCACCCCGACCAGCAACACGAGCGCAACCGCGTAGAGCGGCGGGCCCAGCTTGGACAGGATATGCGGAGGAATGTTGGCAATGACCACCAGGGCTGTCAGGGCCACGGCAATGTTGCTCAAATGTCCCACCAGCCTGCCGGTACTTTGGCCCGAGGCGCTGAAAACGACCGCTGTGCTTAGCAGAAGAAGCGCAAGCAAAAGTGCCAGGAGCAGGCCATCCATGTGCCTTGCAAACCCGCCGATCAGATGTTTAATCCCCAGCCGACTCATATTCCTTCAATACCGGAACACCTTCCGGTTTCTTGCCCAGCAAATAGTAATCGAAGACTGCACGCGCAATCGGCGCGGCTGTCGATCCGCCATGCCCGCCGTTTTCCACCAGTACCGCCAAGGCTATCCTCGGCGCCTCGGCTGGCGCAAAAGCCACAAACAATGCATGGTCGCGATGACGTTCGGCAACGCGGCTCTCGTCATATTTCGCACCCTGCTTGATGCCCACCACCTGCGCAGTGCCTGTCTTGCCAGCTATCGCATAGGGCGTGCCCGCACCGGCAACTGCAGCCGTGCCTCCGGGCTTCAGTACGTCAACCATGGCTGATCTAACCTGTTCCAGATTCCCTGGCTTGTAGGCATTCTTCCAGGCAACCTCGGGGGCTATCACCGACTCCTTGCGAGTAACCACATCACGAATCGCCTTGACCAGATGCGGGCGGTAAAAGGTGCCTCCATTGGCAATGGTGGCCGTAGCGGCTGCCAATTGCATTGGCGTGGTCAAATGATAGCCCTGGCCGATACCTGCGATCACGGTTTCGCCCAGGTACCACGGCTGCTTGAATCGCCTTTGCTTCCACTCCGGTGAGGGCAACAGACCGGAAGACTCTCCCTGCATGTCTATGCCGCTTTTCTCTCCAAACCCAAGTTTGGAAAGAAAGCCGTGCATGCGCTCGATCCCCATGTCCACAGCCAGGCGGTAGTAATAAGTATCACAGGACTGCACGACAGATCTGTGAAGATCAACCGTGCCGTGCCCTTCTTTTTTCCAGTCACGATATCGGTGGCTGCTGCCGGGGAGGGAATAGTAACCGGGGTCGGCAATCACATCTGACGGTTTTCTAATTCCCAGTTCCAGTGCCGCGAGCGCCATGAAGGGCTTGATGGTGGAACCGGGCGGATAGATGCCGCGCAGGGGCCGGTTCACCATGGGCTTGTCCAGCGATTCGTTGAGATCCTTCCAGGTGGCTGGATCGATGCCGTCAACAAACAGGTTGGGATCGAAACCGGGCTTGCTGACCATGGCCAGCACGCCACCAGTGTTTGGATCCAGCGCCACCAGTCCACCGCGGTAATCACCGAACGCGTATTCGGCGACCCGCTGCAATTCCAGGTCCATGTGCAATATCAGATCATGTCCGGCCACCGGGGGAATTTTGGACAAAACCCTTACACCACGCCCCGACGCGTCAGTTTCAATCTGCTCGAACCCGGTCTTGCCATGAAGCAGGTCTTCGTAAAACTGCTCCACACCGACCTTGCCGATGTGCGTGCTGCCCTTGTAATTGGCCACCTTGCTGGTTTCCCGCAGGTTCTTGAGATCCCTGTCATTGATGCGGCCGATGAAGCCGACCACATGCGACAAGCCCTCGCCCGCAGGATAATTGCGAAACAGCCGCGCCTTGACGTCCACGCCCGGCAGGCGATAACGGTTTGCCGCCAGAATGGCGACCTCCTCATCCGTCAATTTGTTTTTCAGGGGTACCGTTTCGAACTCGTGCGATTCGTCCATCAGCCGCCTGAACTGCCGGAGATGTTTGGGCGTGATCTCGATAAGGCTGCCGATCCGGGAAAGCAGGGCATCAATATCGCCCGCCTTGGCTATCGTGATTTCAAGGGTATAAGCGGAAAAATTGTCGGCCAGAATCTTTCCGTTCCGGTCATAAATCACGCCACGGTTTGGAATGGCCGGCACCAGGGTGATGCGATTGCTTTCCGCAAGCTCCTGATAATGCTCGTGCTTGATCAGCTGCAAATAAACCAGCCGCAAAAAAAGGATCAGCGAGAGGACAAGAATGAACCCAGCGCCGACCCTGAGCCGGTTGTGATAACGCTCCAGTTCGAGGTGCAGATTCTTGATTACGTGAGAAGGCATTACTTCTCGATCTGTGCGGCCGGCATTTTTCCGGCATAGGCAACTGCCCACCACAACAGCGAGCCTGTGGCAGCTGATGCCAGCACCCAGGCACCCTGCGGTGTGCGTGTCGACATCCAGCCCGCAACCAACGCCACGATTTCAGTCAGGAGCAGCAGCGGAAACATCTGCAAAGCCTGATGGGGGAGCGTGAACATGGCCAGCCTGCGGCTGAAATACTGCACCAGGAACACCCCAACACAATAAGACAGGGCGTGCTGCCCCAAGACCACGCCATCCTGCACGTCCGCCAGGATGCCAAGACCGAAGGCGATGCCGAAACCAATGCCTTCAGTTCTGCGTTGCGCCCAGAAGAGCAGGGCAATCAGCATGAAATCTGGCCTGAGCGTGAGCAACCACCCCTGCCAGGGAATCTGCTTGAGCAGGAAAGCAGTCAACAGGGTCAGGCCGATCATGCGCCATTCCTGCATGGGTTCAAACTTCAAGGCGGAACGATTATGGAATTTCATTGCTGTCCTGGCATACCCTGCTTTTCAAGCACCAACAACAACCTGCTCTTGTCAACGCCCGCTATGGGCAAACAACTGACCCGGGCATAAGTGCTGTCAGGCGGCCGCGACACCCGTGTCACCCTTGCCACGACAAGGCCTGCGGGATACACCCGATCGATGCCGGACGTAACCAGGACGTCACCCTGCTGAATGTCGGTGTGATTCGGAAGATAGCGCACTTCCATGTCGCCGCCCCCCCCGAAAACCAGGACGCGCTGGCCTGTGCGCTGTATCTGTGCAGGCACGGCCTGGCCGCGATCAGTGATCAGCGTCACTTCCGTACTGAATGCGTGAACGCGTGTTACCTGGCCAACCAGACCCATGCCATCAACAACCGGCTGACCCTCTTCTATGCCTGCATTGCTGCCTTTATCAAGTTCAACACGCTGAGAAAAGGGGTCGCGCGGCGTGCCAAGGATTTCTGCAGGGACGCCGGAATAACTGGAGAGTTGCCGCATTGCAAGCAGGCGACGAAACTCCTCGTTTTCTTCCTGCAGTTTGTTCAGCCGTGCAAAGTGCACTGCAGCTTGCTTCTGATTGTCGCGAAGCAGGGCATTTTCTTTCTGGAGCTCACGATGTCGGACAAGAAATCCCGACACCTCGCCCCCGAAATCGAAGGGTGCGCGTACCACGAGTTGAACAGGGTAGAAGACGGCGACCACTCCGGCTCGCAACCAGCCCAGAGCGCTAAAACGCGAATCAAGGACTATCAGGGAGATGGCCAGCACCGACCAGAATGCAAGCCGTGCCGCCAGTCCCGGCCGCCGGGTAAACATGGGCTGACCGGGTGTCGCCAATTATGCTGTCCCCAATATGATGTTTACATCCACCACTTATTCGTTGGTGAACACGGAAACGTGTTTCTCGAATTCTTCAAGCGCGCGGCCTGAACCGCGCACGACGCAGGTCAACGGATCATCGGCAACAATGACCGGCAAACCGGTTTCTTCCATCAGCAACCGATCAAGGTCGCGCAGCAATGCGCCACCGCCGGTCACAACCATGCCCTTTTCGGCAATGTCCGCGCCCAATTCGGGAGGCGTCTGTTCCAACGCCTGCTTGACTGCGCTGACAATGGCATTGAGAGGATCGGTCAAGGCCTCGAGGATTTCATTGCTGGAAACCGTGAAGCTGCGGGGGATACCTTCTGCCAGACTGCGGCCCTTGACTTCCATTTCGCGCACTTCGGCACCCGGGAAGGCCGAGCCCATTTCC
>DKAU01000022.1 GCA_002450925.1 Thiobacillus sp. UBA6918 | reverse complement strand
TTTTAGCAAGGGACGGTTGGTGTTCGGTACGGCAAGAATGAACTTCTAGAAAATCTGGTGATGGGTTCCGCCTTGAAAAACAATAGCAAGGGCGGTTTTTTGTGCAACACAACAGAGGGAGTGAGTGATGAGTTTGATCAAGTATGGAGTATTGGCCTTGAGCCTTGCGCTCGTAACGGCATGTGGACAAAAAGAAGAGGCGGCAGCACCCGCTGAGTCCGCAACAGTAGCGGCGCCTGCGGTCGAACCAGCCCCTGCAGCTGAACAGGCGCCTGCACAGGATGCAGCACCGGCTGCCATGGAAGATGCAGCAACACCGGTGCCCGTCATGGAAGGTGCCAGCATGCCCGAGACTGCATCGGCAACCGCGCCTACCTGCCCGACCAACTGTGTTTACGCCAGATGCCCACCACCCAGTGGTCCCTATGCATGTTGCACGAAGACTGTTCCCTTTAAGGTTTGCACTGTTCAGTAAGGGTCTTATCTGTTTTTTTGATTTTTAAACAATGCCGGTTTGTGATTTCTCTCCCTCCCATGTTCGCGCAATCGCGCCATACCAGCCCGGCAAGCCGATTGCCGAGCTGGCACGCGAATTGGGATTGGAGGAATCCAGCATCGTCAAGCTGGCTTCAAACGAAAATCCTCTGGGGCCCAGCCCCAGGGGCTTGAAGGCTGCGCAAGACAGCCTCAAGGAAGTTTCGTTTTACCCGGACGGCGCGGGCTTCGCCTTGAAGGCTGCGCTTTGCCGCAAATTCGATATTGCTCAGCAAAACATCGTGCTGGGTAATGGTTCCAACGATGTGCTGGACATGGTAGCACGCGCCTTTCTTGATACCGGCACCTCAGCCGTGTATGCGCAGCATGCTTTTGCCGTTTACCCCATCGCTACGCTGACCGTGGGTGCTAAGGGAATCGAAGTCCCTGCAAAGAATTACGGTCATGACCTAGCTGCCATGCGAACAGCGATTCGCGATGACACACGCGTGGTGTGGATTGCCAATCCCAACAATCCCACAGGCACCTTCCTGCCCTGGTCGGAGATTGCGGGGTTTCTGGAAAATGTGCCCAGCGATGTGCTGGTGGTGCTCGATGAAGCCTACGGTGAGTATCTTGCTCCGGAAGAACGCTTGAACACGTTATCCTGGCTAGATCGTTATCCCAATCTGCTGATCGTGCGCACATTCTCCAAGGCATTTGGCCTCGCGGGACTAAGAGTGGGTTATGGCATGGGCCATCCGGATGTCATCGATTTGCTCAACCGTGTGCGTCAACCATTTAATGTCAACGTCCCCGCTCTGGCGGCTGCAGAAGCTGCGCTGGACGACTCGGCGTTCCTCGAGCAGAGCTACGAAGTCAACCTGCGGGGCATGCGGCAACTGATTCAGGGGTTGGATTCCTTGGATATTTCGCATGTGCCATCAAAGGGTAATTTCTTGTTGGCGAAGGTCGGTGATGCCATACGCATCAACATGGAATTGCTGAAACGGGGTGTCATCGTGCGCCCGGTTGGAAATTATGGATTGCCAGAATTTTTGCGTGTCTCCATCGGCCTGGAAGTGCAAAATAGCCGTTTCCTCGAAGCGTTGAAGGCCTGCTTGTAATCATGCGTATTAATCGACTTGCCATTGTTGGTGTTGGTCTCATCGGGGGCTCTCTGGGTGCTGCCTTGAAACAGGCCGGGGCGGTGAATGAAATCATCGGCCTTGGGCGTCGGCAAGAGACGCTCAAGCAAGCCAAGGCCTTGGGGCTGATAGATGTCATTGCCGACTCACCTGAACAGATTGCTGGTGCCGAGGTGATTGTTATTGCCACACCAGTGGCGCAGATGGAAGATGTCCTGAAATCCCTGGCACCGTATCTGGGCGACAAAACCATCGTGACTGATGCGGGCAGCACCAAAACTGATGTTATTGCAGCTGCCAGGAAGATTCTGGGTGCCAGGTTCTCGAACTATGTACCCGGTCATCCCATCGCGGGAGCCGAAAGCAACGGCCCGCAAGCTGCATTCGCTGAATTGTTCCAGAGCAAGAATGTCGTCCTATGCCCGGGCAGTGAAACTGATCGCGCCGCAGCGGATTTTGTGTCTTCCATGTGGCAAAGTGCTGGTGCGCAAGTAATACGCATGGATGCCGAACGACACGACCGGATTTTTGCCGCGGTCAGCCATTTGCCGCACTTGGCTGCATTTGCCTTGGTGGACGAACTTGCCAATCGTGCGGAAGCAGAAGATTTTTTCCGCTATGCGGCAAGCGGTTTTCGGGACTTTACTCGCATTGCAGGAAGCAGTCCGGAGATGTGGCGTGACATTTCACTTGCCAATCGTGAGGCATTGCTTGCCGAGTTGTCTGTCTACATGAACAAGCTGGGGGAAATTGCCGCGGCTCTCGAAGAAAGTAACGCTGAGGTACTGGAGAAGATTTTCAGCCGGGCGAGTGATGCCCGGCGCAAATGGGGCAAGGAATAGCTCTGCCTGAATTCACAGCGCGTCAGCGCCTAAATTATATGAAACACCTCGACTTACCCGCATTCAATTCCGCTTCCGGCATGGTCAAACTGCCGGGCTCGAAAAGCATTTCCAACCGGGTGCTGCTTTTGTCGGCACTGGCTTCCGGCACGACGGAAATCAGGGAGTTGCTGGATTCGGACGACACCCAGGTCATGCTCGAATCGCTTTCAAAATTGGGAGTGAAGTGGAAGCGTCATCCCGACAGCGACAACTATCAGGTCGAAGGCATTGGCGGCGCTTTCCCGGTCAAGCAGGCGGAACTGTTTCTCGGCAACGCCGGCACGGCATTCCGGTCACTTACGGCAGCTTGCGCATTGTCGGGTGGCGATTATGTACTGAAGGGCGTGTCGCGCATGCATGAACGGCCCATCGGCGATCTGGTTGATGGACTCAGACAGCTCGGTGCCCACGTCGATTATCTGGGCAACGAGGGATTCCCTCCGCTGCATATTCATCCTGCCAATGTTGGCGATACGCCGGAAGTTACCGTCAAGGGCAATGTCTCCAGCCAGTTCCTCACCGGATTGTTGATGGCTGCGCCTTTGCTGGGCAGAGAAGTGACGATCAAGGTCGATGGCGAATTGATATCCAGGCCTTACATCAAGATCACTCTCGGCCTGATGGACAAGTTTGGCGTCAAGGTTGTACAGAATGGCTGGGAGAGCTTCACTGTTCCCACCGCCAGGTACGAAAGCCCCGGCGAAATCGAGGTGGAGGGCGATGCATCCTCGGCGTCTTATTTCCTTGCCGCTGGCGCGTTGGGACATGGTCCGGTGCGAGTCATTGGCGTGGGCCGTAATGCGCT
>DKAU01000042.1 GCA_002450925.1 Thiobacillus sp. UBA6918 | reverse complement strand
GTTCGAGCCCAGGTCGGGGAGCCAGAAATACGAAGGCTAGCGTTTAGGCGCTAGCCTTTTCCGTTTCCTGGAAGCTCGATATTTATAGAATCTTACCTGGGCTCCACATGACTGCTCCAGACAGTGATTCTTCATCCTCAAGTTGAGCCAGACGGGCGCCGTATAACAATATCTGAAGCTGTACTGTGAGGGGTCTGTGTCCCTTTCTCAACCATGCAACTTACTGCCGACATAAAGGGAGGCTTGAGTCATGATGTACACCATACTGCTCTACGCGTTAGCGATTGCAATGCTTATTGTCTGCGTAGCGGTTGTTTATTTTCTGCGCGAAAAGCAATGGACGATGGTTCGTGATGCGGTAGATGACTTAGCAAAGGATCGGCAAAAGGACGCAAGGCTCCGTGCCAGTGAACGAATCAGATCGAGGCGCGTCAAGGCTGACAGGAATATCTGGGGGGTAACGGTGTCTCCCATCACGTCTATGCTTGGACTTGATGTATCAACGGAACTCAGAACACGACGGTAAATCCCGGTGTGGTTTTGGGCTTGCAAAAGCTTCGTTATTATTATCGATTCCCGCCATCCGAGCTGAGACCAACAGTTTTCCTGACTGTTGCTTGCATTTGAATCTTAAACGGGTAATTTTTGGAGCTGTTCGCTGGGTCAGGAACAGCTTTTCAACATGGATAGTTCGTTACGTCCATCGTCCGTGACTCGATAGGCAATTTCGTCTACCAAATGGTTCAGTAGATAAACGCCGAAGCCACCGGGGGCATTGCGTTCAAGGGGTGATATTTCTAGGTGTGGGTCGCGGTTCTTCGTCGGGTCGAAGAGAGGAGCGTTGTCTCGGATCCTAACCATCAAGGCGTCTGGTTGATGAGAGACTTCGACCTCAATGTGGCCATCGGATTTTGATTTGAAGCCGTGCATGATGATGTTGGAAACGGCCTCATCAACAGCCAGAAGAAGTTCACCGGCACATTCACGTGTTAAGCCGGTTTCCTTCGATGTTTCCTCGATGAAGTCCCGGACTTGGCCGAGGTTGTCCAAGTCAGCCTTTATTTCAAGGCTGTTCGCGTTGTTCATCGAGGTGTACCCGGGTCCGGTTTTAGAATGCCTTTACGGCTTCATCCAGGTTTTTGTGAATATCGAAAAACTTGTCAAATCCCAAGGTGAACATGACGCGTGATACAGCATCAGAGGGATTCAGCAGCTTCATTTTTCCGCCGCCGCTGCTCTTCAGTTTGTTGACAATGCCATGCAACGCACGCAAGCCTGCACTGCCCATGTAATTGACGCCGCTCAGGTCCAGGAGGATATTGCTTGCGCCAGCGCTGATTACTTCGCTAGCCTTGGACTCGAGGTCCATATAAGTCTTGGAGTCTACGTCTCCAGTTACATGCAGGATGGTGACTGGTACGTTCCCCTTTTCTTCAGAAACGGCAATACGAAGTGCTGCACTCATTTTTATCAACTCCTTAAAAAAAACTTGTCCAAAAAACCCGCTTTAGCCTGGGCCGGCAATTCAAACCTTATCGATGCGTACCAGTTTCCCGATGTACACAGATCATCGTGATATCGTCAAACTGGTCTGCGCTACCTATATAACCTTCGACGGCTGAAAACATTCTGTTCAAGAACGCCTTGTCATTTCTTGCGCCATTGCCAACTATGGATTGCAACCTTTCCTCCGTGAATTGTTCACCCAATTCATTCTGGGCATCGGTTGCGCCATCAGTATATCCAAACAACAACTCTCCCGGAAGGATTTCAGCCATGCCGACCTCATGTTCGGCTTCCTCAAACAAGCCTATGACCGGGCCTGTGGGGGTCAATAACTGACGAATTCCTGAAGGCCCAATGATCATGGGTGCTTCATGGCCAGCATTAATATAACAAAGCTGGCCTGTCTCAGGAACGAGAAGACCGAAAAACACCGATGAGAACATGCTGCTGCTGGCATGTGTTGAGGCAATGTACTTGTTTGTGAGGGCAATGGCGTGGCGCAATGTGTTGATCACGTCATCGTGTTCCGAATGGGTTTCAACCACATTACGGTAAACCGAGATCGACCGGATAAGGCTCCTGAAAAGGGTCATGAACAATGCGGCCCCCAGGCCCTTGTCGCATACGTCGCCTATAACGATGCCGACACAGTGCGGTTTGGGGACGATGAAGAAATCGTAGAAATCGCCGGCCACTTTTCGGGCAGGTTGGAGAAGCCCGCTCATGTGCCAGCCCTCTATTTCAGGGATGACCTCTGGAAGGAAGTTGCGCTGGATTTTCTGGCCAATGTCCAGTTCTCTTTCCATCACCTTTGCCTTGATCAGGCGCTCGACCTTTTCGCCGATGATTTCACTTTCACGTCTGCATAAGGCCTGTATGATGCATCGGGCTGCTCCAGGGTGGGCAGTAAGAGTTTTGTAAATGGCGTCCTGTTCCAGTTTGAGCAGAATGGTATCCATTTCGGCGGTTACAGACGCGGTGCGGACTTCATGCGAGAGGGCAGCGACTTCACCGAAAACCTCTTCCCTGCCCAAATGTGTGATGACGACATCATCCTTATGAATCCTGACGCAGCCATCGACGACGAAATACATGGCTGTCCCAATTTCTCCCGTTTCAAACAGTTTCTCGCCTGCCGGGATTTGAATCGTCTCGGAGTAGTGCGCCAGAGACATCACGGTTTCTTCTGATGAGCATGCAAAGAAGCTGCTTTTGCGCAGGAAACGACAGGTTTCTTCTATTGAAAGCATTTAATATAGGGTGTCAGGGTGTGGATTGTCGGCCTGGTTAACTGAACCAATCGCCATAAACACCCATATTAGGTGTGCCGGGGTTGAGATATTCTACCTTTTGGAACATGTCTTGGATGGGTAATGCCCTAACTCTTTTAAATATTAGAATAGTCTAATAATAGACCATTTGGCATAGGTTCCATTTTAATACTACTCTGTTAACATAAACGCCAGCGTAACGCAGTAAATTCCATTTAAAAGGGGGTGTCACATGATGTTCGTTCGTTTCTTCCTTGGTTTTCTTCTCGCTTTCAGTTTGCCCGCTTTTTCCGACGAGGCTGCCATTGGGTATGTCAAAACGGTAAAGGGTGATGCCATGGTTATAACTAGTGGCCAGCAGGTCAAGGCTGAAGTGGGTACGCCAGTCATGACCGGCAGTAAACTCAAAACGGGTGCTAATGGCTCGATGGGTGTTACTTTCAAAGACAACACTGTTATGTCTTTTGGGCCCAATACTGAGCTGACTGTCGACGATTACCTCTACAAGCCAAATCAGGGCCAGTTGAAGCTTGGCGCAAGCATGGCCAAGGGGACATTGGCCTACCTTTCAGGCGCAATTGCCAAGATCAAGCCTGACGCTGTTTCTGTCAAAACCCCAACAGGCACGATCGGTGTGCGCGGGACACATTTTGTGGTGAAGGTGGACGAATAAGCGGGGGAAACAAATGATGAAAAGCGCTTTCCCACGCTTTGTCCTTGCCATTGCCTTTCTGGGCCTTGCTCCAGTTTGTACCGCGCAGTCGTACGTTGTGCTGCTGAAAAACCCTGTTGACGTTGAGAACCATGTACACGTCATTAACAGCAAGGGGATATTTGGTATCCACAACCCAGGGTATGGTTCGGTGCTGAACAAGGATATCGAGACTGTTCAGCGATACGAGCCGGAACAAATCAATGCCGATTTTGCCGATGCCCTGGCCGGGATGAAAGCCATCCTTGATGCCGGTTTGCCGCCGCTGTCTCATTCCTATGTTGCCTTGATGGAAATGCCCAGCAAGAAACTCGGCTACATTGCCTATAACCCTGGCGGTCAAAATATCCTGCTCGAGGAAGCTGATCAGGCCGTCATGATCGACGGCTATTCAGATGAGCCTTATATGGCTGACAGGCAGCAACTGACGAAAGATTTCGGTCCTGCGCTGGTTTCCCTGAACGAGATCATTGAAGCAGGTTTTAGACCCAATACATTTGTCGTTTTGCTGGAAAGCCCGGACGGTTCAGTCGGCAAGGTCAGCGTGACGGATGAAAGAGGCAAGGTTCTCATTGATGAAGCCGGCGAGGCTGTCGATATGGGCGTTTACCTGACAGATGAGCGACTGTTCAAGCTAGAGGACAAGGAAGTCAAGCAGGAATTTGGTAACGCTCTTGAGTCCAGGCCTGTTCTACCAGTCAAGTACATCGTCATGTTCCAGAGCGGCAGCACGAAAATCGCCAATGAATCAAAGGATGATGCGTCCAGGATGCTTGAGGACATTCAGTCACGGGCAGCCCCGGACATCACCATCACGGGACATACTGATACGGTTGGCAAGGACAAGTTCAATGACAAGTTGTCGAGAGAGCGTGCAGAGTTCATTGCAGAGACGATCCGCAATCTGGGCAAGGAACTCACGGCGATGGATATCGACTACTATGGCGAACACAAGCTTTATGTCAAAACAGCTGACAACAAGGCCGAGCTCAAGAACAGAAGGGTTGAAATTATCGTTCGTTGATGCAAGTGCATAATGCGGCAAATAAAAACGGGTGCAAGGCACCCGTTTTTATTTGGGGATCCTGAATTTAGTGTTGAAACTAACTGTCTTTTGACGACCCTGAGCGGTCGGTCGGTGTGAACATCGGCAACGGCCGTTGTTCGGCCAAAAGAGACATCAGCCCAGTTGGACAAGTACCTCAGCTTACGCCACTTGGCAAACGCTTGATTGGCTATGACAGTTCCACTTCGACATGCAGGATCAGGTTCGCTACTGACCCCCCACACAACAAACAAGCAAGCTAATTCGCCTTCGCAGGCATACGAGAAATTACCACAGGGTTTGGGGCTAGAGTGCGAATGACTGCCTCAAGCTCTAGGCGGAGGCGCCTGATTTTGGAGTTCATGCTGAGCCTCGAACACATTGGCATACAGATTGGCAAGGAACTGTTTTCCATCCAGTGTCGCGCGCAGGTATTCGATGGCGCCACCCAAGTAGGGGTGCACCTGCCCCCAGAAGAACTTGGGATAGTCTCGGCGCATGTCTCCAGGTGAGTGATATCCAAACTTTTCATTGAAGCCAAGTTCTTCGAACTCGAAGTACAGGGCGGGTATCTTGCGCTGCCGGGCAGGGTCACCCAACTGCCCAATAAAGTCAGCAGCCTTGGTCAGAGCCGGATAATCACGCAGATTCGTATCCGTCTTCTCTGAGGGCGTGAAGCGTGTCTGTTCAATGAAGTAGCCGATAAGGTCAACATCGAACCCAATCGGGGAATTGCTGAAGCGCTCTCGCACGTACAATTTTCCGCGATCGACATGGTAGGGCGTCAACAAGGCATTGCTACCATCCATGCTGATTTCGACACATTTCCCGTCGACCCCGGTGTCATAGACGCCAGGTCGGTCATTGCGGCAGATCCCGCGCACATACCCAATATCATGGCAGAGCACTGCAACCATGTAGTGCAGCCAGTGTTCGCGTGTGACGCCACCCTCCAAAAGGTGCTTGCCCTTGAGGATTTCCTGGCCAACCTGGGCAACACAAATCGTGTGATCAACGTCGTGGTACAGCATATCGCTGTTGGCGATGGTCTCCAGCGCCATGCGTCCGGCCCAGGCCAGTACGCCAGCGTAGAGCCCGTCATTCCCGTAGTTTTCCAGGAAGGCATGTTTCAGACTTTCAGCAAAGCGTTCGATTTTTTCTTGTTCGAAGTCGATCATCCGTTGCTCCTTGGTTGCCAGGGTACCTGTTCATCAATGCTTCCCTTATCGGAAAGCCCAAAGAAATCGTAAGGAATTGTACGCGCTGCGTGAGCACCATGGGACTAACTCATGCCCCTATCATCGGGGCAACCAGAGTGGACTCTAGCTACATTGTTTCAAACTCGGAGGTGGGCCAAGGGCAGTTTGAGGTTCAATCCCATCCTCAAATCTTGCCAGC
>DKAU01000005.1 GCA_002450925.1 Thiobacillus sp. UBA6918 | reverse complement strand
TCTTCTGCGCGGCTCCAAAACCGAAGTGGTGAAATGCATCGGCTCGGACTTGCAAGTGCCGGCCAGCGCGGAGATCGTGCTCGAAGGCCACATCCATCCCGACGAGATGGCCGCAGAAGGCCCATTTGGCGACCACACCGGCTATTACAACGAAGTGGAAAAGTTTCCGGTATTCACTATCGACCGCATCACCATGCGGCGCGATCCGATTTACCACAGCACCTACACCGGCAAGCCACCGGACGAGCCGGCCATTCTCGGCGTGGCGCTGAACGAANNCGCCAGTTCATGTACACCAAGTTCATCCTCGTCACCGATGACGACGTGAACGTGCGCGACTGGAAGGAAGTGATCTGGGCCATGACCACGCGCGTCGATCCCGCACGCGACACCCTCATTGTCGAGAACACGCCGATCGATTACCTGGACTTCGCCAGCCCGGTATCCGGCCTGGGTTCAAAAATGGGCATCGACGCCACCAACAAGTGGCCGGGAGAAAGCAACCGCGAATGGGGCACGCCCATCAGCATGGATGCCGACGTCAAGGCGCGTGTCGATGCCTTGTTTGCCGAACTCAAGATTTAATCACGCCCTCACTCGGGCAGCGCGCCTTGCCATACCCAGTCGAGCAGTTCGCTCTGCGCGGCTTCTGATTTTCCCGCGTTTTCGTGGTTGACGAACATCACGACCGCAAGGCGTCGGCCGTTGCGGTCATTGAGATAGCCAGCCAGCGCACGCACGTCCTTTAGGCTGCCGGTCTTGAGATGAGCATGGCCCCCATAAGGACTGCCGTTGAAGCGCTTTTTCAGGGTGCCGTCGGTGGCGACGATGGGCAGGGCGGATTCCAGTTCGGAAAAGTGCGGGCTCTTGTATGCCGTCAGCAAAACCTGGCCCATGCTGTGCGCGCTGATGCGGGCATCACGCGAGAGTCCAGCCCCATTTTCCAGAAACAGTTCGGTGAACTCCAGATTGTCTTCGCGAAGGATTTCGCGCATGGCCATAACCGACTTGCCCAATGTCGCTGGCGCGCCGAATTTTTCCTGCCCCAGGGTAAGGAACAGCATGCGCGTCATGACATTGCTGGAATATTTGTTTAGAGGACGAATGACATCGGCCAGCGTCGGCGATTCGAACTCGACCAACGGTGCAACATCTGCCGGCGCCTTGCCGAACACGGCACTCCCCTGCCACTTGCCACCGGATTCTTCCCACAGGGCACGANNCACCTGGGCAAAATTGAACGCGGGACTGAAAAGACTCAAGGGCAGTTCCTTCTCGCCGCAGGCGCGCGGATAGCTTCCCTCAAACACGATTTCAAGCACGGCAACGTTTGGAATGCCCGGCTTGACGCTGTCGCGCCAGCCATTGCAGGAACCATCCGTCAGCGACAGTCTGGATGTCAGCTTTACGCCCGCCAGATTCAGTTCGGGCCGGACTTCAACGATGTCGCCATTGGGCAGCAGGCGCACAGTCTGCACGTTGAAGTTGGCGATGAGCGATGCGGGGATGGCGTTGTAGCCAGCCAGCGGTTCGCCATCGAACAGGCCGGGGTCCATGGGCGGCAGGTCATAGAGTGAAAGATCCATCACCAGGTTGCCGCTTATTTCTCGCACGCCTTTTTCGCGCAGCGCACGCTGCATGAGCCACATGCGCTCCAGCGTGAGATAAGGATCGCCGCCGCCGCGAATGACGAGATCACCCTGCAGCTTGCCTTCCTTGATCTCGCCCATCGGCCAGATTTTTGTTTTCCAGGTGTAAGTCGGGCCCAGGCTCTTCAACGCAGCGTAGCTTGTTACCAGCTTCATGGTAGAAGCCGGGTTCATCGGCTTGCCGGCGTTCACGCTCAACAGCGGTGATCCGCCATCAACAGGCTGAACAAATATTGAAACAGCCTCTTGTGAAATACCCGCTTTATCGAGCGCTTGTGCCAAACCTTGGGGCAGACCATTGGCCCATGCCTGCGCGCTTGCCAACAGCAAACAAAAAAGAAGGGGGAAACTCAATCCGGATCGCATGCGCCTAGTTTAACTGCTCATGCGATCGTGTAGAGTTTGCCTGCCTCTGGATTGAGCACCTCCCAATCCAGTTCGGAATGGATCTTGTCTGCAAACAATTTTGCAGTTTCTTCTTCGCCATGCACGACGAAGCATTTCCGCGGCGGCTTTTTGAAATGGCCCAGCCATCCCATCAGTGCCGCCTGGTCGGCATGTGCTGACAGGCCGCCGATGGTATAACGCCGCGCCCGCACGGGAACGTCCTCGCCAAACAGACGCACTTCGGTTGCACCGTCCACCAGTTTTCTTCCCAATGTGCCCCGTGCCTGGAAGCCGACAAAAATGATGCTGTTTTCTTCGCGCGCCAGGTTGTTGCGCAAGTGATGTTTGATGCGGCCCGCATCGCACATGCCCGAGGCAGCAATGATAATCGCGCCGCCACTTACCCTGTTGATGGCCTTGGAGTCCTCGACGGTCTCGGTGAACGTGATCGGCAGCGGAGTGTGATGGTTGGCCTGCAATTCGCGCATGAAATGCCGAGCCTCTTCATCCAGGAGGCGATGGTGCTTGAGCGTGACTTCCGTTGCAGCTTTGGCCATGGGCGAATCGACAAAGATGCGCGGTTTCGAAATCAGCCTTCCTTCCTGAGCCAGCTCGGACAGGATGAACAGCATGTCCTGCGTGCGCCCAACAGCAAACGCCGGAATCAGGATATTGCCTCTGCGCTGTGAAAGTGTGTCGTTGATGGCTTCTACCAGTTCCTCTGTGGTCTCTTCCAGCGGCTTGTGCAGGCGATTGCCGTAGGTGGATTCCACGATGACGTAGTCGGCTTGTTCGATGGGTGTGGGGTCGTTCATCAGCGGATGGCCGGGTTGGCCAAGATCGCCGGAAAACACCAGTTTGCGGGTGACGCCTTCCGTCTCCAGCCAGACTTCCAGGATTGCCGAGCCGAGAATATGTCCCGCATCGCGATAACACACCTTCACTGTGGGATGCGGACGCACTTCTACGTCATACCCCACGCCATGCAACTGGCGTAAGCTATCGCGCGCTTCTGCCACGCCGTAAAGCGGATTCACGCTGTCGGGATGTCGCAGGGTTTCGCCACGCCGCTCACGCTCACGGGCCCACTCTGCTTCCTTTTCCTGAATGTGCGCGGAATCCAGCAGCATCACTTCCAGTAGATCGCAGGTGGCGCGTGTAGTGTAGATGGCGCCATCGAAACCCCGGCTGACCAGCAGCGGCAACAAACCTGAATGGTCAATGTGCGCGTGGGTGAGCAGCACAAAGTCCAGCTTGCTCACATCCCACTCCAGTGCTGCGTGGTTTTTTTCCGTAGAGCCCAAACCCTGGAACATGCCACAGTCGACAAGGAAGCTTACATGCTCCGTTTCCACCAGAAAGCGGGAGCCGGTGACTTCGCCTGCCGCACCAAGAAAAGTAATGTTCATTTGTTCAACACCATGTTTGCCGCCTTGATCATCAAGGCCATCTGCTCTTCCTCGACGACATAGGGCGGCATGAAATAAACCGTGCTGCCGATGGGGCGCAGCAGCGCCCCCTGTTCAAGTGCGGTTTGTGCAAAAGCACGCGAAAATCCCGGCGCCGCATCGGCCACGTCAAACGCCCAAATCATCCCGCGGTGCCTGAAGTGTTTCACACGGGGATGGGTTTTCAGCGGTTCCATCATGGACGTGAATGTTTCAGCCTTTTTGCGGTTGACCGAGATAACCTCATCCTGCTCGAAAATATCCAGCACTGCCAGCGCTGCACGGCAGGCCAGCGGATTGCCGGTATAAGAATGAGAGTGCAAAAAACCCTTGGCGGTTTCATCGCCATAAAAAGTTTCGTAGATCTGGTCCGTGGTCAGCACACAGGACAAGGGCAGATAGCCGCCAGTGATGCCCTTGGACAGACACATGAAATCCGGAAGAATTCCTGATTGTTCGCAAGCAAACATGGTTCCCGTCCTGCCAAAACCGACAGCGATTTCGTCGGCGATCAGGTGGATTTCATACTTCGTACACAGTTCACGCACCCGAGACAGATAAACCGGGTGATACATCGCCATGCCGGTCGCTCCTTGCACCAGCGGCTCGAGAATGAAGGCGGCGGTGGACTCGGCGTGCTGCTGCAAATGCGCTTCCAATGCGTCCGCGCAGCGCAGCGCATACGCTTCGTCCGACTCCCCTGCTTCGGCCAGGCGGAAATCCGGCGAGGGCATCTGCGCAGACTGGCGCAACAGTGGCGCATACACATCCTTGAACAACGACACGTCTGTGACTGACAGCGCGCCTACCGTCTCGCCGTGATAGCCGTTTTGCAGACTGATGTAACGGTTCTTGTTCGGCTTGCCGGTATTGCGCCAGAAATGAAAACTCATTTTCAGCGCGATCTCGGTGGCCGATGCGCCATCCGAACCATAAAACGCATGCCCCAGCCCCGTCAGCTTGCCCAGCCGCTCGGACAATTGCACTACGGGCTCGTGCGTGCAGCCTGCCAGCATGACGTGTTCGATTTTTGAGAGCTGGTCGATGATGGCAGCGTTGATGCGCGGGTTGGCGTGACCAAAAAGGTTGACCCACCAGGAAGAAATACCGTCCAGATACCGCTTGCCGGACTCGTCGATGAGCCAGGGACCCTCGCCTTTGGCGATGGCGAGCGGCGGCCACGATTCCAGATGCTTCATCTGGGTGCAGGGATGCCAGAGGAACTGGCGCGAACGGTCTTGCAAATCTGTCATTACGTGTACTCTCCGCCCGCGGGACTCAACTCAATGTAATAGGGCGACAGGCCAGCATTGGCATTTTCTTTTATGGAGGGCTGTTTTTCCCTCAACACCATTTCTACCAACGCGGCCTTGATCTGGGCCGAGTCGGCCACAACCGGGTACAAACGATGCTGCCGAACCATTTCTGCAGCCCTTTCCCGTGCACCAAGCTCCATTTCGCGTCGCACATTTTCGGTAAGCGTGTCCAAAAGAAGCAGCCAAGGCGCCTGCCAGTTCAAGTAATCCCTCGCAAGACCAGAGTACTCGGGATCGGTTTCATCGGCAGCAAGAAACAAAACCGGAAAGTCGTGAGGCGCAAACAGTTCACCCTGTTCGCTGCCGTGCCCTCCAACCATGCCCATGCCACCACCACTTTCATCTCTCGCAATCCATTGCCAGGAAACGGCACGGCGATTGACATGGCTGCCAAGCACGGCGGCGCTGTTTTCCGGATCATTTATGGCGGTACAGCGGAACAACTCTTCCGCCGCGAAGCCGGGCCGCCACTGGCGCGGAATATCTGCCGCCATTTCTTCGCGCTCCAGGACGCTGTGGATCAACGCAAAGGGCTTGCGTGCCTTATCCAACAACCAGAGCTCGAATTTGTCAGTAAAGGGGAAAGGCACATCCTGATGATGCTCGCGCAGGTATTCATAAACGATATGGCCGCGCACTTCCATGCGTTTGAAGTCGTCCGAAGGATAAATCGGTCCGCGTTTTAGCCCTTCCCGCTCTGACCAGCTGCCGTAGCGTATGTCGCTGATCTGGGCCTTGCCCTTCAATCCTGCGCTCAAGGCTTCATTGGCCACATAGATGTCCCAGTGCACACCGTCCATGGTGACCGCCTCGGCAGACTGGTACTTGATGACGTTGACTACCCCCCGGAACGGGTTCAGCAGGCGCTGGGCATAACACTGGATTTCCATGCCCCAATCAAGCCATGAAGCCCTGAAAATCGCAAGCCGGGGTTGAAATTGTCATAGTCGGCCCCTATCATTAGCAGCCTCCGGTCGAGAGTGCTAACAGCTCTTGGCCCAGTTTTTTGGTTCCGCCCAAGCCTTTTTATCGCATCGTTTGTGCGGAAATATTCCAACTCATTGATTTTCAATGGAGATTAGTAATGAAAATCCGTCCTTTGCATGACCGTGTCATCGTCAAGCGCATGGAAGAAGAGCGCAAGACCGCTTCCGGCATCGTGATTCCTGATTCCGCCACCGAAAAACCCGACCAGGGCGAAGTCATCGCCGTCGGCCCCGGCAAAAAAGACGACAACGGCAAGACCGTTGCCATGGATGTGAAAGTGGGCGACCGCGTGCTGTTCGGCAAATACGCCGGCCAGGGCGTAAAGATCGAAGGCGAGGAAGTCCTCGTCATGCGCGAAGAAGACATCATGGGCGTAATCGAGAAGTAATTCTCTCGGCGATAGCGAAACAATCGCGTTCAACCCTACAGAATTCAAAGGAGTTAAAGCATGTCTGCAAAAATGGTGAAGTTTGGCGACGAAGCGCGCCACAAGATGGTTGCCGGGGTAAATATCCTGGCCAATGCAGTTAAAGTCACCCTCGGCCCCAAAGGCCGCAACGT
>DKAU01000077.1 GCA_002450925.1 Thiobacillus sp. UBA6918 | reverse complement strand
GCGCCTCAAGGATGTGCCTTGGGATCAGGCATTGGATATTATTCTGACCACGAAAGGTTTGGATAAGCGCTCCAATGGCAACGTCATTTGGATCGCTCCGAGGGATGAATTGCTGAGCAAGGAAAAGGCAGAGCTCGAAGCGCGTGCATCTGTGAACGATCTGGAACCTATGGTCAC
The DNA here is from genome assembly GCA_002450925.1 of Thiobacillus sp. UBA6918. GTDB lineage: Bacteria > Pseudomonadota > Gammaproteobacteria > Burkholderiales > Thiobacillaceae > UBA6918. The sequence goes on along the minus strand of DKAU01000077.1, from coordinate 12,838 downwards.
TGAGTACATTCCCCTCAATTACCTCAGGGCGGATGAAGCGCAAACCATGCTATATGGATTCTCGCTTGGTTCATTCCTGGCTAACACAAGCACTGCTTCATGTTCAATTGGGTCTGAGGGATTGGGAGGAAAGGCTGCTGCACAGGCATCTCAAGAAGGCAAGGAGTCTGACCAAAAGGTTCTATCCAAGCGTGGACGCGCCACTTATGATCTAAAAACCAACACTCTCATTATTAATGACACGGCAAGGAAGATTCAGGAAGTTCGCGAATTGCTTGCCAAGATTGATGTGCCGGCACGCCAGGTCATGATTGAGGCACGAGTAGTGATTGCCGATGACACCTTTGCCCGCCAGTTGGGGGTGCGTTTGGGTACGGCAATTGGCGGATCGCAAAAAATACTCGGAAGTAACACAAATATCGGTCTTGCTGGCTCATTGAATGATTCGGTAAGTGTGGCTAATGGTACAACGCTATCTAACGCTCGGCCTCAGGTTGATTTGGGCGTGGGAACTACTGTGACCGGCGCAACACCTGCGTCACTTGGCTTGACCCTGTTGAATGTAGCTACAGGAAACCTGATTTCGCTTGAGCTACAAGCGCTTGAGGCAGACAATCGCGGCAAGGTGATTTCCAATCCCCGTGTTGTGACCACCAATCAGAAACCTGCTGTCATCCTGCAGGGTGTGCAGATCCCATACAGTACTGCAGTGGCAGATACGACAGGCGGCACAGGTACTAATACCGTTCAGTTTGTCGACGCCTTCCTCTGCTTGTTAGTAGATCCGCAAATTCTGAACAACGACTCTGTGATCCTGAACGTTGAAGTACAGAAGGATGCGCCTGGCCAGACCAGTGCTGCCGGTTTGCCTGCCATCGACCGCCGCCGGGTGAAGACTCAGGTACGGGTAAACAATGGAGAAACCGTGGTTCTGGGTGGTATATATGAAACTATCAACCGAAATGATGTAAACAAGGTACCTTTCCTTGGGGACCTTCCTTTCCTGGGTAATCTATTCAAGNNTTTCAAGTAATAACGCCCCTTTGGGGGCGTTATTTTTTTGTCGGGTCCTCGGCTACAATTCAGCAATGAGTAAAAGGGACAACATCTTTCTCGTTGGCTTGATGGGCGCGGGAAAAACTACTGTAGGCAAAATTCTTGCCAAGCAGCTTGGCAAGAATTTTATTGATGCTGATCATGAGATCGAAGCGCGCACGGGGGTGAAGATACCCGTAATCTTCGATATTGAAGGCGAAGCTGGTTTCCGTAAAAGGGAAGAGGCAGTCATCGCCGAGTTGGTGATGAGACCGAATATTGTTTTGGGGACAGGGGGTGGGGCGGTATTGTCTTCACGTACTCGTGATTTGCTTAGCTCGCAGGGAACGGTTGTATACCTGAGAGGCACGCCTGAGCAACTCTATGAAAGAACTCGTCATGACAAGAACCGTCCCTTGCTTCAGACGGGCGACCCACTCGCAAAATTGAAAGCTTTATTCTCAGAGCGTGATCCACTATACCGTGAAGTAGCAGACCTGGTTGTAGATACGGGACGCCAGAGTGTGACGAACTTTAGCCGTCAGCTCAAAGACAAGCTCGAGTTGTTGATGTTGTCTACAAGCGAAACGGACCAAAACTAATCACAATCAGCTTGAAGGGGCAGTTATTTCCTCAGCAAACTGCCGAAAATCATGCCGGCCATGCTGGCAATAAAACCGCCAAATTGCGGGGGAAGCGTGGAATCAGGATTGGTCATCTCCATTCCGACCCACACTGCCAGTCCAAAAATGATCGACAGTCCTGCACCGAAATTGTTGGCCTTCTTCCAATATATCCCTGCTGCCAGCGGGACAAAGGCACATGCCAATGTCACCTTGTAGGCGTTTTCAACCATCTGGTGAATGCTCGTATCAGACTGTAATGACCAGAGGGAATAGAACACGACGAGCAATGAAAAGAGTATCACGATGCTCCGGGTGACCCAAAGAAGCGTTTTCTGGCTCATGCGATGATGGGGCATGAATTCCTTGATCACGTTCTCGGAAAGTGTGACAGAAGGTGCCAGCAAGGTCCCGGATGCAGTGGACATGATTACTGAAAGCAGGGCGCCATAGAAAATGATCTGTGCATATAAAGGCAGATGCGTCTTGACGAAGGTGGGCAAGACAAGCTGGGCGTCCCTCGCAAGGAGATCACTGGTTGTAGCCGGGTCGACCAATGTGGCCGCATAAGTCAGGTAAATCGGTACAGCTGCAAACAGGAAATAGGCCGAACCGCCAATGACTGTGCCCCATACCGCGATGTTCTCATTCCTCGAAGTATTGGCACGCTGAAAAACATCCTGCTGAGGTATTGAACCAAATCCCATGGTCAACAGGCCGGCAACAAAGGTAATAACGGCGGCCCAGTTGGCGTCGGGCCAGAATTGAAATTTTCCTGCTTTTGCGGCGTGCTCTACTACCGGGGCAATGCCGTTTACTTCTGGCATGTCTCCTACCAGCTTGGATATCCACAGCAAGCCAATAACAATAACGGTCATTTGGACAAATGTCGTCAGTGCGACTGACCACATGCCTCCATACAAGGTGTAAAGCAGAACAACAGCGGCGCCAATCATGATGCCCTGGGATTGGGTGATTACGTTGTCAGACAAAACGCTGAAAACCAGTCCTAGTGCTGTAACTTGTGCAGATACCCAGCCAAGATAAGACAAGGCAATGGCAAGCGAGATGACGACTTCAACAGGACGATTGAAGCGTTTCCGGAAAAAATCACCAAGGGTGAGAAGATTCATCCGGTAAAGCGGGCGGGCAAAGAACAGGCCAAAAAGAATCAAGGCAAGGGAGGCGCCAAAGGGGTCGGAGATCGTGCCGCCAAGATTCTCATCAAGGAAGGTCGCCGGAATGCCTAATACGGTTTCTGCCCCGAACCATGTGGCAAAAACCATGGCAATTACCATGATCATGGGAAGCGAGCGCCCGGCAGCTACGTAGTCTTCGGTATTCTTTACTTTTGTAGCGGCATACATGCCTATGCCAATAGAAAGCACAAGATAAAGTGCAACAAACCCCAGTACGCTTTGCGTATCGTTCATCTTGTCTCCGAGAATGGCGAATAGGTCTTTTCGGTTCGAAGGTGCATTTTACCTAGCGGTCAAACTAAAAGGTGAACGCCATACGGATTGCAAGTAATAACAATAGCAGCGCAAATATCCGTTTGAGCTTAGTAACGGGTAATGCGTGGGCAGAACGTGCGCCCAATGGCGCTGTGGATACGCTGCCAAGTGCAATGCAGCCAAGGGCGGTCAGGTGTACGAAACCAAAGGTGTCGGGCAATCCGGAGCCAGGGTTGCCGTTCAAGGCATAACCCAAGGCTCCCGCGGCAGCAATCGGGAAACCGATTGCAGACGAGGTCCCAATCGCTCTATGTAACGGGATATTGCACCAGAGTTGGAACGGTACCGATAGGGTGCCGCCACCTATGCCCACCCAGCTTGAAACCGCACCGATGACTCCGCCCGCGCTCAACATGCCGATGTTTCCGGGGAGCTGCCGGTGAGCGTTGGGCTTGAAGTTCCACCACATTTGCACGGCTGCATAGAATAGAAATGCCGTAAAGAATATTTTTAGCGGCAAGGCCGGAAGACGCGATGCCAAGGCTGCGCCGAGGAAAGTGCCAGCCACAATACCTGGAGAAATTCGCTTTACCGTGTTCCAATCCACAGCACCGCGTACATGGTGTGCCCGAAAGCTCGATATCGAAGTGAAAAGAATGCTTGCGAGTGATGTGCCCAAGGCAAAGTGAATGGCGTTATCGGCAAAGCCTTGCGCCTCCAGAAGCCAGGCAAGCACTGGAACAATGATGAGTCCGCCGCCTACTCCCAGCAGGCCTGCAACAAAACCGGCCACCAGGCCAAGCAGAAGGCAACCCGCCAGAAATTCCATCTAAAGCAGGCCGATAATGAAGTTGTATTCCTTGGGGTCAACCGGCGTGATGGAAAGCCTGTTGCCTTTTTGCAGAATACGCATGTTGGCTAGTTCGGGGTGGCTGCGCAATTCCTTGATGGACACCAGCCGGGATTTTTTGACCAGCCTGACGTCAACATTCATCCAGCGGGGGCTCTCGCGTGTAGCCTTGGAGTCGAAATACTTGTTTTTGGGATCAAATTGCGTTTCGTCCGGATAGGCTTTTTTGCTGACTTCAGCCAGCCCAGCAATACCCGGTTCGGCGCATGAAGAGTGGTAGAAGAGGACCTTGTCCCCGACTTCCATTTGGTCGCGCATGAAGTTGCGCGACTGATAATTTCGCACACCATACCATGCAACGGTCTGCCTGGGCATGGCGGCGAGGTCGTCAATACTTACATCGGAAGGTTCCGATTTCATCAGCCAGTAGCGCATGGCTTACATTCTCTTTACCAGGGTGCCGACGCCTTCGCGTGTCAGCACTTCCAGCAACAGGGCATGCTCAACTCTTCCATCGATAATGTGGGCAGTTTTTACGCCACTGTTGACGGCATCTACTGCGTAACCAACCTTGGGGATCATGCCGCCGGAAATAGTGCCGTCAGCCGTTAGCTCTTCGACCTCACGCGGAGTGAGACCTGTTAGAAGCTTGCCCTGCTTGTCGAGAACACCGGGGGTATTGGTCATAAAGATGACCTTTTCTGCCTGAAGCGCACCTGCAATTTTTCCGGCCGCCACATCGGCATTGATGTTGAAGGCATTGCCTTCGGCATCGGCACCAAGCGGTGCCACGACTGGTATGAAATCACGTACATCCAGATGTTGAATGATCTCGGGGTCGATGCTGGTGATTTCGCCAACCTGCCCGATGTCCAGCATCTGGTCGGCTTTCTCCTTGCTGGCAACCAGCATTTTCCGGGCATGGATAAAATTTCCGTCCTTGCCGGTCAGGCCAACTGCCTTGCCGCCATGCTTGTTGATGAGGGTGACGATGTCCTGGTTGACGAGACCGCCCAGAACCATTTCCACCACATCCAAAGTTTCCTCGTCGGTAACCCGCATTCCCTGAATGAATTCGCTTTGCTTGCCAATCCTTTTGAGAAGCTCGGCGATTTGTGGTCCTCCGCCGTGTACCACAACAGGGTTCATGCCGACCAGTTTCAGCAAGACAACGTCTTTTGCAAAAGCTTCCATGAGATGACGCTCCGTCATGGCATTGCCTCCATACTTGATGACGATGGTCTTGTCATAGAAACGCTGGATATAGGGGAGCGCTTCAGAAAGGATGTGAGCCTTGTCGGCGGGTGCAAAATCGGTCATGGGAACCTCATCGGTAATATTCATGTGATTTTAGTGCGATGGCACATAATAAAAAAGGCGGCCAGGAAGCCGCCTTGCTGTGCTTTGGCACAAACTGCTTATTCAACGGCAAGACGCTTGCTTGTAGCCGCCACCTTTTTGGGCAACACCAACTCCAGGACGCCGGCGTTGTACTTGGCAGATGCGGTTCCCTCGTCAATATCAGAACCCAGGGCAAAACTGCGATAAATCTTGCCATAGCTGCGTTCACGCTTGAGAAGCTTTTCTCCTTCCTTTTGCTCCGAATCGGAGCGAGTCTCGGCTGAAATGGCTACTGTATTGCCTTCTATCGAAACGTGAATGTCTTCTTTCTTGATGCCGGGCAGGTCTGCATGAACCGTATACGCCTTCTCGTTCTCGGTCACATCCATCTTGAACTGGGGAAGTTCCCGGTCCATGCGGACAGGCCGAAAGAATCCGCGAAAAAGGTCATCAAAAGGGTCTATTTCGGCACCAAAAGGGTCATGTCGGGTCATATTGGCCATAGTTGCTCCTTTCTAATCAAATGAAGTGCGGGATTTCCGCGAACGTTATTTATTTGGGGTTGTCTTTCTTGCTTTCAATGGAAACTTTGAAACCGGATGGCTTTCTGTCCATTGGGGCAAAACGGAATAAAATAGGGCAAGAATAAGGAGGGGATATGTCAAATCCGGCGGGCTGGCTGGAAGAACATGGGGACTACCTGTTTCGTTACGCACGGAGAAGGCTTTTCAGTGACGAACTGGCCGAGGATGCTGTACAGGAAACTCTGCTGGCTGCCTTAAAGGCGTATGAAAAGTTCTCAGGCGCAAGTTCAGAACGAACATGGCTGACGGGCATACTCAAGCACAAGATTGTCGATGCCATCAGAATCCAAGCGAGGGAAATTACTGCCCCGACAAGCTCTGATGAAGACGATCCAAGCGATTGGGAAGCGCTTTTTGATCAATCCGGACACTGGGTGGAAACTTTCAGGGATTGGGGAGATCCTTCTTCCGAGTTCGAGAAATCACGTATTCGACAGGCTCTCGATGATTGTTTCAGGCGTCTCAAGCCAGCACTCGCCCAGGTGTTTTCACTTCGCGAGCTGTCTGGTCTGAGCAACGATGACATTTGTAAGGAACTCGATATCACGGCGACGAACGCTTGGGTAATGCTTCATCGAGCCCGTCTTTCCCTTAGGGAATGTCTGGATAACCGGATTTGAGGGAACAAGATGGGAATGTTTAACAAAACCTGCAAGGAAACTTCGGTGCTTGTGACCCAGTCCATGGACCGCAAGCTGGGTTGGACTGAGCGAATAAGCTTGAAGATCCACCTGAAGGTTTGCGACAACTGTGCTCGATTTGTTAGGCAGATGCACTTGTTGCGTTCCTGGGTAAGCAGCGAAGATGAATCAAACCAGCCTGGGTTGCCAGAAGAAGGGCGCCAGCGCATTGCCAATAAACTGAAGGAAGGTGATTAAACCTTCAAACTTTTCGCCGCAGAGCGGTATTTTTAAAAAGGAGTCATTAAAAGATGTCGAGCAAGAAAAAAGTAATTGGAGTTGCAATCGGTTCCGCATTTGCTGCAGGAATGGTTGTCGTGCCAGGTGCAAATGCTGCAGAAAATCCGTTTGCATTGAAAAGCCTTCAAAGCGGCTATATGGTGGCTGAAGCCAAGACGGCTGCAGAAGCAAAATGTGGCCAGGGCAAATGTGGCGGCGCAATGGCTGCCGCGGCCAAGTCTGGAGAGGCTACATGCGGAATGAGCATGATGGACGCCAATAAAGATGGCAAGGTGTCCAAGGGCGAATTTCTGAAAGCACATGAAGCCATGTTCAAGGCAAAGGACACCAACAAGAACGGGTATATTGACGCGAATGAAATGGGCCCTCCAGCTGACGCCCCAGCTGCCGCAGCAGGCAAAGCTGGTGAAGCAAAGTGCGGCCAGGGCAAGTGTGGGGCAACGCCCAAGAAATAAGCCACTCATACCATGAACGAAGTTACACAGAAAAGGCCTGTTCATGGTGCAGGTCTCGGGTATCGAAGGGAATTAATGGATGACCTGGATACCCGAGTGCCTGATGTCATCCGGTTTTTCGAGGTTGCACCGGAAAACTGGATCGACATGGGCGGGACATTGGGCCGCCGTTTTCGGGCTTTTGCCGAGCGGCACAACTTTGTTTGCCATGGCTTGTCCCTATCCCTTGGCGGCCCATCTCCGCTTGATGAGGTGTTGTTGCGGAAGATCAAGGGATTCCTCGACGAATTCAAAGTTGCCCTTTACACCGAGCATTTGTCCTATTGTTCGGACGATGGACATCTTTATGACCTTTTGCCCATTCCCATGACGGAAGAGGCTGTCAAATATGTGGCCAAGCGTATCCGCCAGACCCAGGATATTTTGGGTCGGCGCATCGCCATTGAAAACGCATCGTTCTACGTCAATGCGCCCATTTCGGAAATGGACGAACCGACATTTGTGCGTGCGGTTCTTGAAGAAGCGGACTGCGACCTGCATCTGGACGTCAACAACGTCTACGTGAACAGCGTCAACCATGGTTTTGACCCGCGCGCTTACATTGCGAGTTTGCCTGCCAAGCGCGTGGTGTATATGCATACAGCAGGACATTATTACGAAGCCGAAGACTTCATCATTGATACCCATGGGGCTGATGTCATTGACCCGGTGTGGAACCTGCTTGACTTCACCTATCAAACCATTGGCGTCGTGCCCACGCTTCTTGAGCGTGACTTCAATATTCCTCCTCTGGCGGAATTGGTAAAGGAAGTCGAGCGTATCGATAACCTGCAACGAAAATATGAGCACCCACCTGTCACTCAACACGCTCATGGATAAGCAGCCTTCATTCCAGGCGTACCAATACGCATTTACGGCGCACATCAGGGATCCCAAAAATGTAAAGCGGCCTCAAGGCGTGCCTGCGAGGGGCATGAAGGTTTACAACGAACTGCTTTATGCAAATGTTGAAAGCTTTTTGTTGAATTGTTTTCCGGTGTTGAGAAAAGTGCTTGGCCAAAGAAAATGGACTCGGATGATTCGGGCATTTATGGCGGAGCATCGAAGCCATACGCCTTATTTCAGGCAGGTGCCTGACGAGTTCATGCAGTTTTTGCAAAGCGGATGGAAGCCAGATTCCGATTTCCCGGAATACCTGATTGAATTGGCGCATTACGAATGGATAGAACTGGTGCTTTCGGTTTCCGGGCGGGATGAAGAAACGAAGGCATTTGATGGGGATGGCGATCTGATCGAAGGTAGACCGTTGTTGAATCCTGTATTGGCTAATCTTGCCTATCGTTATCCGGTACATCGCATCAAGCCGCGCATGAAGGTATCTGAAATGCCCACCTACCTGCTGGTTTTTCGCGACAACAACATGAAGGTTCGTTTCATGGAGCAAAGCCCTGTCAGTGCAAGACTGCTGGCCCTGTTGGAATCGGGCGAACTGACAGGCAAGCAGGCTTTAGAACAATTGAACAGTGAATCAGGAAACCAGAATCTGGCGCAGATGATTGAATTCGCGAGAGGGTTTCTTGAAGAATTGCGTGAGGCGGGGGCAGTGCTGGGGACGTGCAACTGATTCACACAATAGAAACATAAGAACGGGCTTAGGCCCGTTTTTTTGTTTGTGGTGGCCAGCAGAATAAAAAAGCCCCATCCGAGGATGGGGCTTGAGTATTTCTAGAGAACGTCTTACTTGACGATGCGCAGTTCTACGCGCCTGTTTTCAGCACGGCCATCGACAGTACCATTGTCGGCAATCGGGTCTGACTCGCCGTAGCCTTTGGAGGACAGACGGCTGGCGTCAACGCCCCCTGAGATGAAGTAATCCATGACGGATTGCGCGCGGCGGCCGGAAAGGCCCTCGTTATATTCGTCACTACCAACAGCGTCGGTGTGACCGGCGATCTCGACCTTGATCTCCGGGTAGCGCTGGAGGATGGCCACTGCGTCATCAAGAACGGGCTTCGCATCGTTACGGATGTCGGATTTGTCGAAATCAAAGTTCACGCCCTTGAGAACGGTCACTTCCTTGAGCGGGCAACCGGTGTGGTCAACCTTGGTGCCTGCCGGGGTGTCGGGGCAAAGATCCTTGTCATCCTTGACGCCATCGCCATCGCTGTCCCCGATAACTGGAGCAGCAGGGGCAACAGCAGTTGGAGCGGCGGCAGGGCCAGACTCAGACGGAAGCAGGGTGGGGTTGGCAGCCATGGCGTCGGCAAAAATCTTGTCCTTGTCCAGAATCATCTGCTCGGCGCCTGTCAGCGGGCAGATTGTATCGGGATCGAACTCAGCCTTTTCCTTGCCGTCGAAAAGGGTGGGGGTATCAAGACGCTGGAGGCCCACCGCTGCGAGCAGGTTGCCCATGGAGGCCTGAGTGCGGCCGTAGGACTGGGTGTAATCGTGGCTTGCGTTTACGTACGCACGGCGTGCCTCAAACAATTCGTTTTCGGTATCCAGCAAGTCAAGCAATGTACGCTGGCCGATATCGAACTGCTTGCGGTAGGCATCACGAGCCTTTTCAGTGGAGGCCAGGTGCTGTTCCAGGTATCCAAGCTGCTCTTTGATGCGAGTGATGTCGTTATGAGCGATGGACAGAGTCTGGCGCACATCGCGGCACTCTTTGTCGCGCAAGTCCTTGGCAACGTTAACCCGCTCCACGTATTGGCGTTCCGCTGCCTTGTCGGAGCCACCGTTGTAAAGGTTGTAGTTCAGGGCCAAGCCAATCTTGCGATCATCGTATCTGCCATCGACACCGTCAGTGTCCCAGCCCCAGGTTTGGCTGGCCTGAAGGTCGACTCGGGGGTAGAACCTGGCGCGTTGTACTTCGACATCAGCCAGGGAGGAAACGATGTTCTCATTGGCGGCTGCCAGAGCGGGGTTGCCTCCATAGGCTTTTTTCAGCGCATCAACCTTGCTGGCAGGTACGCCATCTTTCAGGTAAGTCAAACCTGACATTTCNNTCCACGCCACGGCCAACGCCCAGTTTGACTTTGCGCTGTATCTGCTCGTAAACGGCACGGTGCTGGACATAGTTTTCCTCGGCCAGCTTGTGCAGTGCACGGTAGCGCAGCACATCGTTGTAGGCGCGCATGGTTTCCAGCGCCACTTCTTCGGAAGCATCCAGCAGCTCGTAGTAACGGACGCGCTGGGCATAGTTCAGGCGCTTGACGTCATTGCGGGTGGCAAAGCCGTCAAACAGGATTTGGTTGAGACGAAGCTCAATACCCTTTGAGGTGAAATCACGGTCGCCGCCGGCAGCGGCCGGGTCATCCTTCCATTCCTTAAAGATTCCGGCATTGAGGTCTACCCTGGGCAGGTAACGACCCTTGACGGTATCAACGGTTTCGGTGGCTTCCTTGTATGCATGCCACTTGGCTTGCACTTCCGGGTTGCGCAGCACAGCTTCCTGAGCTGCATCTTTTAGCGTTATTGGCTCGGCATAGGCGGTAGTTACCATTGCAGCCAAAATTGAAACCTTGAATAACGAACGAATCATGACAAACCCCTTCAAGAAAAATTCATAACGTCTCCCCAATCACCTTAGTAGATGCTGGGCAGCAGAACTAATTTTTATTCTCCGCTTTTTCCTGCAGTTTTTCGGCCAGAAAGCCGATATTTATGGGTATAGGACTCCAAATGATAAGCGCAAACTTGAAATACCCGCAACCATGCGGGTTTTGGGTTGCAACCTAATTACCACTAATGTTGTATTTTCGACAAAGCGGATTAATCGGAAAATGCCTGGCTATTGGGGCATTTTTTCTGGCAATTCCCAATCCCCAGGCAGCATTGCCCAACGTGGAGAAAATGCTCCAGTTGGCCCAGGCGCGCTATGGTTCGCCTGCAGTTTTGGCGGTCAACCAGTGGCGCGAGGTGCTGGTCAAGGCGAAAGGGCAGCCAGAATCAGACCAAATTGTCCGCATTAACGATTTTTTTAACCAGAAAATCCTGTTTCTTGACGATGTGGTGGTTTGGAAAAAGGCCGATTACTGGGCCACACCGCTGGAATTTCTGGGGCGTGGCGAGGGGGATTGCGAAGACTTTGCCATAGCCAAGTACGTTTCACTCAGGAGTATTGGCGTTCCCCAGGACAAACTGAGGCTGACTTATGTTAAAGCTCAACTGAACGGGATCTCGCAGGCACACATGGTACTGGCATATTACCCTTCGCCAAGACAGGAACCCCTGATTTTGGACAATCTGATTCCGGAGATTAGGCAGGCCTCACGCAGAAATGACTTGTACCCGGTATTCAGTTTTAACAGCGAGGGCCTGTGGGTCGGCAGCGGCCCGTCGGAAAAGTCTTCCGGCAACCCCACTGCTCGGCTGTCGCGTTGGCGCGATGTGCTTGAGCGTATGCAGGAAGAAGGAATTGAATAGTTTTGGCTGTTTTTGGGCCATATTGAAGAAAACTTGATGCTGGAGAAATAGCTTATGTCCCTGTTTAGACGAATCTGGCTGGCAGTTATCGGGCTTACCGTTGCCGCCTTTGCCACCAGCCTGCTGGTAAATGCATACTCGGCACGAAGCTATCTGGAAAAGCAGCTTTATCTGAAAAACCTGGACAATGCCACGGCGCTTGCCTTGTCCATGTCGCAAATCCGGGAGAAAGATCCCGTCACCATCGAGCTTCTGCTTTCAGCCCAGTTTGATACCGGCCATTACCAGGAGATAAACCTTACCGATCCGGTTGGCAAAGTCATCGTCGAGCGCAAACAGGAAGCCTCAACAGAAATCGGTGCGCCCTCCTGGTTTGTCAGCCTCTTTCCCATCAAGGCTGCCCCCGGCATTGCACACGTGCAGGATGGCTGGAAGCAGTTTGGAACCATTACCCTTATCAGCCAGAGCAAATTCGCCTATCAGGACCTGTGGGAAAGCACCATGGAGCTTTTTGCATGGTTTCTGGTGGGGGGCATCATCGCCGGCTTGATTGGCACCCTGATGCTGCGGTTGATCACCAGACCGCTAGACAACGTGGTCGAGCAGGCACGCGCCATCACCAAGCGGCAATTCATTAGCGTCGAAGTCCCCAAAATTCCAGAACTGAAGAGTGTCGTGCAAGCCATGAACGAGATGGTGGCCCGCGTAAAACAGATGTTCGCTGATGAGGCTGCTCGGCTTGAATTCCTGCGCCAGCAGGTAAACCACGATCCTGTCACAGGTTTGCCCAAGCGCGAATTGTTTATCAATCGTCTGCACGAAGCGCTTATTACTGAAGAGATGGGCGCGGGACTGCTGGCGATTGTTCGCCTTGAAGACCTTGATTCGATCAACGCCAAGCTGGGGCACGCCAAAGCCGATCAGCTGCTGCAATCCGTGGCGGACTTGCTAAACAAGGAATGCGCCGTACAGGATGGATGGCTGGCTGCCCGGGTTCGCGGTTCGGATTTTGCCCTGCTGGCGCCGCACGCAGATGATGCCGCCGTATTGGCGGATTCGCTTGCACAAGCAATGCGGCAGCAAATTGCCACCGCTTTCCCAGAACTGGAAAACCTCTTTCATATTGCGGTGGTCGGCTATCGCAGGGG
>DKAU01000138.1:10687-17972 GCA_002450925.1 Thiobacillus sp. UBA6918 | reverse complement strand
GCCGCCCGGATTCAGGGTCTTGGCACCCGTGACACTATGGGACCATGCGGGATCGGCAGGATTGTAGCCATACAAGGCAACGGTGAAATACAGCGCTCCGGCAACCAGCAACAACCAGCGCGATTCGCGCAGCAACACCAACAACCTGCTGGGGAAATCGCTGCCCGCCTCAACCATGGGGGACACCACCCGCCTTACATTGCGAGCAAAGGTTCGCAGAATATGCAGAATCGCCCATGTGTTTATTGCCCGACGCTACGTCGAACAACCAACGATAATTTGCCAACAGCAAATCCATGTAATCTTCCCCTGCCGATCAATAATTAATAAGCCTGGTTATCATACCGCAGCCTGTCAGCGCGTGCTTGCCAACAATAGCCGTATGTCCTGCGCCAGCATATCGGCCGGCTCCCTGTCGCCAGCAAGCAAACGCAGCTTGCCCTGTGCATCGATTACGTACATGAACGTTGAATGATCCATCGTATAACCCGATTTCCCGGGATGCTTCCGATAATCTGCCCGAAAATTATCTGCCGCTTCTTTAGTTGCCTTGGCATCGCCATACAACCCAATAAACGAAGGATCAAATGCGGGCACAAACTTCGCCAGCAAATCCTGCGTATCACGTTCAGGATCGATCGTGACAAACAACACCTGTATTTTCTGCGCATCAGTTCCCAACAAGCGCATCGTCTGCGAGAGACCGGCCAATGTGGTCGGGCAGACATCCGGGCAATGGGTATAACCGAAAAACAGCGCGACGACCTTGCCGCGAAAATCTGCCAACGTGTGCGTATTTCCGTTGTGGTCAGTCAGTTTGAAATCACGTCCCCATGGAACGCCGGTGATGTCTGTCGCGAGGAATTTGGGCTCACTGGCAGTTTCGCTTTTCCCGCACGCCGCCAACCCGACAACCAGCAAAAACAGCAGGAAACGTCTCATTACTCCCCGTTCGGATCCATCGCTGCTGCTGGCAGGTCAGCCAATCGATACTTCCCCGACTGAACGGCCTTGGCAAGCTTGTCCAGGGTCGTTTCCTTGAGCAGGCTTATGATCTTTTCCTTGACCGGTGCCCAACGAAAATGCACCGGACAGGCGGTCTCGTCCGAACATTTTTTCAGGCCAAGAAGACAACTCTGGGTAAAAGCCGGCCCTTCGGTCAGCAATAAAACATCCATCAAGGTCATCCTGGAGCCTTCTTCCTTCAGGCAAAAACCTCCCAGTCGACCCCTGAAGGAATACAGCAGATTGCCTTTGGCAAGACTTTGCAGAATTTTGGCCAGATAAGGTGCGGGCACATTTAGTTTGGCCGCAATATCCTTATTGAGAATGGGCGTACCCGTTGGCTGGGTCGCCATGTAGATCAGGGCCTGAACGGCATACTGACTGGTGCGTGACAGAATCATATAGGCACAACCCCGAAAGGCGTGGAATTGCCTAAATTATAACAAAGTGGTCCGAATATCCCAGGAAATTTAGTACCAGTCAGCCCCCTACTGGCAGCTTGAAATAATGATCCACCAGCATGGCGGCAAAAAGCAGACTCAGGTACCAGAGTGAGTAACGAAACGTACGCTTGGCCAGCTCATCCGAGTAGTTCTTCCACAAGCCCCAGCCGTAGGCGATAAAGCCCCCACCCAAACCCAGGGCAGAAATCAGGTAGATCCATCCTCCCATACCAGTGGTGACCGGCAGGATACTGACCGCCAGGAGAATGATGGTGTAAAACAGCACATGCAAGCGGGTGAACCTCTCGCCATGCGTCACGGGCAGCATCGGGAGGCCGGCACGCGCATACTCGTCCTTGCGATAGAGCGCCAACGCCCAGAAATGGGGCGGTGTCCAGGCAAAGATGATCAGGAACAGAAGCAAGGCATCGTGACTGACTTCGCCGGTCACGGCAGCCCAACCCAGAACCGGCGGCATCGCTCCTGACGCGCCACCAATCACGATATTTTGCGGTGTAGAGGGTTTCAAGATGACCGTGTAGATCACCGCATAACCAACAAAGGTGGCCAAGGTCAGCCACATGGTGAGCGGGTTGACCAGGGTGTTTAAAAGATAAAGGCCAGCGCCTCCGATTACCCCGGAAAACAGTACGACCTGATTGTTTGTCAGCTTGCCGAGCGGCAAGGGTCTGGCACGTGTGCGCGCCATGACGGCATCAATCTTCTGTTCAACGAGGCAGTTGAACGCTGCTGCTGCTGCAGAGACCAGCGCAATTCCAAGTGTACCAGCCCACAGCACCTGAAACGGAACCATGCCGGGAGTGGCCAGAAACATGCCAATCACTGCCGTAAACACAATCAGTGAAACGACGCGCACCTTGCACAAAGCCAGGTATTCCTGGCACCGGCAAGCAACGTTATTCAGCATGACTCCTGTCGTCATGTTCTACCTCATGTTGAAGAGCCGAAAGTTTATCACCACGAGCGTAGCAAGTAACAACGCCGCTCCAGCGTTATGCGCCACGGCCAAAGCAAGTGGCAAGCTGAACAGTATGTTGCTGATACCCAGACCAAGCTGGACCAATAACAACACACCCAGGAACATGCCCCAAACACACAAGCCCCTCAGACGCGCAAGCTTGAACGCTGCCGTACCTACCAGCAACAAAACGGCGACTGCCCACAAACGGTGAGTCCAGTGAATCGCGGTCAATGCCTGCAGCGAAAGGAGATTTCCGCTGGCATCCATGCCCAATTCTCGATGCAGGGTAAAAGCAGAATAAAACTCCATGTCTGGCAACCACCGTCCGTGGCACAAGGGAAAGTCCGAACAGGCCAGGGCCGCATAGTTGGTGCTGACCCAACCGCCCAGAATGATCTGGACCACGACCGCAGACAACGCCAGAACCCCCCAGCTCCGATAAGCCCGCACGTCCAGCATGCCAGTCAGGGAAGGGCCGCATTCTCGCTGCCACAGCCAGGTTAGCAACGCCAGNNAACCAGCAATCCCAGCGTGCCCGCAAAATAACGATGCACCATCTCCTTCCATGCCTTTGCATGGCTTACCGGGCCGACCGGATTTTCGGCCAACGCCTGATTGATTTCTTCGGATGCCAAATGAGGCGTCAGCTTTCCGTAGCACCCTGGCCAATCGGGGCAACCGAGACCCGCATCGGAAAGCCTGACGTAAGACCCCAAAACCACTACGCCCAATGCAAGTAGCGTTGCGAAAAAAATCAGCCTTTTATACAAATTCATGTTTATCCAATCTGGGATGCTTTCAACAACAACTTAACGTCTTTGACCATGCTTTTCGGGTCGGGATTCTGCGGCCAGCGCAACATCAAGTGCCCAAGCGGATCGATCATGTATAGATGGCCGGCAATCTCACCCCCGGGAAACTGCGTCACGCTTGAAGGTCCTGTCCTCAAATACACCAAACCGGCATGTGTTTTTTGCAGCTCTTCATTGGGAATACGGTTATCCGTCATTACCCAGAGACGCTCGATCCGATCCATTTCCTTGCCCTGGATGGTGCGTATCTGTCGCATGGCGTAGAGAAGGTCTTGGCAATTCTTGGGGCATTCTCCACCACCAACATAAACCATGACCCACTTGCCTTTAAGCGTTTCGACATCAACAGGCTCACCGTTCAAACTCGTACCCTTAAGCTTGACGTCAACTTGTTTGATCAGTTCGCCATAGTTCTTGCGCCCAGTTGGCTGCCAGACGTAATAGGCAAGATAAGAGGCCACCACCGGTAACGCAAACAGCCCGATCAGCAGTAGCAGCTTGACTCGTTGATTCACTTCTCCTCCGCAGGGTTTGATTTTCTGATATTCAATGCAATCCACAGCACAACAATCGTTGCCGCAAGCCCGAACCACTGGATGGCATAACTGATGTGTGTTCCAACGCCAGTATCCGGTCTCGGCCAGTCACGTACCAACCCATCTTGGGTATCCGTGGTTTGCTCGATGACAATGGGTTGCAGCGGCTTCCCGAAGTATTCCCGATATTTCTCGAAGTTCAGGTTCTGCCATAGCTTTCCCTGAGGGGCGGCGCCGTTTAACTCCAGATATCGCGTCCGGGTGTCGGTTGCGATGCCACGCAATATTACTACACCCTCCACTTGCTTCACCCTGGGCAATTCATCCCGTTTTCCCCCTGCCAGCGGAACCCAACCCCGATTGACGAGCACGTACTGAGAGGTGCCGTCTAGCAGAAATGGAACAAGCACATGAAATCCGGCCAGCGTCTTGTATACGCGATTGTCTATGTATATTTCCTTTTCAGGAGCAAATCTGCCGCGTACTTCGACTGAACGGAACAACACGTCGTTCAGGTTCAATTCCTCTGCGCCGATTCTGACTGTGCCATCCAGCTGCATGTGGTCGTAGCGTGCCTGAAGTGAACGCTTGTATTCCGCACGGGATAACTGCCAATTGCCCAGCCAGAGGGTGAGAAAGAAAAAAAACAACCCGGCAATCGTTGGCCACAAGCCCGGGCGAAAAATGTAGTTTCCGAAACGCATGACAGACAGGTTACACTAACTCAATTACCAATTAACGGTGCTTCCATGCGCATTATCGTCATTCTCTTTCTGGTTTTCATTTTCCTAAGCTTGGGTAGCGCGCTTTTTTACCTGGTCAAGGACAAGGGACAATCAGACAGAACCGTCAAGGCGCTAACCCTGCGCATCTCACTCTCCGTCGTCCTTTTCATCATGCTGATGGCGAGCTATTACTTTGGACTGATACCCCAAACCGGCCTGCGCTGATAAGAAAGGGAACAACCCAATGAAAAAGGCCGCGCATAGCGCGGCCTTTCATTTTTTATTGGCCGCCGTCTCAGACCAGCCAGTACACGAAAATGAACAGGCCAAGCCAGACCACGTCCACAAAGTGCCAGTACCAGGAAACCGCTTCAAAACCAAAGTGGTGCTCAGGCGTGAAATGGCCCTTCATGGAACGGCCCAGGATCACGATCAGCATGAGCGTACCAACGGTCACATGGAAACCATGGAAACCGGTCAGCATGAAGAAGGTCGCGCCATAAGCACCCGCGCCAAGAGTCAGGCCCATTTCGGTGTAGGCATGGTGATATTCATAGGCCTGCAGGCACAAGAAGGTTACGCCCAGCGCTACCGTCAGGAACAGGCCCAGAACCAGTTGCTGGCGGTTGCCTTTCTTGAGACCCCAGTGCGCCCAGGTAACCGTTACGCCGGAAGACAACAGAAGCAGAGTATTGATGGCGGGAATTCCCCATGCACCCATGGGTGAAAACTTGAAGCCATCGGCAGCAAGACCGGGGCCGGAAGCAGGCCATGCCGAATTAAAACCTTGCCAAAGTTGTTCAGCCGTATCACCCTCACCAAGCCACGGCACCGACAAAACACGCATGTAGAACAGGGCGCCAAAGAATGCCGCAAAGAACATGACTTCCGAGAAGATGAACCAGCTCATGCTCCAGCGGAAGGAAAGGTCGACCTGCTTGTTATGCTTGCCGCCCTCGCTTTCACGAATTACTGTGCCAAACCATCCAAACAGCATGATAGTCAGCACACCCAAACCCGCCCATAACATCCAACCACCGCTTACACCGTTGATCATGAAGGTGGCACCGAGTGCCATCAATGTCAGCGCCACGGAACCCACGATGGGCCAATGGGACGGTGCGGGTAGGTAGTAACCGCCAGTTTGTGATGACATGTTCTTGTCTCCTCTCCTCTTAATCGTTCAATGTAATTGTGTTAAACCATACTTATCTTGCAACCAACAACACCACGCCCAGTACCGCAAATATGAACAGAACAAGCGAGAGTATCCCGGTCACGATCACCTGCACCGGGGTAAGCTTGATCGCGTCATTCTCGTAATGCGATTTTTTTCTTACCCCAAAAAAACTCCAGAAAACTGCCTTGGCTGCCTGTAGGAAACCTCCCCGTTCAGCCATTTACAGCTTTCGTTTCCTTACTTTCTACACTTTTGTCAGAACCAGGCTGTACAAAAAATGTATAGGACAAGGTCACTGTATTCACATCCTTCGGCAAGTCTGGCTCCATTACCAGCATTACCGGCATTTTTCGCTTCTCTCCTGCCTTTAGCGTTTGCCCGGTAAAACAGAAGCACTCGATTTTCTTTACATACCTTCCAGCGAGTTGAGGGCCGTAGCTTGGAATCGCCTGCCCCGTTATGTCATGGTCAGCAAGGTTTTCCACGTCAAACAGCACCTGCACCATTTCACCCGGATGCATCGTGACGCTCTTCTCTACCGGAGAAAACTTCCAGGGCAAATTAGCATCAACGTTGGCATCGAATTCCATGGTGATAGTGCGGCTGGCGTCCACCTGGGTATTCTTGGCCAGTACCTGAGCATCGCCGGCATTGAGACCAGTCACTTCACAAATCTTGTAGTAGAACGGCACCATGGCGTAACCGAAACCGAACATGCCGACCGTTACTATCAACAGTTTTTTCAGCAGTACTCGGTTGCCAGACTTTTCCATATCAGGGAGTTGCATTCATCACGGTATACAGGAATATCCCGATCGCGATGGCTGCAAGAATCAGTCCTGTCAGGATGTTGCGCGATTTCTGCTGCATATTGCCTTCACTACACCAATTCAAAAACGGGCGGTGCAAGCACCGCCCTTGTTACCCTTACTTGACGACCGGGGCCGTCTCGAAGGTATGGTACGGAGCCGGTGACGGAACAGTCCACTCCAGGCCTTCTGCACCTTCCCAAACTTGATCAGTTGCCTTCTGACCACCCTTGATCGCTTTGATAATCACAACCAGGAAAATCAGCTGGCTGAGGCCGAAGATGAACGCACCTACCGAAGCAATTGCGTTGAACTCTGCGAACTGCAGCGCGTAGTCAGCGTAGCGTCGTGGCATGCCAGCCAGACCCAGGAAGTGCATCGGGAAGAATGTGACATTCATGCCGATCACTGACAGCCAGAAGTGCAGCTTGCCAAGTTTCTCGTCATACATGTGACCCGTCCACTTGGGCAGCCAGTAGTAGATGCCGGCGATGATCGCAAACAGCGCACCGGACACCAGCACATAATGGAAGTGCGCCACCACGTAGTAGGTGTCATGGATCTGGATGTCCACCGGAGTCATCGCACAAACCAATCCAGAGAAACCGCCGATGGTAAACAGGCAAACGAATGCAATCGCGAACAGCATCGGGGTTTCAAATGTCATCGAACCCTTCCACATGGTTGCCACCCAGTTAAACACCTTCACGCCTGTCGGTACAGCGATCAGCATGGTTGAGTACATGAAGAACAACTGAGCGGTTGCCGGCATGCCCACGGTGAACATGTGGTG
>DKAU01000138.1:0-10680 GCA_002450925.1 Thiobacillus sp. UBA6918 | reverse complement strand
CCCATGATCGACGAAGCACCAAGGATGTGCACCGCGAAGATGGTAACGTCATAACTCATGCCTCCCTGGATGAACAGCGGCGGATACATTGTCCATCCACCTGCTACGGCACCACCGGGCAGAAAGAGCGAAACGATCAGCAGGAAGCCGGCCACCGGCAGCACCCAGAAACCCCAGTTGTTCATGCGGGGGAACGCCATATCGGGTGCACCGATCATGAGCGGGATCTGCCAGTTGGCAAAGCCTGCCCAGGCCGGCATGATCACGCCAAACACCATGATCAGGCCATGCAACGTCGTCATCTGGTTGAAAAAGTCCGGATGCACAAACTGCAAACCGGGCTGGAACAGTTCGGCACGGATAATCAGGGCCATGGTTCCTGCAACCAGGAACATGATGCCGGCAAACCACATATACAGGCTGCCGATGTCCTTGTGGTTGGTCGTGGTCAGCCAGCGCATTATCCCGGTGGGATGGCCGTGGCCGTGGTCGTCGTGGGCGTGAGCTGCGTCGTGCGCCATTATGTAGTCTCCTCTTATCCCTTATCCGTTAATTCGCTGCCGGGGCCGCGGCAACCGCGCCACCCTTGATTTCTGTAACCTGTGCAGGCTGAGCCATATCGCCCACGCTGTTACCCAGGCCATTTCGCTGGTAGGTAACCACCGCAGCGATATCGGCTTCAGAAAGCTGGCCACCGAATGCTGCCATGGCGGTACCAGGACGGCCGTTAACTACTGTGCTGATATGAGCATCGATCGGGCCGGTGGCAGTCGGGGAACCGGTAATCGCCGGGAATGCACCGGGCACACCGGCACCATTGGCCTGATGGCAAGCTGCGCAGTTCTTTTCGTAAACTTCCGCACCCTTGGCCATCAACTCTTCCTGAGTGAAGGTCTTGGTGTTGTCAGCAGCAGCCATCTCGGCCCCACCTTTTTTGGAAGCCAGCCAAGCGTCATATTCTTCCTGTGTGACCACCTTTACAACGATCGGCATGAAGGCATGGTCCTTGCCGCACAATTCCACGCACTGGCCACGGAAAGTGCCGGTGGTTTCAGATTTGAACCATGCATCGCGAATGAAACCAGGAATGGCATCCTGCTTGACTGCCAGTTCTGGAATCCACCACGAGTGGATCACGTCACCGGCAGTGAGAAGAACGCGCACCTTCTTGCCAACAGGGACAACCAGGGGCTCGTCCACTTCGAGCAGATAATGCTCGCCCTTCGCGGCCTTGTTTTCGATCTGATCGCGAGGCGTTGACAGGGTGCTGAAAAATTTAACGCCATCTTTCAGGTAATCGTATTCCCACTTCCACTGGTAACCAGTGACCTTGATAGTCATGTCAGGGTTGGACGTGTCTTTCATGGCCAATACCGATTTGGTAGCCGGGTAGGCCATGCCCACAAGAATGAAGAAGGGGATGATGGTCCAGATTATTTCCACGGTGGTGTTCTCGTGAAAATGCTCAGCCTGGTGACCTGCAGCCTTGCGGTGTTTCCAGATGGAATAGAACATCGCACCAAACACAACGATGAAAATTCCAAGACACACCAGATTGATCATGGTGTGCAGGTCATAAACATCTTTGGCCAGAGCCGATTGAGGCTCGCGCATATTTAGTTGGTAGTCTGCCCAGACCGCTCCCGAGATCATGATCCCGGAAAGGGCTGTCAGCGTTTTGCCGAGCATGCTTCTTTTCATGTCTTCCCCATCCTCCTCAAAATTAATGCTGTCTAGTTTTATTGGCCCGGCTTCAGCCAGGTCTGCAATTCTTCTGCCAGTTCCATCCGGCCTTCGTCAGTCAGGAACAGGCCCAATTTCGTGTCGCGGCCATGGGAGCGCAATGCAAGTTCCACTCTTCCACCACGCCTTGTTTCTTTCACCAGTCGCACCCAGTGGCAGTTGAAGCTGCGACGCTCAACGTTTTGCCCCTGACGGCGCTCAACCAGAATCTCATCCCCATCTATACTGACGGATTCATAGTCATCGCTACGCTTGCCTACTGTTTCAAAGGCCCATGCCAGCACGCCGACTTCCAATCCAGCAAACGGCAAAACCAGCCAGTACCCCAGCAATCCAAACCCGCTCGCAACAAGTAAAGTCATTGCTGCTATCAATCCAAACGCCAGCTTGCGACGCCCCGGAGTCAAAGAGCAATTTGGCCGAGAACAGTAGGAAAAACGACCATGCTCTTTATAGGGGTATGCGTTCAGTGCCAGCGGCATCCAATAACCCAAGCTGCGACAAATTGTCACGGAATGTACACCTGTTCGCCCTCTGCGGGCAAGCTAAGCACTTACTTAACTAATTGATTTATTGATTAAACATCTTTATTCACGAGTATTCTTATAATCTAATAAATCAGTCCACCAGCCCCTTATCAAGATTTCATTGCCACAAGATTAATCAAAGATGTCCCCTTCCATGGCACATCACCAAGAAAGGGTGAGCATAAAATACTACGGAGCGCATCGAGGTTTTTTTCTTGTTCGAGCATTTCAGGATCAACCCGGTTTGCAATCCACCCGTCAACTGTCATGCCACGATTTCTTATTGCCTCTTCCGTCAAGCTCGCATGATTCAGACAACCGAGTCGCAAGCCCACCACCATGATCACTGACAACTTCAGTTCCTTCGGTATCCGATCCATGCCTGAATGCGAATCAAAAGGCACAAGAAATCCGCCTGCTCCCTCGACCACGACGACATCCGAGATTTCCGTAAGCTTCTTGTAGGCATGGGAAATCACCTCCATTTGCATGGGTTCACCGACATCTTGCGCTGCAAGATGAGGAGCTACCAGAGGACCAAAACAGTACGGATTGACCCACTGCAAGGGCGCGTCGACATTCGAGGCCTTCATCAAAAGCCGAACATCTTCGTTCAGGCCATCTTCATCAACCCCTGCAGCCACAGGTTTCATCACGGCAACACGCAAACCCAGTTTCTTGAGGGACTCCACAAGCAGGCATGCTGCATAGGTTTTCCCCACGCCAGTGTCAGTGCCGGTAATAAAGATTCCCTTGGGGATGTTCATTTTCGCAAGCCTGACTGGCGTTGCTGAATGTTGAACTGAATGACCTGACGGCCATCTTCAAGGCGGGTCTTGTCGCCTGCCCATGCATGGCCGTAAACCACCTCAAAACTTGCCGGCAAACGGCCATCCTTGCGGAAGGCCTCGTATGCCTGCTCCAGTTTCTTCCAGGAAGATTTGCCCATCAAGCCTCGCGACCTGTCTGCTGCAGCATTATGCGCGCCCAGGCCTTTTAAATCCCGCATCAGTGACTTGAGATCGGAATAGGTCAGGGTCAACACTTCCATTTCCATTACAGGGTGTTGAAATCCGGCATGCACCAGCATGTCACCGATATCATGCATGTCCACGAAGCGGCTGACATGGCTTCCGCCATCGACCACGGAAAACGCTTGCCTCAATTCTTTCAGGGTATCCGGACCGAAAGTTGAGAACATGAGCAGACCACCCGGCGCAGACACGCGATGCAATTCTCTGAAAGTGGCTTCCGGATCATTCATCCATTGCAGCGCGAGACTCGACCAGACCAGGTCCGCAATGGATTTCTTGAATGGCAATCGTTCTATGTCAGCACAAACAAAATATGCATTGGCAGAAGCTTTGCCCATGAGACCCCGAACAATACTTTCAAGCCAGGATACTGATGGCGTTTTGATACGGGCAGCCTCAAGCATTGGCAATGCAATGTCTAGCGCAAGCATCTCCGCTTTGGGAAAGGATTGCCCGAGAAGGGAGAGCCCATGTCCCGTCCCGCAACCGAGGTCCAGAATCCGGCCGGGGTCCAAATTCATCAGCTGTAGTCGTTCGGCAAGCCTGCCCGTCACCTCGCGCTGCAATACAGCATGTGCATCGTAGCCGTATGCAGCCCGCCCGAATGAGCGAGCAACTTCCTTTTTGTCGACGCCGAATTCAGCCACGCACAGCCCCTGCGATCATCTTGGCCACATCTTCCGTATGAGAAAGAAAAGGAGCATGTCCGGCGCCATGCACTTCATGTAGCGCTACGTCAGGTATGGCACTTGCAAGCCAATTCGCTGCCGCCATTGGAGCGAGTTTGTCCCCCGTTCCGTGGATCAGGGTTACAGGTACATTCAGTTTTCCCACCATGTTTCTCAGATCCACCGTTTGCAGTATCTCAAGCCCGGATTCAAGCACGCCGGCCGGTGGCCGGGGCTGGTCAAGCAGGCGCCGTCGTAATTGAGTCAGCACTACTCTCACACTGCTGGAGCCATGAGCCTGCAATGCAAGGAAACGTCTGATGGTGTCCGCATAACCTGCTTCCAGGCTTCGGGCAAACTGATCGAAAACTTCTGCGTCGACCCCATTTGACCAACTACCCTGATTCACGAAACAGGGAGTGGAACCGATCAACACAAGGTGAGAAACTTTGCCGGGATATTCGTGCGCCATACGCATAGCGACCAACGCGCCCAGCGACCAGCCGACAAGAACACTTCCTTCATCGATCTGATCGGCAAGACTCTCGACCATGCCACCAAAATCTGCCGTTGCCTCGCTGCCCGCATATCCGGGTAATGGCAAGACACGCGCACCCGGAAGGTATTCGAGCAGGGGCTCCCATATGACGGGATGCGTACCCCAGCCATGCAGCAACACCAGGCCTTCACCGGCACTCATGCTTGCGCCAAGTCCCTGATGGCCGCCACCAGCATCCCCACCTCCGCTTCTGAGTGAGCAGCAGACAACGAAATGCGTAGCCTCGCGCTGCCCTTTGGAACCGTTGGAGTACGAATAGCCGGCACCAGCAGGCCGCGTTCCAGGAGCGCTTTCGAAAGCGCCATTGCTTCTGCATTCTCGCCAACAACCAGTGGTTGTATCGGCGTATTGGAATCCATCAAATGCCAGCCCGGAAGGCTTCCCAGTCCTTCGCGAAGTTTCGAAACATGCTGACCCAGGATTTCACGGCGCGAACTTCCGATCTCTACCTGCTTCAGGCTTTCCTGCAAGGAAGCTGCCAGCATCGGTGGCATGGCGGTGGTATAGACATAAGTCTTCGCCTTTTGCACCAGCCATTCGACCACGCTTGCGTGCGCAGCCACCGCAGCACCGAAAACGCCAGCCGCCTTGCCGAGCGTGGCAAGGTATATCACGCGACTACTTTTCCTGGCTGCCTCGGTCATCCCGCCGCGGCCATCGTTGAGCACACCAAAACCATGCGCATCATCCAGATAGAGCCAGGCATCATGACTTTCCGCCAGCGACAACAGTCGATCTACATCCGCAACATCGCCGTCCATGCTGAACACCAGATCCGTGCAGATCAGCTTGTCGCTTGCCTTACTTTTCTTGAGCTGCGCTTCCAGTTGATCGAGATCTGCATGCGCATAGCGGGTGAACGTGGCACCGCACTGTTGCGCGGCATCATTGAGCGAGGCATGATTGAGTCGGTCGGCGAACACCTCGCCATGCCTTCCGAGCAGCGCTGTCAGCACACCGATATTGGCCATGTAGCCCGTCGAAAACAGAAGCGCAGCGGGCTTGCCGACAAATCGCGCAAACGCCTGTTCGAATTCGTGGTGCAGGCGGTGATGTCCGGTAACCAGATGCGAAGCCCCTGCTCCCACCCCGCATTCGTTTATTGCCGAATGCGCAGCCTGTGCAAGCCTCGGATCATTGGCCAACCCGAGATAGTCATTACTGCAGAAGGAAATCAGATCGCGGCCATCAACCCGGACATGCGTGCCCTGGGGGGACTCAAGCAACATCCGTTTGCGCAACAGGCTGTCCGCTTCCAGTTGCGACAGACTCTCTTCAATCCGAGTCAGCGCGGAAAACTCCGTCATGCAGGCATCAGGCCAAGCTTGTTGAACAACGCCTGGTCGCGCTCCCACTCTGGATTTCCCGTCGTAAGCAGCTTGTCGCCGTAGAAAATGGAATTGGCACCGGCCAGAAAGCACAGTGACTGGACGGCATCGCTCATCTGCTGGCGTCCGGCTGACAGGCGCACATGGGACGTTGGCATGAGAATGCGTGCGACCGCGATGGTGCGAACAAACTCGATCGGGTCCAGCGCTTCGGTTCCATGAAGCGGAGTACCTTCGACTTGCACCAACAGGTTGATTGGCACCGACTCCGGCGGCGGATCAAGGCTTGCCAACTGCGCCAAAAGTCCGGCGCGCTGCATGCGCGATTCACCCATGCCAACAATGCCGCCAGCACAGACATTGATGCCGGCACCCCGTACCTTGTTGAGTGTGTCGAGACGGTCATCGAAATCGCGCGTGGAAATGATCTCGCCATAAAACTCGGGCGCGCAATCGAGGTTGTGGTTGTAGTAGTCGAGCCCTGCGTCGCGAAGCTGTTCAGCCTGCCCTTCGCGTAGCATGCCCAGCGTGCAGCAGGTTTCCAGCCCCAGCGCCTTCACTTCACGCACCATGCCCAGCACCGGATCAAGGTCACGCTGCTTTGGTCCGCGCCATGCCGCACCCATGCAGAAGCGGGTCGCGCCAGCATCTTTTGCTGCTTTTGCCGCTGTCAGCACCGCATCGATATCAAGCATCGGCTCGTCCGGAACGGCGTCGGGGGGACGCTTCGACTGCGGGCAGTAACCGCAGTCTTCCGGGCAACCGCCAGTCTTGATCGACAAGAGCGTGGACAACTGGACCTTGTTGGGATCGAAATGCTGGCGATGCACCGTCTGGGCTTCGAATAGCAGATCGTTGAAGGGTTTTTCAAACAAAGCCTCAACCGATTCCACGGGCACTTTGGTGTCCACGGGCTTGTGCACGTGAATGGAGGAACAATTGCAACTACTCATGGATGGCTACCTCAATGGTCATGTCCTGCCAGTCTTCTCTGGCCGCTTTGATGATGTCGTAAAGGCCCCAGGGCACCACGACCAGAAACAGAATGCCCCAAACAACCATCAGGCCGTTCCACCCACCCATCAGCTCGTACAAAGGTTGGCCGAATACCACCATCGTGCCGGTGGCCCCATAGAAGCGATAGCCAGCCCAACGGTGATAATGGCGTGTACGTTCGTTGGGGTGATGGGCGATGCTGGCGTAGACAAAAATCGAGGCCGCCAACCAGATCATCAGGGGCGGAAAAGAAAGCACGAACGGCAAAAAACCGATCTTGTGGCTGGCCAGCAGCTTGCCCAGCAGTAGCGCTGAAATACCCGCCGTTATCGCAAAAATGCTGGCGATATTGAACAGCTGGGCAGAGAATCGCGAGGATTTGGCGTTGATTACGCGTTTGACTTTCATAGGAACATCCGGAAACTTGCAGGAATTATCCTTGGCAGGCATCCCTGCTGTCAAAAATCGATTTCACGAAATTGAACATTCGCTCAATTATTGAGCAGCATTTCCCGGCTCACTGCGTTCTTTGCGAAGGCGCACATGGTCCGGTGTGTGCTGCCTGCCGGGACGATCTCCCCTGGCTGAGCAGGCACGGCTGCCCCATATGCGCACTACCCACCTCGACGGGAGAAACATGCGGCCATTGCCTGAAAGAACAGCCCGCCTTTACCAGCACCCAGGCGCTTTTCAGCTACGCATTTCCAATCGACCGTCTGATCCAGCAACTCAAGTACAGTGAACAACTCGCGCTTGCTCCGATGTTGGGCACACTGATGGCCGAACATCTGCACGGCCCGTTGCCGGATTTGTGGCTCCCCATGCCCCTGCATGCAAACCGGATAAAAGATCGCGGATTCAACCAGGCAGCGGAAATCGCCCGCGAGTTGTCCCGGCAAACCGGCGTCCCGATGCAGGCTACGCTGGCCGCACGAGAACGCGACACCCCATCCCAGGCAGGACTGAAACGTGAGGCGCGCAGAAAAAACATGCGGGGTGCTTTCCGTTGCAAAGCGGATGTTGCAGGTCTGCATGTGGGAATTGTCGACGACGTAATGACTACCGGCAGCACGCTGGATGCGCTGGCGCAAACGCTTAAACAGTCAGGCGCGGATGAAGTGTCCTGTTTTGTTGTCGCCCGGGCATGATCAAACGCTGATTTCTTCCACGCCAAACAATCTTCTGTATTCGCGCATGGCGTAGCGGTCAGTCATGCCTGCAATGTAGTCAGAAATTGCACGCGCACCGTCGCGCTGCACGTTCTCGTTGTGTTCGGGCGAGAGCAGTTTCGGCTCGGAATGAAAAGCATCGAACAGCGACTGAATGATGCGCGCGGCCTTGCTGGTCATGCGCATCACCTGATAGTGCTGGTACAGGTTCACACGCAAATAGTGCTTCAATTCCTGTTGCTGTTCGCGAATCTGGTCGGAGAATCCCACCAGCGGTGGCGCGTTGCGCACATCATCCAGACTCTTTGCACCCGTCTGTTCCAGATTGGCTTGCGTCGTTGTTACCAGATCGAGCACCAGGGTGTTGATCATGCGCCGCACAATCTCGTTGGTCTTGCGCCGACCGGTCAATTGGGGATATTTCGCCATTACCTCGTCGTGATGGCGTGCATAAAGCCTGCTCTCCATGAGTCCATCTTCGCTCAACAGTCCCGAGCGCAGGCCGTCATCGACATCGTGGTTATTGTAGGCGATTTCGTCCGCGCGGTTGGCAACCTGGGCTTCCAGTGAGGGCTGATTCTTGTCGATGAAGCGCTGGCCCAGATCCCCCAATTCTCGCGCATTCGCGAGCGCGCAATGTTTCAGGATGCCCTCGCGCGTTTCAAAACAGAGATTCAGCCCGTCGAATTCCGCATAGCGTTGTTCCAGTTTGTCGACCACGCGGAGTGATTGCAGGTTGTGCTCGAAGCCGCCGTGATCCTTCATGCTTTCATTCAAGGCATCCTGCCCGGCGTGGCCGAAGGGTGTATGGCCAAGGTCATGCGCGAGCGACACCGCTTCGGTCAGTTCTTCGTTGATATTCAGCATGCGGGCGATGGTTCGGCCGATCTGCGCAACTTCCAGGCTGTGGGTGAGGCGAGTGCGGAAATGGTCACCTTCGTGATTCACGAATACCTGCGTCTTGTATTCCAGGCGGCGGAAGGCGGTGGAATGCACAATGCGGTCGCGGTCACGCTGGAATTCGCCACGAGGTGCGGCAGGCGGCTCGGCGTTCACCCTGCCTTTGGTCAGCGTATCTTGCGCGGCGTACGGCGCGAGTTCAGGCCGACTGGCTTCAGATCTTGGCGACATAATGAGTAAGCGTAGCGCCGAGATCAGATGCAGAGATATCTGCAGTAATTACCGCCTCACCGATTTTCTTCAGCAGCACAAAGCGGATCTTTCCGGCCTCGACTTTCTTGTCGTGGCCCATGTATTCCATGTAGCGATCTACACCCAGGTCCGGTGCGTTGTCCGGCAAGCCCGCGGCCCGAATAATTGCACGTGCCCGATCGACATCAGCGTCGGACAACCAACCCTTGCGACGCGAAGCATCCGCGGCCAGAACCATGCCCGCCGCCACCGCTTCGCCATGCAGCCAGTTCCCGTAGCCCATGCCGGTTTCGATGGCGTGGCCGAAGGTGTGACCCAAATTAAGGATGGCTCTGATGCCGCCCTCGCGTTCGTCCTGAGCCACGACCTGCGCCTTGATCTCGCATGAACGGTAGATGGCATGGCTGATCGCTTCGGCATTCAGTGCGCGCAATTTCTCCATGTTGGCTTCGAGCCAGGAAAGGAACTCCGCGTCCCAGATGAGACCGTACTTGATGACCTCCGCAAGCCCCGCGGACAGTTCACGCGCAGGCAACGTCTTCAAGGTTTCTGTATCCGCCAGCACCACCTTCGGCTGATAAAACGCGCCGACCATGTTCTTGCCCAGCGGATGATTGATGCCGGTCTTGCCACCCACGGAAGAATCCACCTGCGACAACAAAGTGGTTGGCACCTGGATGAAAGGCACGCCACGCTGGTAGCAGGCCGCGGCAAAGCCTGTCATGTCGCCGATCACTCCGCCGCCCAGGGCGATCAACGTGGTCTTTCGCTCGGCACGGCTTTTCAGCAATCCATCGAAAATCAGGTTGAGTGTCTGCCAGTCCTTGTATTCCTCGCCATCCGGCAAAACGATGGGCGTCACTTCCACGCCTGCGTCTGTGAGCGTCTTCGTCAACCGTTCCAGATATAGCGGCCCCACCGTGGTATTGGTCACGATCGCTACGCGTTTTTGCGAGAGATGCGGCACGATGAGATCGGCCCGGTCCAGCAGGCCGGGGCCAATGTGTATGGGATAGCTGCGATCGCCAAGATCGACGGTCAGGGTTTGCATGCGGCTGATTTTCTATTGTCTTAAGCCATATTCTACCGAATCCGGGCCAGTAGCCGGATGGAGTAAAATCCGGGCCATGAACGAAGCCCCCATCGCCTCGCTGGAGGAACTGCGTTCCCGAATCAGGGAATTCGCCTTTGCCCGCCAGTGGGAGAACTACCACACCCCAAAAAACCTTTCCATGGCACTGATCGTCGAAGCGGCCGAGCTGGTAGAGCGTTTTCAGTGGCTGTCCCCGGAGGAAAGCGCAAACCTCGATCCCGAGCGCCTTGAGCAAGTGCGTCAGGAAATCGCCGACGTGCTGATTTACCTTACACGTCTTGCAGACCTGCTTGGCATTGATTTGCTGGATGCCGCCGCACAAAAACTGGAAATCAACGCAAAAAAATATCCGGTCGATCAGGCGCGAGGCAATGCCGCCAAATACAACGAGTTTTAACGATGTCCGATTCT
>DKAU01000073.1 GCA_002450925.1 Thiobacillus sp. UBA6918 | reverse complement strand
ACGCTCATCGCGTAATCGAGATACGAACGACGCATCTCCTCTTCGAGACTGATGGGGAGCGTTTCCTTGGCGATCTGATCCATTACAAGGCGGGGAAACCGGGGTTGTTGCGGCGGCTTAAAAGGTGAGATTTTAGCATGCGGAAAGCCCTCATCTCCGTGCAAGCTGCAGGTGCGAGAGCTACGACGACGGTCTGCTGGTCTCGACCAACTCGGCGGGCTATCGCCCGCATGGTTTCGAGCGCATCACGCCATCAGGGGGTCCGGCCCGATCGGGCGCAGCGGAGCGCCTGCGCTCCAACGCCACTCCCGGCGGAGCCAGCGCTCGAAGTAAGCATCGCCCTGCGGTTCCTGCCAGGCCAACCGAGCTTCTCGCCCTCTGCCGTGAGCTGGATGCTGCTTGCAGCCGGCGACACTTATATATATATGGCGGCCGCTCCTCGACGGCCGCTCGCCATCCCGGGGAACCCCTGGCTTGCCCTGAACACTCAAGGCACACAGCCGCGCTGCCGGGCTTGCTGTTTACGCCGTTCCGGGATGTGACAGGCGAACCCCAAACCGTGCGCGTCCAGGCCATGGAATCCCCGATTTGAAGCGTTACCGTTTCATTTCAGCAACAGGAAAATATGCTTTAGGGTCAGAATCATGTTATGATTACCGCATAATTTGCCTTGGTAAATCGGTTGTGATATTAGTTAGCTCTCGGGGAGACTCTGAGAGTTGCTCGCTATTCCGGCACGTCCCTAACTCATTGCGATTACAGGAGGATCAAAAATCATGAATTCAACGATCCGGTCAACCCTCATTGGCCTCGCGGCCGCGGGTGTGCTGCTACCGGGATTGGCGGCAGCACAGGCAAAAGATGGGTACCTGACGGATAAGACGGGCGCTGTGGTCAAGGCGCCGCGAGCGGGCGTCTGCGTGCGCACCAGACAATGGACTCCGGCACTGGCAATTGCCGAGTGCGATCCCGATCTGGTGAAGAAGCCGATGGCAGAGCCCCGTCCGATGCCGGCGCCCAAGCCTGCGAAGAAAGCGGCCAAGAAGAAGAAAGCCAAGCCGCTTAATGTTCAATACAAGATCGAGCTGCAAGGTATGCCGTTCGCCAAGGCCGAGATGACGGCCGAAAACCGGAAGGATGCCGACAAGTTCCTCGCCGGCCTGGCCAAGGCCAACAAACGCGCCAAGCGCGGTCCGGTGAGAATCGGCGCGGTGGTCGTGACCGGGCATACCGATCGTATCGGCAGCCTCGCCTACAACCAGAAGCTGTCCGAGCGTCGTGCGGTGGTCGTCAAGGACTACCTCATCAGCAAGGGCGTCGATCAGAAGCTCATCTTCTGGGAAGGCAAGGCCTACAAGCAGCCCATCCCCGTGACGAAGTTCTGCGACAACAAGATGGCGCGCAAGCAGCTCATCGAGTGTCTGGCGCCGAACCGTCGCGTCACGGTCGAAGTGGTTGGCCGTGCAGACCGCTTGGCCAAGCCCAAGAAATAGTTTCGACCCGAGCATCTCTTTAAGAAAGGGCCCCGCGCGAGCGGGGCCTTTTTATTTCCAGGGAAACGCAGATGGATTCGCGCCGGGAAACGGTGGTCGAGGCAGGCTGGATCATTCCGGTCGAGCCCGCCGCCGTAGTGCTGCGCGATCACGCGGTGGTCGTGGCCGATGGGCACATCCGGGAGATCCTGCCGTCCCGGCAGGCCCGCACGCGCTATCCGGAGGCCCCCCGTGTGGAGTTGCCCGGTCACGCGCTCATCCCCGGCCTCATCAACCTGCACACCCATGCGGCCATGAGCCTGCTGCGCGGCTTTGGCGATGACATGCCGCTCATGGACTGGCTGAAGGAGAAAATCTGGCCCGCCGAGCAAGCCCATGTGTCTACTGATTTCGTCCGAGACGGATCGTTGCTGGCCTGTGCAGAAATGCTGGCCTCCGGTACCACCTGCTTCAACGACATGTATTTTTACCCTGGGGCCACGACAGATGCAGCGCTGGATGCCGGCATACGCGCATCCATCGGCATGATTGCGATGGACTTCCCGACTGCTTATGCCAGCGACGCTGAAGACTATCTGAACAAGGGTCTGTCAGTTCGCGACCGTTTCAAAGGCGAGGAACGCATTTCATTTACCTTTGCGCCGCACGCGCCCTATACCGTGTCCGACGACATGTTCGGCCGTATTGCCGTGCTGGCCGAGCAGCTTGATGTGCCCGTTCATATTCATCTGCACGAAACCCAGGACGAAATACGCGACAGCCTGTCTCGCTACAACGTCAGACCACTGGAACGACTCGCTTCGGCCGGGTTGCTTTCGCCCAGGCTCATTGCCGTCCATGCCATCCACTTGCTGGAAGCCGAGATTGAGACCCTGGCGAGATTCGGCTGCAATATTGCCCACTGCCCCGCCTCCAACCTGAAGCTGGCCAGTGGCATACCTTCCGCTCAAAAATGGCTGGATGCAGGCATCAACCTCGGCATAGGCACGGACGGCGCCGCCAGCAACAACCGGCTGGACATGTTTTCCGAGATGCGTCTCGCCGCCCTGTTGGCAAAAGGCGCCAGCGGCCATGCCTCTGCGCTCCCTGCCGCCAAAGCGCTGGAAGCCGCCACCCTGGGAGGCGCACGAGCATTGGGGATGGAAGCCCAGATCGGCTCGCTCGAAGCCGGCAAATGGGCAGACATGGTGGCCGTCAACCTGGCCAGCCTGAGCACCCAACCGGTGTTCGATCCTGTATCACATCTCGTCTACACAACCGGCCGCGAACAGGTGAGCCACGTATGGGTTGCCGGCGAAACCAAATATGCGGATGGACGCCTCTCCACCATCAACCTGCCTGATTTGAAAGCACGCATTGCCTACTGGCGCGATAAACTAGTGTCCTGAACACAAGACCAAATTCCATGAGCAACGTCGACATTACCGAAATTGACAAGTTTTCCGAACTCGCCCACCGCTGGTGGGACCCCAATTCGGAATTCAAGCCACTGCATGACATCAACCCGCTGCGCCTGGAGTGGATTGACGGACATGCAGGTCTTTCTGGCAAACAGGCCATCGATGTTGGCTGCGGCGGTGGCATTCTCAGCGAATCCATGTCTGACAAGGGCGCAAAAGTGACCGGCATCGACCTTGGCGAAAAGGCCCTCAAGGTCGCCCGCCTGCACCTGCTTGAATCCGGTCGACAGGTGAACTATCGGCACGTCGCCGCTGAGGACATGGCAGCAGAAAACCCCGGGGAATTCGACGTCGTCACCTGCATGGAAATGCTCGAACACGTCCCCTCGCCCGCTTCCATCGTGCAAGCCTGCGCACAACTCGCCAAGCCTGGCGGCTGGGTGTTCTTCTCAACGCTGAATCGCAATCCAAAGAGCTATGCCTTCGCGGTGCTAGGAGCGGAATACCTGCTGAAACTCTTGCCAAAGGGCACTCACGACTACGCCAAATTCATCAAGCCTTCCGAACTGGCTTCCTTCGCCCGTAGCGCAGGGCTTGAAGTCGTGGACCTCATTGGCATGACCTACAACCCGTTGACCAAAATCTACGCGCTGGAAAACGATACCGACGTGAACTATCTGATGGCCTGCCGAAAGTCATCCGAAAATTGATGACCCGCGCTGTTCTTTTCGACCTCGACGGCACGCTCGTCGACACCGCACCAGACCTTGGTTACGCACTCAACCTGCAACGAGGTGTGCACGGTCTGCCACCACTGCCGGATGAAGTCATCCGTCCGCAGGCCTCTCATGGCGCACGCGGTCTACTCATGCTGGGCTTCGGCATCAACCCCGAAGACAGCGGCTTCAATCCCATGCGCCAGGAGTTCCTGCAGCTTTACGCAGACAACCTGTGCAAGCATTCGCGGCTATTTGACGGCATGGCTGAATTACTGGCCGAACTGGAAGCACGCAAGATGCCCTGGGGTGTCGTGACCAACAAGCCCGCGAGGTTCACGGAACCCTTGCTCTCGCTGCTGGATCTGGCCGAACGAACAGCCTGTATTGTTTCAGGCGACACCTGTCCCGAACCCAAGCCCCATCCCGGCCCGCTGCTGCATGCCTGTTCGCTGCTAAATATCCCGGCAGAGCAATGTCTGTATGTGGGTGATGCCGAGCGAGATGTCGAAGCCGCACGCAATGCCGGCATGCCCTGCGTCATCGCACATTACGGTTATCTGGGCGAAAACGACGACCCCCAGTCCTGGGGCGCCGCAGGCTTTATCCAGCAGCCACAGGAACTCCTGAAGTTTCTGTCTTAAGCATCTACTTGAACTTTCTCGCCTGAACCCCATCTGAAGTAATACAATGCATTTGCAAAGTTTCCCAGGGGCCGACCTGGCTTCGACGTGGGTCGCAAAGCAGAGTAGGGCATACCGAGGGTCAGAGCACCTCGTAAATCCAACTGAAATCGTTTAAACGCAAACGACGAAACTTACGCTCTGGCCGCTTAATTGCGCCAGACCCTACACCAGCTAGCATACGAGCTGGGCCGGGCAACCGGCAGTAGGGTAACTTCAGTATGATCGCCTTGTGCAGGGTTGCTTTGCACAAGGTTAAATCCAAGGCAACTCGCTGGTTCCAAGCCTGTTCGGCGGGCGTGGTACAGGTTAAATTCAATTCACCGGACTAAGTATGTAGAACTGCCTGTAGAGGGCTTGCGGACGGGGGTTCGATCCCCCCCGGCTCCACCACTAAAAACAGATGGCTCACCCTTGC
The DNA here is from genome assembly GCA_002450925.1 of Thiobacillus sp. UBA6918. Classification (GTDB taxonomy): domain Bacteria; phylum Pseudomonadota; class Gammaproteobacteria; order Burkholderiales; family Thiobacillaceae; genus UBA6918. The sequence continues at coordinate 8,275 of DKAU01000073.1, read as the reverse complement.
GGTGGGCCATTTGTTTTTGAAGCTAATGAGTTTCATAAGACAATCCACGGATGAAATTTGACGTCATCATTATCGGCGCTGGTGCAGCAGGCATGATGTGTGCAGCCCAAGCCGGCCAGCGTGGCCGAAGCGTGCTGATCATCGACCACGCAGCCAAGATCGGCGAACGCATCCGCATCTCTGGTGGTGGACGCTGCAACTTTACTAATTTGAACGCCAGCCCGGAAAACTACCTTTCCCAGAACCCGCATTTCTGCCGCTCGGCGCTCGCCCAGTATAGCCAGCAGGATTTCATCAAACTCATTGAGCGCTATCGAACCCGATATCACGAAAAAACACTGGGGCAACTGTTTTGCAATGAGAGCTCACAGGAAATCATCGACCTCCTGAAAAACGAGTGCGACAAGGGTGGCGTGAAATGGGCACATCCCTGTGTAGTGGAAAAAATAGCAAAGCGTGCCGAAGGCGAACCCGGTTTCGACTTGACGACCAGCCAGGGGGAATTCAGATGCGACTCTCTCGTCATCGCTACTGGCGGACTGGCTGCCCCGGCACTGGGCGCAACCCCTTTCGGTTACAAAGTGGCGGAGCAGTTCAACCTGCCGGTGGTACCGCCCAAACCGGCACTCGTTCCCCTGGCCTTGCCGCCAGAAACGCTGGACACACTCAAATCTCTGGCCGGGCTTTCATTCGACACCATTACATTCTGTGGCAAGCAATCGCCACATTTTCGCGAACAGGCGCTGATTACGCACCGCGGTCTGTCCGGCCCGGCCATTTTGCAAATATCCAGCTACTGGCAAATGCAGGAATACGGTCGAGGAAAGAAACAACCCGTCACACTCAATCTGTTGCCAGACAAGGATGCCGAAACCTTTCTGGAAGAACACCGCAAGCAGAACATCAACCTGGCCAGTCTGCTAGCCGACACCCTGCCCCGCCGCTTTGCCCAGGAATGGTGCGAATTGCAAGAGGTCAGCCGACCCCTCGCAGAACTGTCTGCCCAAGCGCTGGCGCATACAGCCCACCAACTTAACAACTGGCCGCTAATGCCATCGGGCACACTGGGTTACGGCAAGGCCGAAGTCACCCTGGGCGGAGTCGATACCCGCGCACTCTCATCCAAAACCATGGAAGCTTCCACCGTGGCCGGCCTGTTTTTCATCGGCGAGGTAGTCGACGTGACAGGATGGCTGGGCGGCTACAACTTCCAGTGGGCTTGGTCATCCGGATGGGTAGCCGGCCAACATGCCTAAACCGGTTTTCATTTAGACTTCTGGTATGACCATAAAGCGAAACTCATTGGACTGGCTGATCCAGGTGGGTTACACCACTTTTCGGCTGTTCAAGAAGAACAGCCTGCAAAACCATGCGGCGGCAACATCGTTTTATTTCATGCTTTCTGCCACGCCGCTCCTGTTATTGATTTCCTACGCCATGCAATGGCTTGGCAAGCTTGCGGAAACCTACGTGCCCGCCACCATGCTGTTTGCCGCGCTTTACAACCAGTTGCAACTGGAATCGCTGACTGCCTACGGCTTCCTTCCAAAACAAACCCAGCTTGCTGCAGGCGGGGTCGGCCTGCTGACCCTGGTTCTGTCCTCACGCGGCCTGGTCAATGCTCTGCACTCGGCCTTCAAGATCATTTTCCCGGACGAAGGAAAACGAAAGTTCGTCGTGTCGTGGATCCTGCCCCTGGTCATTATCCCGATTGCCTTCGGACTACTGGGGATTGCAGGCCTGGCCCAGGCTGCGCTCAATTTCTTTAGCCAGGTTGAGTTAATCGGTGGAATCCAGTCCGTTCTTCTGAATGGCCTCAACATCGGTTTCACGATATTTACATTCTGGGTATTGGTGTTTCTCGCCTATTGGCGATTGCCTCTGAGCAGGCCCCCGATCAAGCAGGCTGCGTGGATCGCCCTGATTTCGGCCATCAGCATCCTGCTTCTATCCAAAGGTTTTGGAATGTTTTTCCGACTGGAGAAATACCAGTCAATCTATGGAGCCCTGGGTGGTGCTGTTTTTGTGCTCATCGGCACTTATTTTGCCTGTGTGGTGTTTTATCTTTGGGCGCAATGCCTGTATGCAGCTACCCGAGTTGACGTCGAGGCGATGGAGAAACTGTTCCTGGGCGGCTCCGGCGAAGGCGCCGGAAAACTCGAAGGCTTTGTGTTCGGACGTGCCAACCGTCTGCTGGAAAAATACGGCCATACCTACCAACCTGGCGAGGTGCTGATCAATGAAGGGGATGAAGGCCAGGAGGCCTTCTTTCTGTATTCCGGCAAAGCTGCTGCTTACAAAAACATCAACTGCAACGAGCGCAAGCTGGGTGAACTCAATGAAGGGCAGCTGTTTGGAGAAATGGCCTATCTGCTTCGGGAAAAGCGCACCGCCACAGTAAAGGCTCAAACCGAGGTCGTTGCCATCGTGCTGCCGCCCGAAATGCTGGAACAGTTGATGCGCCACTCTGCACCCTTGTCACGGCGCATCATCGACACATTGTGCCAGCGGCTCGACAAAATGAATCTGGCTACCCAGGACTGACCAAACTCAAAACAGTTTGCGAATACGCTCGTATCCTTTGAGTATTTCATCGCCCAAAAGACGGGCTGCAGCTTCGATCTCATCCATGCTTTCGCCGGCTGTTTTTTGCAGTTGCCCAAACTTGCTTTGTGCTTCAGCCCATTTCTTTTCCAGCTCTTCCCACTGGTCACGCGCATCAGCCTTGGCCAGGTGCATTTTCACACGCAGCTCATCCCGCTGTTGTTCAAGCGCTTCCTGAAGTTTGCTCATTTCATCGCCAAGATCGGCCATATCGTTCTCCTGTGGAATGGGGAAAAATCCTAATTTCAGAATAGGATACATTTGCATGTTCACGTAGAAGCAAGCAATAAAAAAGCCGCCCAAGGGCGGCTTTTTTGGGTGCTGATTCAAACAACCGTTCAGGAAATGCGGCGCTTGAATTCGTCGGTGCGTGTGTCGATCTCGATCTTGTCACCGATATCAACAAACGCTGCCACCTGGATTTCGAAGTCGGTGGGCTTGATGCGAGCGGGCTTCATCACCTTGCCGGAAGTGTCGCCGCGCACGGCAGGCTCGGTGTATGCAACCTCACGAACAAGGGTGGTGGGCAGTTCGACGGAAATCGGCTTTTCGTTGTAGAACACCACTTCCACCGGCATGCCGTCGTCCAGGTATTTGAGGGCGTCAGTCATGTTATCGCCGTCAACTTCATACTGGTTGTATTCGCCGTCCATGAAGACATAGGCCGGATCGGCAAAATAGGAATAGGTGCACTCCTTGCGGTCGAGCACGACTACTTCGAACTTGTCGTCAGCACGGTAAACGGATTCTGTACCTGCACCGGTCAGCAGGTTCTTCAGCTTCATCTTGACCACAGCTGCGTTGCGGCCAGACTTGTTGTATTCGGCCTTCTGCACCACCATGGCGTCGTTGCCGATCATCACCACGTTACCGGCGCGGAGTTCCTGGGCGATTTTCATCGTTGCATTCCTGTAAAAATTAAATTGAAACGCCTGTAAGCGTTTGAAAAAACGCGAAATTATACCTTACTGACGGCGAATTTCACCAACTCTTCCACAAGATTGGGCCAAGTTTGAAGTTTTCCAGCCCATTGCCGTGCGTGCTCCCTGTATTCCGGCAGGTGAGCAAGCCAGTCCAGCCAGATTTCAGGGCGACTTTCTCCGGCATTCCACACCCGCCAAGCCTCCCTTAGAACACTCCCGGCATGGTCGGGAAGTCCCAGCACGTAGTTTTCCAGGAAAGCATCGATCTTGGGCCATTGCGCCCCGTCCTCCTGCACATAGGCCTGCCAGACCAGAGGCCTGGCCGCATGCTGCGCCCGAATGAAGGAATCTTCCCCGCGCACAAAATTGACATCACAGGCCCAAAGCAGCTTGTCGTACCGGCCCTGCTCCATAAAAGGCAGCACCTGCACAGTCAGGTTGCCGTGGTTTAGGACTTCCCCAGCCCGTAATTCCTGAAGGTTCAAACTCTGGGCCAACGGTCCTATCGACTTGCCTGCCGACGCAAGCAGCCGCACCGGACGCCCTGCGTATTTCAAGGCCTTGACCAACCCTGGGATGGCAGGATTTTCATAAGCAAATAGCGAAATTCGCAAAGCCTGATCATCCGGCACATTCAACTCGTTCCAGAATGTCTTGAGTGTGGATTGGTCGGCCTGAAAGTCATTCAGCGATCCGATTTCCTTCCTGCTTCCAAGCAAGCCGCCCGTGTCTGCCCCAAGGCCTGGGATGAAAAAATACTGCGTCAGCGGAATCCTTGGGTGCGGAGAGCTCAAGCCATGATTCTCTGCAACCCACTTCTCGGCACTGAAATATTCAAGATTGATCCACACCGGTCTGGGCGAACGCTCGGCCATGGCTTGCAGGAAACCTGCCGGCACGCGGCAGGCAAAAGCCTCCACCACCACATCAGCCGGTTCTACTGATGGCATTTCCTTTGACCAGCGCCGTATTTCGATGCCTTCGTACGCTTGCGCATCCTTGGTAGGGTCAATGGCAGGGCAAATCATCCCAAAGCTAGCCAGATCGTCCACCCATAACCTGACCATCTGGCCATGCTCATGCGCCAGCTGACGCGCCACTCGCCAGCAGATGCCGATATCGCCATAGTTGTCTATGACAGTGCAGAAAATATCCCAGCCAAGCTTCATGTCTTCATTTTACGGCCTGGCTACTGGACATAATTTAGTTTCAAGCATGGTGCAGGTCTGACAGGGTGTGGCATATGTGGAACGTTTAGCCAAAGAGGCTTGATTTTTTTCATTTAAATACTTGTCAAGCCCTTTTTTAAGGAGTAGAAAGTGAATCAGTTTGATTCAAACGCATGAATTTCCGGNNATGTCACTCACAATAAGCGGTTTATATTTTTATCGCCAAAGGCAGAGGAGTTTCAATGGCAACAGGTACCGTCAAGTGGTTTAGCGATTCCAAGGGTTTTGGTTTTATTACCCCGGATGACGGTGGCGAAGATGTTTTCGCACATTTTTCCGCCATTAACATGAACGGCTTCAAGACACTCAAGGAAGGCCAAAAGGTTTCCTTCGAAGTCAGCCAGGGTCCAAAAGGAAAACAGGCTTCCAATATCCAGGCAGCCTAAATTTCCATCCCAATAAAAAACCCCGCTGCGGCGGGGTTTTTTATTTGCCAAAAGCAACTTTCAAATGCCTCTTGGCAAAAAAACGGCCGCATTCGCGGCCGTTTAATCGTTTGCACCCTACAAGGTCAGTCGTCAGAACGCAGGACCTTGCGATCATTGAGGGGCTGTACCGGACGTGCATTTCCGCCATGGAACATATGCACAAACTCATCAGCCTGATCGTGCGTCACCGTGGTGCGGTGGGTCAGCACATGCCAGCGCACACCCTCGCTGCACGGCGGTGTTGTCAGGGAACCCGAGTAATTCCAGTACTCGCGCTCACGGGGCAAGAAGCTTGATGCATTCACATATTTGTCAGCAATGGTCACCTCACCGCCTTCGGCCGGGGCGTTCGCAATAATTTCTTCAAGCGTATGACTGGCCTCGCCTGCATCCAGCATCACACCCACTACAGCAAGGACGCCCGAATCGCTGACATGAACCATGTGCACTTCCATGGGAGATTGATTGCCTCCAACCGAGTGCTCACTGGGTGAATGAAAATGGAACTGAAGCAACTGGTAGGTTTCGCCATTAACGCGGATGCTGCTGCCTGGCTCGTAGTTAACCTGCAGCGTGTGGCCATTGTTCTTGATCTTCAATGGCGTTGATTTCCAGTTGAAACGAATTTCGCTCAATCTTTCGCTTTCTTTCGTGCGAGAAATATTGATCGGCGACTGGTTCTGACCAGTTGCGCAGACTTTCCACTCGTCCGCCAGATTGCCCCAGTTGCTGGGACCACATTCCAGTGCGTCGTCGTAACAGAAATGCGGGGCTGTTTCCACGGCCATGGCCGAACTGGAAACCCCAAACATCAGAAGTGGTGCGGATGCAAACAAAGCGGCAATACCAAGCCGCAGGTTCTTGCTTTTCATTAAACCCCCCTAATTGTTAGTGTTGATAGCACACAAGCGCAAAGGGGGCAGCTGTGCGCAAGGCACAATATCGCTGTTTTAGTGATTCCCCCTGTTGAAACTTGTGAACTGCTTTTTATTGTTGCTTTGAAAATCCGGCCTGAACCAAATTTCCGCGCAAATTCTAGAACACAACTTTTTCCGCCATCAATTCAAATTGTGAATGTAACCAATTCTTAAATTTATCAGCAGCCCTGCTCCAGATTCCCGGAGTGCTTATCAAACAAAAAACCCCGCCAAAGCGGGGTTTTGTTTTTTTGCATGATTCCGTTTTCAGAACGGTTTTTTTCCAGGCCCTGCAAAATACCAAATAATCACGCCGAGCAAGGGCAGCAAGAACACCACCAACGCCCAAACCAGCTTTTCGGCACCCTTTGCCGAGCTTTTCAGAATCTGAATGATTGCGTAGATGTCCGCAATAAAAACAAGAATGCCGCCAATACCGGTCATGCTCATCGTTCTCTCCTCTTCAGTTTTGTTGAATTGTCCGAGGAATATACCGCAAAACGGCCGGTGGCCGTTTCAGTGGCTTTATGGTATTCCAGAAGTCAACTGGTTATTTATCCAGCAAGCTCTTGATGCCAACCCCGATGGCCAATGGGACACCGCCCACAACTCCAACCGCGGCCACTTTTGCGATCTCGATGGAAATCTTCTTGTTCAGTTCGGCAATAATCGCTTTGGTTACCTGACCGGAAGTCGCGCCACCACTCTTCTTGCCGATGTTGCGAAGCACAATATCCGGCAGCTTAAAATCAAGAAGCCCGTTGTAATTGACCTTTGCATTTCTGATTACCAAAGAATCAATAATCATTTTCTTGCTGGAAGACTTATCTTCCTTTTCCACTTTCTTCTTCGCGCCCAGATAGCGTTCCACATTGTGCTGGATCGCATCAAAGTTGGAGCCGTTGTCACTCTTCTCGAAAATGATGTCAGGCGCATCGATATCGATCTTGTTAATGTGAACAACATCCTCCACCAAACTGCCCGGCTCGAGCGCCAGTTCGATTTGGCCAACATTGAATGCGTGATCTGTCTTGAACCCTTTGGGATTCCCAAGCGAAAGCCGGTAAAGCGCACCCTTGCCATCGGTCGGCGACAAGTCAACCTTGCTGACACTGACACGTGCCAAGGTCATCTCCGAGCCGTATTTCTCGATCGCTGCCTTCACCAACCCATTGAGCGGATTGTTGAGCCAAAGGTAGATGCCTGCTGCAGTAATGACAGCCAGAACGATTAGTGCGATATGGGATTTTTTCATGCAAACACCTTCTCGGCCGAGTCAAAGGTTTTAAAGGTTTACACCCCGTGCCGTCATCAAAAATACCGGATAGTCACGCTTACCAGTCTCATGTTCCTTGGCTATGTTAAACACGGTCTGAAATCTGACATCACAAAAACCTGCCTTCTCGGCTCGCTGTGTTAGCTCGGTCCGGTCAAAGCCATGGTGCACATCAACCTCGATTCCATGAAACGAACCGTCTTCCTTGTCCAGGTCGGCGATGCACAGGTGGCCGCCGGGTTTAAGCAGGTCATGGAAGATGTGCAGGATGCGGTCGGTGTCAGGGACATGGTGCAGGGTCATCGAGGTGAAGATGATGTCGAAGCGCTGCTCGGGAAGCGGATCGACCATCAGGTCCAACTTTACCGTCGTCATGTTTCGCACGCCTTGCTCGGCGATTTTCTTCGCCGCCACATCAAGCATGCCGCCTGAGCTGTCCGCCAGCAGGATGCTGCCGAGTTCATCCTTGAGGGGAAACGAAAGCAGCCCGGTGCCGCTGCCGTAATCGAGCGCGCTCATGTGCGGATCCAGCGGAATGGCTTGCCGGATGGCCTGCGCGATTTTTTGTCCGCGTTCGCGGAACACCGGGTTTTCGTCCCACTGCAGGGCCTTGGCGTCGAAATGCGCAGCGTCGAGTCGGATGGTTTGGGGGCTGGTCATCAGGCGGCGAACAAATGCATTACATGCAGGCAATCATCGCATCCCCAAACGCCGAGCACTTCACTTCGGTCGCACCATCCATCAGGCGGGCAAAATCGTAGGTCACGGTCTTGTTGGCGATGGCTTTTTCCATACTGGAAATGATGAGGTCGGCCGCTTCGGTCCATCCCATGTGGCGCAGCATCATCTCGGCGGAGAGGATGATGGAGCCGGGATTGACGTAGTCCTTGCCGGCGTA
>DKAU01000059.1 GCA_002450925.1 Thiobacillus sp. UBA6918 | reverse complement strand
AACTTTACTGCGGACAGTTTTTCTTTTGCCGAGAAACTGCTGGAGGAAGCCGGAGTGGCGATTACGCCTGGTCGCGATTTTGGCGAAGTGAGCCCAGAAAGATATGTGCGTTTTGCCTATACTCGGCCATTGCCGGTTTTGCGTGACGCGGTGGCAAGACTAAGGCAGTTTGTCGTGAACGGAAGAGATAAATAAAAAAAGCCGGTCTTGCGACCGGCTTTTATGCCGTTAAGCCGGAATTACTTGGCGGCTTCAGCGGGAGCGGCAGCGTCAGCAGCAGGAGCAGCGTCAGCAGCAGGAGCAGCATCAGCAGCAGGAGCGTCAGCGGCAGGCATGGCAGCGTCAGCAGCAGGAGCAGCGGCTTCAGGAGCGGGAGCAGGAGCTTCAGCAGCTTCTTCTTTTTTGCCGCAAGCGGTAATGGAAACGGCCAGGAGAGCGGCCAGCAGAACGGAGTATTTCATTTATCTTCCCTTAACAAATAGATTTGTGGATATCCAGAATCGGTCAGGGATGGGTTAGATCCAACCGACCCGCAAAATTCTAGCAAATTCATACAGGAAAACCAGTAGGTTTAGAATTATTTGGAATATTGTGTAAGTTTGTTGTCAGCTTGCAACAAGCATGTTCAATGGGTTTGTGGGGTAATCGCGAGGGTAATCTCTTCGCGGTCATGGTATAGATGCTGTGCGGAAATTTTCCAGGTGATGCCCAGTCTTGAGAGCCTTTCCCGCAGTATGGCGCGTGAGAGCAGTACTTCCTCAAAGCGCCTTTTCATGGGCAATTTCAGGTTGAATATTGCAGCCCTGCAATCTCCGCGCTCGAACCAGCGGGCAACCAGATCTACTATTCGAGCGGGTTTTTCAACCATGTCACAGACCAGCCAGTCCACCGGATGACGGGGGCGGAAAGTAAAGCCATCGGCGCGTAAATGCTCAACCAGGCCGCTTTCCATGAGTGCGCTGTCTATCGGCCCATTGTCTACCGCGGTGACCTTCATGCCGCGATTGGCAAGCTGCCAGGTCCAGCCGCCGGGTGAAGCGCCCAAGTCCACCGCGCGTCGCCCGGGCCGAAGCTGGGCGCGTTCTTCTTCGCTCAATATCTCCAAAATGGCCTCCGCGAGCTTGAGAGTGGAGCGAGAAGGGGCTTCCCGCGGCATTTTCAGACGCGGTATACCCATCGGCCAGTTGCTCGAATTTCCGGGTTGGCTGGTTCCTGCAAAACATACGGTGGAATCAAGAAAGAACACATGCAGACGCGGCAGCCTGGAATTTCCTGTCTTGAGCAAGCCTTCCTGCTCAAGGGATTTTTTCAAATGGGGCTCAAATTTGCGGCAGAAACCGGAAAGTTCCTTGGCTTCATTGGTATCCGCAGTTTCAAGCCACAGGCACGAAAAACTGCCGCCAAGGGCTTTTGCGGCGTCGACGAGGGGCGGCAGCCTGTTTGACGCAGAGAGTTGCAGTTGTCCACCTATGAACACCATCTGGCGGGCGAAACATAAATCTGAAAAGTTAAGACGTTTTCTAAGAATGGAGAGATCGCTAGGCTCAACGGGATAAAACAATACAAAAGCCGAATCCGGAACAGCCTTGCACCACCCGCTTACACCAAGCTCCTCGGCTGAATGGGTAATGTCCTGTGCACACTCTTTCTCGAATCCCGCACGGCAATACAACAGCAGTCCTGACATTGAAAGGTGCGTCATGGGCTCAAATGGCAGCCGGCGAACAAGTCATCAGTTGGCGAATTCCAGGCGTTCTTCCACATCCTTGAGTGCAGCCTTGGCACAGAGGTCATCCTTGTCGCCACCAGGCGCACCTGAAACGCCAACGGCACCGATTAGGCTGCCTGCAGCGCGGATGGGCTGGGCGCCCTCCATCACGATCAGGCCGTTAATGTGGTTGAGTTCAGGCCTGATATCGGCACGAGCTTTGCGAAACTCGCTGCTGGGAATGCCGGACATGATGGCCATTCCGGCCTTGCGTTCGGCAATTTCAAGTGTGTAGGGTGCTGCCAGGGTATCGCGAAGCGCCGCCTGCACATTGCCCGCACGGTCGAGAACAACGGCGGAAACGTTGTAGCCGTTCTTTCTGCAGCTTTCAACGGACTTCATGGCAATTGTAGAGGCGAGTTCCAGACCGATCTGCTTGACTGGGACAATGTCATTGGCATGGCTAAGGGAAACTGTCATGAAAACCAGAAATGATGACAAAACGATTCTATTCATGGGGCCTCTAAATTTGGTGGTGGCTGTGTATCAATAGCACTGTAATCATACCCTCGGCAACCCGGAAACAGGGTTGGCGGGTTAGAATTGCCTGCATGAGATATCTGGCAATTCTAATTTTCTTGTTTCCGGTCTCCTCCTTTGGGAAGACGGAATACCTCAATCCTGATTTCGTCGAGGACACGACCCATTGGGAAGAGGTTGCGGCCAGTTTGCCGCCTTATCCAAAGGATGAAAATCTTGTCCCCGTCAATGTGTCTTCAGTAACTTCCAACAAATACATGGTAGATGCTGCGTCAGTTTCAGTCGGCAAGGACCAGGTTGTGCGTTATACGATTATCATTGAGAGTACGCGTGGTGCGCGCACCGTGAATTATGAAGGACTGCGTTGTGACACGGCCGAGCGGAAGATTTATGCGTTCGGACAGAGTGATGGTACATGGACCGAAAACAAGCGTGCCGCTTGGGAGGTTATCAAGGCGAGATCGCTGCTTTCCTATCGCAAGGCGCTTTACGAAGATATTTTCTGCGATATAGGTATTCCTGTAAGGAGCGCGGAAGAGGGCGTGCGCAAACTGAAACAGGCGGCAGGGAGCTTTTGATGCAGTCGGGAGCTTCGGTTCTGGCCTCAGCCAAGAGCGTTGTCGTCAAGGTGGGAAGCAGCCTCGTAACAAACGACGGCAAGGGCCTGGATCATGCTTCCCTGGCACGCTGGGCAGAGCAGATTGCTCAGCTTGTGGAGGGCGGCCGGCAAGTGGTGCTGGTTTCCAGCGGTGCGATTGCGGAAGGCTTGCAACGCCTGGGTTGGAGCAAGCGCCCGAAGGCCCTGCCCGAACTGCAGGCTGCAGCTGCCGTGGGGCAAATGGGGCTGATACAGGCTTATGAAAGCGTGTTTCGCCAACACGGCATGCATGCCGCACAGGTCTTGCTGACGCATGAGGATCTGGCAGATCGCAAACGTTATCTCAACGCGCGAACGACAATTCGTAGTCTGCTGGAATTGCGCGTGGTGCCTGTGGTCAATGAAAACGACACTGTCTCTACTGATGAAATAAAGCTGGGCGACAACGATACGCTTGGTGCATTGGTCACCAATCTGATTGAAGCCGATTGTCTTGTCATTCTTACTGATCAGAAGGGACTATATACGGCTGATCCGAGAAAGGATCCCGAAGCCAGGTTTGTGCATGAAGCGCGTGCTGGAGATCCGGAGCTGGAACGAATGGCCGGTGGGGCGGGATCCAGCGTGGGTACGGGCGGCATGCTGACCAAGATTCTTGCAGCCAAGCGCGCAGCGCGCAGTGGAGCCCACACCTTAATCGCATGGGGACGTGAAGAAAACGTATTACTGCGACTTGCGCAGGGCGAACTCATTGGCACGCAGTTGGTCGCTCAAAAGGCAACCCTGGTTGCAAGAAAACAATGGATGGCCGATCACCTGCAAATGCGCGGGAAACTGATACTCGACGAAGGTGCCGCCAGGGCGCTGGCCGCCGGAGGCAAGAGTCTGTTACCTGTTGGTGTCAAATCCGTGCAAGGTGAGTTCGAACGCGGGGAAGTTGTTGCCTGCATGGATGAGCATGGACATGAAGTTGCCCGCGGTCTTGTCAATTACAGTGCAGCAGAAGCGCGTCGCATCGCCGGCAAGCCAAGTTCCGCCATAGAAACCCTTCTGGGTTATGTTGACGAACCCGAACTTATTCATCGCGACAATCTGGTAAGACTATGAGCGTAACCACGCTCGACTTCCTCCGCCACGGAGAACCGGTCGGCGGGCGCAAATATCGTGGCCAGATAGACGACCCCTTGTCCGAAAAGGGCTGGAATCAGATGCGCGAGGCGGTTGGTGAATACAAGCCATGGGACCGTATTGTCTCTTCACCCTTGGCTCGCTGCAGTTCATTTGCAGAAGAGCTTGCTGGACGTCATGGCTTGCCTCTGCAGTTTGATGACCTTTTCAAGGAAGTGGGATTTGGTGTCTGGGAGGGGAAAACTTCCGCTCAGCTGGGAGAAGAGGACCCCCTGCAATTGCCCCGTTTCAAGGCTGACCCGGTTAATGCGCGCCCTTCCGGCGCAGAGCCGCTGCACGATTTTTATAAGCGAGTGGCAAAGGGTATTGAGGCCCTGCTTGAAAAACATGCGGGTGATCATATCTTGGTAGTGTGCCATGCTGGTGTGATTCGCATGGCACTTGCACATGGGTTGCAAATACCTCTTGCCAATGCCTATCGCATTGATGTGCCAAGTGCCGGACTGACCAGAATAAGTTACGAAAGCGATCCATTCAGAACGGTATTACGTTTTCATGGAAGCCGTTCAATACCGGTGGCATAAGATCTGAGAAAGCCCCTATCAACTGGAAAAAACATGACTGACTCACAAAAATTCGCTCGCGCTATCGCATTGTTTGATGATGCCAACGGGGCTGACCCGAACAAGGAAATTGTTGATGGACAGGAAGTGCCAAAGGAATTGGTCTATGCGCAACGCATGAGTGAAATGCTTGATCGTTTCTCGCCAGACGCACACGAAGCAGTGAAACTGGCTGTTCGTGCCCAACACATCGAACGATGGAAAGTGCCGCGCAGCAATTACCCGATGGATCGTACCGGATACCTGCAATGGCGCACGGGACTATATAAATACCACGCCGAAACCGCGGGACGACTGATGAAAGAAGCTGGTTACGATGGCGAAATGATTGCTCGCGTGCAGCAGGCGGTTGGCAAAAAGGGTCTCAAGGTCAATACCGAAACCCAATTGCTGGAAGATGTGGTCGACCTGGTTTTCATCGAACACTACATGCTTGCCTTTGCAGGGCAGCATCCCGAGTACGATGAAGCCAAGTGGATCGGCATCATTCGCAAGACCTGGCAGAAGATGTCGAAAGAGGCGAGGGAATTCGCTTTGGCCGGCAAGATCAAACTGCCCGAGCCGCTGGTTCCGTTGATCCTGAAATCGATACAGGAACAGTAAGTATCCGGCTGCTGGTCAGTCTCTCTTCCATTGTGCTGGTTCGTTCCCCTTGTTTAGAACGCGGGCCAATACAAAAAGAAGGTCTGAAAGCCGATTGAGGTATTGAAGCGCCATCGGGGAAACGGACTCGCCATGTGAAAGATTGACGACCCGTCGTTCAGCCCTGCGGCAAATTGCGCGACAGACATGAGCCTGCGCAGCTGCGCGGCTTCCGCCGGGCAGAACAAACTCCTTCAAGGCTGGCAGGTTGGTGTTGTGTTTTTGAATGGATTCATCGAGCAGGCGCAGCTTCTCCTCGGTGATGCCGGTAAACGAGGGCATTGCCAGCTCTCCGCCAAGGTCAAAGAGATGATGCTGAACCTGGGTGAGCAGGGTAGACACCTCTTCGGGCAAAGACTCCGTCAGTAAAAGCCCTAGATGGGTGTTGAGTTCATCAATATCACCCATGGCTTCAACCCGTGGGTGATTCTTGCTCACGCGTGTGTTTTCAGCAAGGCCGGTGGTGCCATCATCCCCCGTTCTGGTGGTGATCTTGCTGAGGCGGTTACCCATCAGCGTCTTTCTCCGTTGGGAAGTTCGATATCGCATTCAGAGAAAATGCGTGCCGTGCAATTTCTACAAACTTCGCTGTCAAGGCGTGGGTAAATGGCAGAGATGGCCTCGCCTTTGTGCCCGAAGATATTTTCGCGACCGACATGTTCAACCTGCCCTCCCTCCCTGAGCATGTTGCAAAAACCTGGCTGAACACCTACCAGATAAAGGCCGCCACCAATTTGCTGTCGCCGTTTCGCTTCCGTGGCCAGCATTTCGGCACCTGCCAGGTCAATGAAGTTGACTGCACGCGAAAACAGGATGACATGTTTCTTCAATGGATTGCGCTCATCTATCTGTTTGAGAGTTTGCTGAACATGCTCAACGGCGCCAAAGAAAATCGAACCTTCCATGCGCAGCATTTCCATTTGCGGACAGCCCGGCGCATCCTTGCCGACATTGGCAAACTTGCGATTGGGATTGAATTTCTCGCCTGCGATTGGCGCCAACGGCCGCATGCTGGGACGCGATGTGCGGTACAGGTAGAAAATAAGCGAAACAATGATTCCCAGGAAAATACCTTTTTCCAGATCCACCAGTGTTCCTATGAAGGTGATGGCAAGTACAACGGATTCCTTGCGATGTCTTTGCAGGATTTCGGCAATGTGGTGGAAATCGATCAGTCCCCATGCCACAAGGAAAAGAATGCCGGCCATGGCGGCAACCGGGAGATAAGCAGCCAAAGGCGCGACCAGCAAAACAATGATCAAAAGAAGAACGGCCGAAAATACGGCGGCCATCGGAGTTTGTGCGCCCGCACTGTAGTTGACGCCGCTGCGGTTGAAAGACCCGCTGCTGGCGTACCCTGAAAAGAAGCTGCCAAAAATGTTCGACAGGCCTTGTCCAATGAACTCCTGGTTGCTGTCGATGGTTTGTCCGGATTTGATGGCAACGGAACGGGCAATGGCGACCGCCTCGGTCAACGCCAGGATGGTGATGATGAGTGCAGGAAACAAGGTTTGCTTGATTGCCTGAAATGAGAAGTCAGGCATGGAGAAGGGCGGAAGGCCGACGTTGAGTGCGCCAACCGTTTTGATGCCTGTCTCACTGCCTGCGATCTGGTTTAGCAAGACTGCAAATAGGCTTCCCACGACCATGGCGATGATCATGTATGGAAGCCTGGGGAGGAATTTCTTGGCGGCCATTCCAGAAAACAGGGTTACCAGGCCGACTGCGGCCACATGGGGCTTGATATTTCCGAGATGTGTAACGGTATAGGCGATCACTTCATGGAAATGTGAGCCACGGGGTATATCAAGACCGAGGAAATTCTTGATCTGGCTTGAGGCGATCAGGATGGCAGCCCCGGCGGTAAAGCCGATGATGACGGTATGCGAGATGAAATTGACCAGCGCACCCATGCGCGCCAAACCCATGATGAGCTGGAAAAGCCCCGCAAGAAGGGTGAGTGTAAGCACAAGGCCGATGAACTGGGCCGTTCCGGGTTCGGCAAGTGGACTGGCCGAAGCGAATACCACAATGGAGATCGCAGTCGTGGGGCCAGATACAAGATGTTTGCTGGACCCGAAAAGGGCAGCCAGGATGGTGGGCACCATGGCCGCATACAGCCCGTATTGCGGTGGCAGGCCGGCAATGGTGGCAAAGGCCACGGCCTGTGGAAGCACGATGATGGCGCCAGACAGACCAGCGATGCCGTCAGTTTTAAGGCTTTCTCTGGTGACCTGCGGCCACCAGCGCAGGAACGGGAGGAATTTGTAGAGCCAAAGAGGGCACGCGGAGGCATCGAATCGCATAAACTTTTCTGACACACGGATAAGGTTTTTTTGGGGAAGGGGCCGAGTAAATGACCTTTGACCGGTTGCGGCATAATGCCGCGAGGGCATAAAATGCCAGTCGAATCAAGGCGTCAAATAGGGGTTAGGCCTTGAAAAATTATAACACCCACCATTACCAAGAGAGAGGAACATGAAAGCAAGCCATATCACGACAGTAGTCGCAGCATTTGCCTGTGCATGGAGTCTGTCTGCCCAGGCAGGCGGAGACCCGGTAGCAGGGCGTGAAAAAACCTCGATGTGTGCAGGATGCCATGGCATTCCCGGCTGGAGAACTGCATTTCCTGCAACTTACAAGGTACCCATGCTTGGCGGTCAGCACGAGGAGTACATTGTTTCGGCACTCAAACAATACAAAACCGGTGAGCGCAATCATCCCAGCATGAACAGCATTGCTGCCAGCCTGTCCGATCAGGACATGGAAAACCTGGCTGCGTATTACGCATCGTCCTACAGTGGACCAAGCAAATAATCATCAGGGAGATAAGCATGAATAAAATCGTCACACTGTTCGCCGTGTCCGTAGCCTTGACTGCCAGCGTAACTGCAATTGCTGGCGGCAATGCAGAAGCCGGCAAGGCCAAATCCGCTGTTTGCGCCGGCTGCCATGGTGCAGACGGCAACAGCCCTACTGCCATGTTCCCAAAACTTGCAGGCCAGCACGCAGATTACATGTATCACTCTCTGCAGGCCTACAAGATCGGCAAGCGCAAAAACCCCATCATGACTGGACAAGTAGCCAGCCTCTCAAACCAGGATATGCATGATCTGGCGGCCTATTTCTCCAAGCAGAAAGGCTTGGCTCAGAAATACTGAGCGAACCTGATGGAAAAAACAGCCGGTTTAACCCGGCTGTTTTTTTGTCAGTGTCTGGGTTTGCTTCTTGCTAGGACGCGGTTTGCTTTGTGGGCTCGTTTTTTTGACAACTGCCGGCTTGGCAGTTTGTTGAACAGGTTTCTGTTCTGCTTGCGCCCCGGGTTTCTGCGCGACCTGCGTGGTTGAATCGTCATCGTTATCGTCGGCACCCTGGGCGCGCCGGATCATTTCCTGGCCCATGGCCTTGAACTGGTTTTCAAGCATTTCGCTCATGTAGGAACTGACCATGCTGTTTGGAACAGGCAGGTCTGGTATGGCGGTAGCCCGGTATGCAAGCAGCGTTTCCTTGCCTACGGGTGTCAGCACCATGACACTGTCCAGGCGTGTGTTGCCTGATAATGAATGCGAGCGGATCAGTTTGTAGGGTGTCAGCTCGATTTGCCTCTTTGATTCATAGTGGATCGGGAACATGCCCAGGCTGATGCTTCCCTTCTGCTCCACCTGCATGCTTTTCCCCGTCTTTTGCAGTATTTGGCTGCTTTCCAGATTGGGAATGAAGTTCGGCATATGCTCGAAATCCGTGAGCACTTCCCATGCGTCACGAGGCTGAACCGGCACTCGCAAACTGATGTTCAACTGCAGGGTCCCATCCTGATCACTGATCTGCACGACAGGTTCCGGAAGTTGCGGTGACTGATCGATGGCAGCCAGACTTGATGCTGGCAGCAGGATGGCTGGCACCATCAGGCAGACCAAAAACGGGGTGGGGTTAAACAGGCTCTTCATGGATAACTCATCGGTTCCTTGGGGAATATCTTGATCGTCCTTTCAGGTTCCGTCGATTTTTTTGTCCAGGCAGTCAAAGTAAATGTCAGGGCTATAGGATGAACCTTGGCGTTGTGCCTTCCAGATCATCTCTGCCAGGCAGTCCATGATGTCATGTTGAGCGGCCATGGTATCCCCACGTTGTTTCAGCAGGGTTTCATAGCGTTGCTTTATCCCGGGCGGCTGGTCAATGGAAAACTGTTCGGCAATAGATAGATGCATGGACAGGTGCAGGAAAGGATTGGTTTCACCGAAATCAGGAAGATAGTCCTTGTCGAGATAACGTTCCGGCTGATCCAGGATCGAGTGGTATTCAGGGTGGGCAAGAATGGTTTCCAGTGCCAGGAGCTCAACCCCTTCAAGAGGCTGATTGCTGCGATACTTGCTCCAGACTCCAAAGAAGAACTGGCGGACTTGGTCACGGCTCGGGTTAAACATTTTTTGCCTTGTAATCACAAAGGTCGGCAATCACGCATTCGTTGCACTTGGGTTTGCGCGCGATACAAGTGTAGCGGCCATGCAGGATCAGCCAGTGGTGCGCATGCTGCATGAATTCGGCAGGGATGTTCCTCAAGAGCTTTTTTTCCACTTCCAGCGGTGTTTTCCCTGGCGCCAGGCCTGTGCGGTTGGATACGCGGAAAATGTGCGTGTCCACTGCCATGGTGGGCTGGCCGAATGCGACATTGAGAATGACATTGGCCGTCTTGCGGCCTACCCCCGGAAGTTTCTCCAGTTCCTCGCGTGTATCAGGCACCTTGCTGCCGTGTTCGTTTATAAGGATGCGGCAGGTCTGGATGATGTGTTTGGACTTGCTTTGGTAAAGACCGATGGTCTTGACGTAATCGCGTAACCCCTCCTCGCCCAGAGCAAGAATTTTTTCAGGGGTATTGGCTACGGGAAACAGACGGCGGGTAGCCAGGTTTACCCCCTTGTCGGTGGCCTGTGCCGAGAGCACCACAGCCACCAGCAGTTCGAACGGCGTGCTGAATTGCAGTTCAGTGCTGGGGTGAGGGTCGATGGCTTGAAGGCGGCGAAAGATTTCCGCGCGTTTGTCCTTGTTCATGAATTTATTGTTCGTTCTTCTTTTTGATCTGTTTATGCAGTTCTTGTTTGGCCTTTTGACGCTGTTGTTTCAGGTCTGGCGTATGACTGCCGGCCTTGCGCTGCTTGACCAGAACGACGAGAGGATTGCGTGGCTTGTGCGGTGCCTTGCCCCGAATCTTCATGCAGATTGTGCGGCGATCCCGGATTTGGCGGCTTGATGTGCGCGCTTCAGGGCCCGTTGATCAAGCCAGTTTCGGCCTGCAATCAGCAAACCAAGTCCAATGAAGGCACCGGGTGGAAGGATGGCCAGAAGGAAACCCTTGTACTCTGGAACAAGGTGAATGACCCAGCCTTTCGCCGCCGGGCCAAGCGCCAGGTCGATGCCGGTGAGCAAGGTGCCCTTGCCGGCGATTTCTCGCACCCCGCCGAGCACAACCAGAACAACCGTCAGGCCCAATCCCATCATCGCGGCATCAAGGGCGCTGTGGATTGGACGGTTCTTGGAAGCGTAGGCATCGGCGCGAGCCAGAACAATGCAATTCGTGGTGATGAGCGGAATGAAAATGCCCAGAACCAGGTAAAGCGGATGTGCGAATGCGTTGAGGGCCAGGTCAATGATGGTGACCAGCGAGGCGATGATGAGGATGAACACCGGGATGCGGATTTCGTTCGGTACAACATTCCGCACGGCTGATACGGCCAGGCTGGATGCAATCATGACGAACACGGTAGCGAGACCCAGTGACAGGGCATTGACAACGCTGCTGCTGATGGCAAGCAGGGGGCACAGCCCAAGAAGTTGTACCACCCCGGGGTTTTGCTTCCAGAGGCCGTTTCGGGCAAGGTCAGAAAAGTCCTGTTTGCTGATCATGGCGTGCTCGTCTGTTTGGACAGTTGCAGAAGCGCTTCTCTATGCAACTGGAAATATTTTAGCGCTTCGCGTACTGCCTTGACGATGGCGCGGGGTGTGATGGTGGCGCCGGCTAGTGAGTCGAATTCGCCGCCATCCTTTTTCACTCTCCACAAACTGTCGGTGCTTTCGCTGTACGATTTATCGGCAAATTGAAGAATCCAGGTGCTTTTTGAAGATTCGATGTAATCACCAAGTCCCGGTGTTTCCTTGTGCTGGGCCACGCGTACGCCGGTTACCTTGCCCTCGGCAGAGATGCCAACCAGCAACTCAATATCGCCACCGTAACCTTCTGTCGCT
The DNA here is from genome assembly GCA_002450925.1 of Thiobacillus sp. UBA6918. Classification (GTDB taxonomy): domain Bacteria; phylum Pseudomonadota; class Gammaproteobacteria; order Burkholderiales; family Thiobacillaceae; genus UBA6918. The sequence continues at coordinate 12,648 of DKAU01000059.1, read as the reverse complement.
ATCGCTTCCAGTATGATGCCCACAGGCTGTTCGGCCTTGGTTGCCAGCCACATTCCGGAGGGTTTGCGCGTTCCCAGCAGATCATCGGCAGGCAGTTCACGGTAAGCATCGAAAAGATTGTTGTCGTACAAGTGAACAGGCAGAACCTGATTAATGAGTGCAAGCTTCTCTGCCCGTGTACTGGCTTCGATGATGGGTTCGGTCTTGCGGTAAGTGTAGGCCAGCATCGCCGTTCCGATAAGCGCGAACACGAACAGGATGGAACTGGTACGCAGACTGTTTCGCAGAACCGGATTCATTTTCTGGGTTCGCCAAAAACGCGTGGCTGGGTATAGGCATCGATCAGGGGCACGCACAGGTTCATGAGCAGGATCGAAAAAGCCACCCCATCCGGATAGCCACCAAAAACGCGGATAATCACGGTAAGAAAGCCTGCAGCCAACCCGAATATCAACCTTCCTATTGGTGTCGTCGAGCCTGAAACAGGGTCGGTAGCGATGAAGAATGCACCCAGCATGGCGCTAGGTGCTGCAATCTGGAACCATGGAGCGGCATAGCGGCCTGCATCACCCCAGTGCAAAAAGCCGGCAGTAAGCCAAATGCCAAGCAGAAATGCGACCGGTACATGCCAGGAAATGATGCGTAGTGCCCACAACGTCAGCCCACCAGCAAGGTAGGCAGCTGCCACCCATTCATTGCCCACACCACCCAGGCTACCGAAAATGTGACTGTAGGAATGTATCTCGCCCAGGGTGTGTTGCTGCATAAGACCTGTGCGCACAGTATCGAGGGGTGTCGCAGAAACAATCGCATCAAGCGCGACGCCATCAGGCAGGCCACCCCCGAAAATGACAGCAAGGCTCTCGACAAAACCCAAATGATGGCCCGCAATGGCAAGGGGTGCAGACCATTGCGTCATTTGAGCCGGGAACGAAATGATGAGCACTGCAAAACCGACCATGGCCGGATTGAAAATGTTCTGCCCAAGGCCACCATACAAATGCTTGGCGACACCAATGGCGAATATCATGCCCACCAGCGTCAGCCACCAGGGGGCAAGCGGGGGAAGCGAAAGCGCCAGCAACCATGCAGTGACGATGGCACTGCCATCGCTCAGGAATGGCTTGATTGGAAAGTTGCGCAGCCTGAGTGCGAGTGCCTCTAGCGATAAGGCAAGAATCGAGGCCCAGACCAGGTTGATGACGATGCCCCATCCAAACTGCCATGCATAGGTAAGAATCCCGGGAATCAGGCAGGCCAGTACCAGCAGCATGACGCGGCTGACGCTGTTTTTTTGAAGCACATGGGTGGAAGTTGCCATGGGTTCTGTCAGTGTTTCTCCGGTTCCACCGGCTGTTTGGCGACTTCACGGATTTTAGCCCGTCGCGCTTCTATTTCGGCGATCTCCGTCTTTTTCTCTTCAGGCAGGCCGTCGGTGTTCTTCGGTGTAATGGAGGCCTTCTTGGCCTGGGCACGGGCCAGGGCTTCGGCAATCAGCTTTTTCTTGGCGTCTTGCTCTTCGGGTGCAAGTGTGGGCGCCTCGGTTTTCTTGGTTTGCGCCTTGGCGGCTAGTCGTGCAGCTTTTTCCTTCTTCTCGCGCTCAATGCGGAAGAGATGGAACTCATGCCGTTCGCGTGCAATATCCGATGATCGTTTCTCCTTCTCGCGTGCCCAGATTTCGCTCTTGGCAAAACGATAATAGTCGACCAGCGGTATGTGGCTGGGGCATACATAGCTGCAACAACCACACTCGATGCAGTCGAACAAATGGTATTCCTGCGCCTTGCCGAAATTCCGTGCGCGTGCAAACCAGTAGAGTTCCTGAGGCTGCAAAACTGCCGGACAGACCGAGACACATTGCGTGCAGCGGATACAGGGCATCTCGCGCGGCCTTGGCGGAAAGGTCTCCTCGGATTTTGCAAGCACGCAGTTGGTTGACTTGACCACGGGCGCATCGAGGTTGGGAACGTCAAAGCCCATCATCGGGCCACCCATGATGATGCCGGTCATGGCCTCTCGATCACCTGCATGCATGACCAGTTCGCTCATCTGTGTGCCGATCAGTACCTCGAAATTCTGTGGACGAAGCACATGGCCGGTGACAGTGACGATGCGCGAAATCAAGGGCTCGCCATGCAGAATGGCGCGTGCCAGTGCATAAGCGGTACCAACGTTGAAAACCTGAACGCCCACATCGGTGGTGCGGCCGCCCGAAGGTGTATCCAGACCGGTCAGTGTTTTTGTGATCTGCTTTCCGCCACCGCCCGGATAGAGCGTTGGCATCGATGTGATATCGATATCGAGGCCAAGCTTTTCGGCTGCTGTGCGCATTGCAGCAATTGCTTCCTGTTTGTTGTCTTCGATGCCGGCCAGAAGCGTCTGTGCACCCAGCAGATGCTGCATGATGCGCGCACCCTCGAGAATTTCCTCTGCGCGTTCCTGCATGAGTCGGTCATCGCAGGTGATCCAGGGCTCGCATTCACCGCCATTCAGAATAAGCGTATGGATGGCGGGACCGCCCGCGGGGTCAAGCTTGATGGAACTTGGAAACACGGCGCCACCCAGTCCGGCCAGCCCCATGTCGCGCACATAGCCTCGCAATGCGGCCGCTTCCATGATGCGCCAGTCAACACCTTCATGCGCAATCCATTCATCCTTGCCGTCGGTCTCGATGCTGATACACAGGTCCGGAAGGCCTGAAGGGTGGGGCACCTTGGCAAGTCCGATTTCGCTGATGATGCCTGATGACGGCGCGTGAATGGCGGTGGAAACGTAGCCATCCGCCTCGGCAATCATCTGGCCTTTCAGCACGCGGTCACCCAACTCGACGACAGGTTTCGCTGGCTGCCCTATATGCTGGCGTACGGGGACAACCAGTTTTCGCGGGATGAATGCTTCGTGAATCGGTCGTGACGAAGATTCGGCCTTGTGTTCACTCGGATGGACACCACCAGGGAAGCGATGCAACTCCCTCATGCCGGTTTAATCCTGAATACTGGGTATCTCCATTTCCAGTTGGTGAGGTCTTCCCTGATGGGAACCATGGAAATGCAGTCAACGGGACAAGGCGGGATGCACAATTCGCAACCCGTGCATTCCGAAGCGATGATGGTGTGCATCTGCTTGGCCGCGCCAAGTATCGCGTCCACCGGACAGGCCTGTATGCACAAGGTGCAACCGATACAGGTATTTTCATCAATGAATGCGACTGACTTGGGCTTGGGCTCTGCGTTAAGCGGTTTGACTTCCACACCCAGCAACTCGGCAAGTTTCTTTACGCCTTCATCGCCGCCTGGCGGGCAAAGGTTGATATCCGCATCGCCCTTGGCGATGGCCGTGGCGTAAGGCTTGCAGCCCGGGAAGCCGCATTGTCCGCACTGTGTTTGCGGCAGCACGGCATCAATCTTCTCCACCATCGGGTCGCCTTCGACCTTGTAGCGAAGTGCGGCAAACCCCAGCACCGCACCGAGTGCGATGGCCAGGCCTGCCATGACGAGAATTGCCGTCAGCATTACAACTTGACCAATCCCGAAAAGCCCATGAAGGCCAGGCTCATGAGTCCCGCGGTAATCATGGCGATGCTGGTGCCCTGAAAGATTTTCGGCACATTGGCCGCTTCCATGCGTTCACGCACACCGGCAAACAGCACCAGCACCAGGCTGAAACCAATTGCACCGCCCGCGCCGAAAAACAGCGATTCGACAAAGTTGTGCTGCGCCTGCGCATTCAGAAGCGGAATACCCAGCACCGCACAGTTGGTGGTAATAAGCGGCAGGTAGATTCCCAACACCTGGTACAGAACGGGGCTGGTCTTGTGGATGAACATTTCCGTGAATTGCACGATGCCGGCAATGATCACAATGAAGGAAAGCGTGCGCAGATAGAAAAGATCCGTCCCCAGCAGGTACTCGTTGATGAGATAGGAGGTGCCCGAAGCCAGGGTCAGCACAAATGTCGTGGCAAGGCCCATGGAGATCGAGGTTTCCAGTTTCTTGGACACACCCATGAAAGGGCACAGTCCAAGAATCTTGGACATCACGATGTTGTTCACAAACACCGTGCCGATGAGGAGTAACAAATAGTGTTCCAAGGGCTTTTTGCCAGTGCGGTACAAACTGAATTATCCGGCTTGGGGCCGGGAGATTCAACCGTGAGGGCAGGCTGGATTTGCTATCAGGATTGCTTGATATCCTCGGCCAGGCCTGGATAGACGATTTTGCCGTCCTGTATTTGCAGGCCCTTTGCCAGATGAGGATTCTCCTCCGTCGCGGCAAGCCCCTTGTTCGCAAGCGCCAAGACAAAGGGCAGGGTGGCGTGGGTGAGGGCAAGGGTGGCCGTGCGCGCTACCGCGCCAGGCATGTTGGTCACACAGTAATGCACCACGCCTTCCTCCAAAAAGAATGGATCGCTATGCGTCGTTGGACGCGAGGTTTCGGCAATGCCGCCCTGATCAATGGCAACATCGACGAGCACCGAGCCTGGCCGCATGGAACGCAAGTGCTCGCGCGTCAGGATATGCGGTGCGCGGCGGCCGGCCACCATCACTGCGCCTACGACGATGTCAGCCTGTTTCACGGCTTTGCTGATTTCTTCGGATGTGGCAAAGGCGGTTTCGCAGCGTGCTCCAAAAAGCTCCTCGGCCCGGCGCAGCTTGTCGGCATTGCGGTCAAGCACGCGTACTTGAGCACCCAGCCCGACTGCGATCTTGACCGCATTCATCCCAACTGTGCCGCCGCCGATAATTGCCACGCGCGCAGGCCATACGCCGGCAACGCCAGAAATCAGCGTGCCGTTGCCGCCATAAGGTCGCATAAGGCCCAGCGCGCCCATCTGCGGAGCCATGCGGCCTGCAATTTCAGACATGGGCTTCAGAAGAGGGAACCCCCCTGATGCATCGGTCACCGTTTCGTAGCCGATGGCAGCAACGCCGGTTTCCATGAGTTTGTTTGCCAGTTCAGGGGCTGCAGCGAGATGCAGGTAGCAAAACAGCAATTGGCCGGCACGCAGGAAAGCTGTTTCGGAAGTCTGGGGTTCCTTTACCTTGACGACGAGATCAGCGGCAAAAACTTCTTCTGCCGAATCAACAATCGTCGCGCCAGATTGGCGATATTCCTCATCTGAGAACCCGATACCGGTGCCGGCATTTGACTGCAGGCGTACCTGATGTCCGTCTGCTATCAGCGCATGGACACCATCCGGTGTCATGGCGACGCGATATTCGTGATTCTTGATCTCCTTCGGGATGCCAATCAGCATGGGAATTCCTTTTTTAAGTTCTTCTACCCACTTTAGCCGATGGTTCAGGACAACAGCTAGATTTCGACTTGTGTGCCCAGTTCGATCACGCGGTTGGGTGGCAGTTTGAAAAACTCCATGGCTGATTCCGCGCTGCGGTTCATCCATGCATAAAGACTCTCGCGCCACACTGCCATGCCGGGCAGCTTGCTTGGGAGGATGGTTTCACGGTTCAGGAAAAACGAGGTTTCCATCATGCTGAAAGAAAGTCCGTGCGGTTCGCAACGTGAAAGGGCAAGGGGGATGTCGGGCTCGTCCTTGAATCCATAGCGCACAATCATTTGCCAGGCGCCATGGCCAAGTTCCTGAAGCTCTATCTGGTCGATGTCCGGAACCTTGGGGACTTCCTCTGTGATGACGGTCAGGAAGATCACGCGCTCATGCAGCACCTTGTTGTGGATGAGATTGTGCAGCAGGGCATGCGGCACGCTGGTGCGGCTGGTGGTCAGGAATACCGCCGTGCCCGGAACGCGTGCAGGGGGATGCGCCATCAGGCTTTCCATGAAAGGCTCCAGCGGCAGGGCTTCATCTGATTGTTTGTCCATCAGCAGGGCGCGTCCTTTTTTCCAGGTGGAAAGCAGCGTGAATACGCCTGCACCGATCATCAGCGGGAACCAGCCGCCATGAGGGATCTTGGGAATGTTGGCAGTGAAGAATCCAAGATCAATGACCAGGAACAGAACGGCCAGGCTTCCCACTGCCCAGATGTTTTTCTTCCAGAGCGAGTAGGCAACCAGCGATGCGAGAATGGTGTCAATCGCCATGGTTGCCGTAACGGCAATGCCATAAGCAGCGGCAAGGTTGGAAGAATTTTGCAGACCCATAACCAGGCCGGCCACCCCGACAGCCAATGCCGTATTGATGAAAGGAATGTAAACCTGGCCGATCTCTTTGCTGGAGGTATGGACGACCTTCATTCTTGGCAGGTATCCAAGCTGGATTGCCTGGCGCGTGATGGAGAATGCACCGGATATCACTGCCTGCGAGGCGATGATTGTGGCCACGGTGGCCAGTGCAATCATGGGGTAAATCGCCCAATCAGGCGCCATCAGATAGAAGGGGTTTTCCAATGCACCGGGATGGCGAAGAATCAGCGCGCCCTGGCCAAAATAATTCAGCAGCAACGCAGGCAAGGCAAGACCGACCCAGGCAAGCCGAATTGCATCTTTTCCAAAGTGGCCCATGTCTGCATAAAGCGCCTCAGCCCCGGTAACCGCCAGCACAACCGAGCCCAGTGCGAGAAACCCTGCGGAACGGTTGTTCTCAAAAAACAGTACGGCGTACTTCGGGTTCAGCGCCCATAGAATGTCAGGTGCATCGATGATTTCCTTGATTCCGAGTATGGCCAGTGTCAGAAACCAAACCACCATGATGGGGCCGAAAAAACGGCCGACATTGCCAGTGCCCCAGCGCTGCACGATGAAGAGCCCGACAAGAATGATCAGCGCCAGCGGAATGATGAAGATGTGCAGACCGGGGGTGGCAAACTCCAGCCCTTCAACTGCGGAAAGCACAGAAATGGCGGGGGTGATCACGCCATCACCATAAAACAGCGCGGCGCCGAAGACGCCAAAGGTCAGGAATGCCCATTTCAACTCGGGTCGCTTGTGTGAGGCCTGCTGGGCCAAAGCGATCAAAGCCATGATGCCGCCCTCGCCCCGGTTGTCAGCGCGCATGATGAACAGCACGTATTTCAGCGATACCACCAGCATCAGCGCCCAGAACACCAGCGACAGCATGCCCAGCACATTGGCCTCATTTAGTCCTATGCCGTGGCTTTCGTGGAACACTTCCTTTACAGCGTAAAGCGGGCTGGTACCAATGTCTCCGAACACCACCCCTATCGCGCCAAGCGCGAGCACGGGAAGTCCGGATTTGGATGTTTCGCTCATGTATAGGCGATTATTGATTGATGTTTAAAGCCTCGACGCACTCCCGGACCAGTCCGGGACCCCTGTATATGAGTCCAGTGTATATCTGAATCAGCTTTGCGCCAGCAGAAATCTTTTCCTGAGCATCGTTGCCCGACATGATGCCGCCGACGCCGATGATGGGCACCTCGTTTTGCAGCAGGCGGGCAAGTTCGGCGATGACGGCAGTGGATTTCTCACGCACCGGCGCGCCGGAAAGACCGCCGGTTTCGTTGCCGTGATTCAGGTGCGCAACCTTGTCGCGCGCCAGCGTGGTGTTGGTGGCAATCACCGCATCCATACGATGGCGGCGCAGCAGATCGGCAATGGCTGTTATCTGGTCGCTTTCGAGATCGGGCGCGATCTTGAGCGCGATGGGCACATAACGGCCATGTATTTGCGACAGCTCGTCCTGGCGTTTTTTCAGCAGCGACAGCAGCAGGTCGAGTTGATCAGCACCCTGCAGTTCGCGCAGGTTTTTGGTGTTGGGCGAAGAGATGTTCACCGTCACGTAACTGGCGTGTGAATACACGGCGGACAGGCAGGCGAGGTAATCGTCGCTGGCGCGTTCGATCGGTGTGTCGGCATTCTTGCCGATGTTGATGCCGAGAATTCCCTTGTAATTGGCGCGCTTTACGTTTTCCACCAGCTCGTGCGCACCGCCGTTGTTGAAGCCCATGCGGTTGATGATGGCCTCCGCCTCGGGCAGGCGGAAAATGCGTGGCTTGGGATTGCCCGGCTGGGCGCGCGGCGTGACCGTGCCGATTTCGATGAAACCGAACCCCAGCGCTGCAAAACCGTCGATGGCCTCGCCGTTCTTGTCCAGACCGGCGGCCAGACCAACCGGGTTGGGAAACTTCAGTCCCATCATTTCAACTTCTCGGCCGCTTGCCTTGCAAACGCCAAGCCCTGCCAGCGGACCTGCCTTGGCCAGCGCCGTGATGGTCAGGTCGTGTGCGGTCTCTGGGTCGAGCGCGAACAGAGCGGGTCGAAGAAGGCCGTAAGGAAACATCAATAAATTTCTCTCGTTTCCAGGAATCGTACATCCGGAAAGCGTTCCTGGGTGAGTTGCAGGTTGACGCGATTGGGCGCCAGGTAAACATATTCTTCAGAACCATCAAGCGCCACGTTGTAGCCGTACTTGTCAGTGAGCTGCTTGAGATCGCCGTCATTGCCGCGCAACCAGCGCGCAGTGGCATATTCGCAAGGTTCGAATACCACATCCACGTCGTACTCATTTTCAAGGCGATGGGCAACGACGTCGAACTGCAGTGCGCCGACTGCACCAAGAATCAAATCATTGGTGGCCAACGGCTTGAACAATTGTGTCGCGCCTTCCTCGGCCAATTGCTGCAGGCCTTTTTGCAACTGTTTCATCTTGAGCGGATTCTTAATTCGTGCCTTGCGGAACAGTTCGGGTGCGAACGATGGGATGCCGGTGAACTTGAGCGATTCGCCTTCGCTGAAACTGTCGCCCAGTTTGATCGTGCCATGGTTGGGAATGCCAATGATGTCGCCGGCATAGGCCTCTTCAGCAGTATTGCGGTCCTGCGCCATGAAGGTGATGGCGTTGTTGACCGCCAGCGTCTTGCCGGTGGAAATCTGCTTGATCTTCATGCCGCGATCGAAACGGCCCGAGCACACGCGCAGGAAGGCGATGCGGTCGCGGTGCCTGGGGTCCATGTTGGCCTGTATCTTGAACACGAAGCCGCTGAATTTCGGGTCAGTGGGTTGCACTTCGCGCGATTCGGTGGCGCGAGGCAGGGGTGCTGGCGACAGGTCGACAATGGCGTCGAGCAACATCTGCACGCCGAAATTGTTGACAGCGGAGCCGAAGAAAACCGGCGTCTGCTTGCCGGACAGATAAGCTTCGCGCTCAAAAGCGTGGGACGCGCCGCGCACCAGTTCCACTTCCATGCGCAGTTCTTCTGCCTGCTCGCCAATGCGTTCGTCCAGCCTGGGATTGTCCAGGCCGTCAATGATCTCGCCCGTGCCCTTGTCGGCCTGCGGATCGAACACCAGCACCTTGTCGTCATACAGGTGGTAGACGCCGCGAAAACGCTTGCCCATGCCGATTGGCCAGGTCATGGGCGCGCACTGCATTTCCAGCACCGATTCGATCTCGTCCAGCAGTTCGATCGGAGACTTGCCCTCGCGGTCGAGCTTGTTGATGAAGGTGAGGATGGGGGTGTCGCGCATGCGGCACACGTTCAAAAGCTTGATGGTTTGCGCTTCCACGCCGTTGACCGAGTCGATCACCATTACTGCCGAGTCCACTGCAGTCAGGGTGCGGTACGTGTCTTCGGAAAAATCCTCGTGGCCGGGTGTGTCGAGCAGGTTGATGATGTGCTCACGATACGGAAACTGCATCACCGAAGACGTCACCGAAATGCCGCGCTGCTTTTCCAGCTCCATCCAGTCCGATGTGGCATGGCGGCTGGCCTTGCGAGCGCGCACCTCACCTGCCACCTGGATGGCGCCGCCGTACCACAGCAGCTTTTCGGTCAGCGTGGTCTTGCCCGCGTCGGGGTGGGAAATGATGGCGAACGTGCGCCGGCGATGGATTTCAGTTTTAAGAGAAGACATTTCAGCAAAACAACGGGTTACAGCCCGTCATTTTACCTGAGCAGGCCAGCTCAATAATCAACGAGTTTCAATGTTTCGAAAGTGTGGACTTCGACGTCTTCCCGCCCATCAAGGCAAACACGGTTTCGACCGTTGTTTTTTGCCCTGTACAGTGCGTCATCAGCACGACGGATCAGGTTGCGCAAGGATTCGTCTTCAGTGACTTCGGCAATGCCGATCGAGACGGTAATGTTCAAGGGGTCAGGCAGTCCTTCAATACGCAAGGGGTAACGCGAAATTCTTTCGCGCAGGCGATCCAGGATGTTTTCAGCCTTATCAAGATCGACCTGAGTCAGGTAAATCAGAAATTCTTCGCCGCCATATCGGTAGATCTTGTCCGTGTCGCGCATGCTGGTGATTAACAGCTGGCTCAGGGATCGGAGTACCTCGTCGCCGACAGCATGGCCGTAGGTGTCGTTGATGCGCTTGAAATGGTCCAGGTCGGCCAGCGCCAGGCAGGCTGGCTCGCAAATGACGGTGGTCGCCTTGTAGATTTCTTCTTCCAGCTGTTCATCCATCTGCCGGCGGTTGGGTATGCCAGTCAGGGCGTCCGTCGTCAGTTCGCTTGTAAGTAGCGCCTGAATCAGGTTTCGCAGGTGCATCGTCATATCGCTGGAAGCACTGGAAAAGTCGCGGTATGTCGCAGCCTTGTCGGTGCCAGGCGATGAGATGAGCATGGCACGGGCAGCATCATGGAGAGCGCGGTGCTTTTTTTCCAGACTTTGGAAAAGGGGTTGTTCGGTCAGAACTGTCGAGTGTGTCTGGCTGTAATACCACTTGCCAAAGTCGCACAGCATGTAGGCCCCGGGTACCAGGTCCTCATCTGCGGGGGTTTCGTTTGCAAGAATTCCTGCCACAAGCCCTTCCGCCCATTGCTGGTGGTTTTCCAGCGTGAGTTCGAGTTTCGCAAGCGCGTTGTCGGCGGGATTTTCTGACACGTTGAGTTAAGGCATTTGTTATTCGTTTTGAGCATCCGGTTTCCCCGCGGGGGAACCAATACCAATTTTACGCTGAAACGCATAGAACGCGTGAGCCACCGCAGCCGCCTCAGCCAGTCCGAGTAACTGGCTAAACCGGCCGTTCATCGACGGATGCAAGAAACGTATGCCTGGTGCGACATCCATGGCATAGCGCTGGATCTGATCCGCCGTCTTCAGGAAAACGACCGAGGCTTTGTCGATGTCCTCTGACAGCGGGTTCCCCTTTGCGTCGATTTGCAAAGTGATGGGCTCGTTTGTGACGGGGCAGCGGGTTTCGATAACACCTGCAGTGGCGAGCAGCCTGGGCAGGGCAAGCGCATCCAGGGCGGACAGGGCATAAACCGTTTCATGCGGAAACCTGACTGCGATGTCGGTCTCCACGGGGCAAAAAGGTGCCAGGCCGATGGCCTGCTCGTCTTCGGTGAGGTAAATCGCGTCCAGTGCCAGCAGTTCGTCCAATGCTTCGGGATCGAAGCCATCTGGTGAGGGGGCGGAGACTGTCCGAATCCAGCGGGACAGGATGCTCAGGTAGGTTTCGAGCGTGCTGTCACAGGCCTGGGTTTTCAGGCGCTCTTCGATGGGAAAGGCCCGGTGCAGGCCTTTGAGTGCAGCCAGAACTTTGGGAAGGTCAGCTTGGGCGGATTGGGACATCAGGAAAAAGACCTGCCCCTCGTTCAAGAGGGGCAGGAGTTGTTTACTTCTTCGCTGTGCGGCGCAGGCGGGCCAGGATTCTTCTCGCCAGTTCGCCGAACAGTTCAGTTTGCGTCGGATGCGGGAAGATGGCCTTGGCGACCTGGTTCAACGTCATGTCGCCCGCCACCATCATCACGCCGGTGCCGATCAGAGTGTCGGTATGGTCGGCCAGGAAATGCACGCCGATAATGCGGCCGGTTGCCTTGTCGGCCACCAGCTTGATCATGCCTTCCGTCTCCCCGGTGATCATGGCCTTGGCATCGATGCTCATCGGCATCTTGGCCTCGACCGCGTCGATGCCCTTGGCCTTGGCCTGGGCAACCGACAGACCGACAAAGCCGGCCTGCGGACGCGAGAAGGTGACCGCGCAATCCTTGTCCTGGTCATAGGCAGCTTCATGGCCGAGGATGTTGTCGGCTGCCACGCGGCCTTGCGTCGCAGCGGTATGTGCCAGCATGTAGCCGCCGATCACGTCGCCCACTGCAAAGATGTGCGGCTGCGAAGTCTGGCAACGTGCATTGACCTTGATGGCTGCGCCGTCGAGTGCCACGCCTACCTTGTCCAGGTTGAGTTTGGCTGTTTCCGGACGCTTGCCGGTTGCCATCAGCACCACGTCGCAGTCGAAGGTTTGTGCTTCGCCGGTGCTGTTCTTGTAAGCCACGCTCATCTTGCCCGGCTTGCCGGAAATACCGTCGATCGACGCATTGGTGACGACCTTGATTTCCTTTTCCAGCAGGCCGATCAGCGTCTTGGCGATTTCCTCTTCCACTTCGGCGAGAATGCGCTCGTTGCGCTCCAGCATCAGGATCTCGCAGCCGAAGTCGCGGAAGATCTGCGCCATTTCCACGCCGATCACGCCGCCACCGACGATGGCCATCTTCTTGGGAGGCTTGGCCAGGTTCCAGATGGTGTCGGAAGTGACCACGCCGCCGCTGGCAAGGTTCTCGCGTGCGCCGGCAACGGGCGGCACGAAGGCGGGCGCGCCGGTGGCAATCACCGCAGCGCCGAAAGTGATCTGGCTCTCGGCACCGTCAGGTGAGGTCACCTTCAGGGTGTGCGCGTCGACGAACTCACCGAAACCTTCGATCACGTTGATCTTCATGCCCTTGTCGGCCTTCAGCGCCATCTCGCCGCGGGATTGCTGC
>DKAU01000037.1 GCA_002450925.1 Thiobacillus sp. UBA6918 | reverse complement strand
CAACAACCTGGACATCAACACCATCCGCTGGCTGGAAAACGTGCTGAACAACCACGACGGCACGATGATCATCATTTCGCACGACCGCCACTTTTTAAATCAAGTCTGCACGCACATGGCGGACATGGACTACGGCAAGCTCACNNGCCAATGCTTCCAAGGCGCGCCAGGCCACCAGCCGCGCGCGGCAGATCGAGAAGATCAAGGTCGAGGACATCAAGCCCTCAAGCCGCCAATATCCCTACATACGCTTTGAATACGACGAGCGCGAGAAACTGCACCGCCAGGCAGTGGAGGTGGAACATCTTGGCCACGGCTTCGACAAGCCGCTGTTCAGCGAATTCAGCATGCGCGTGGAAGCAGGCGAGCGCATCGCCATCATCGGTGAGAACGGCGCCGGCAAGACCACCCTGTTGCGCTGCCTGGCGGGCGACCTGGCTCCCAAGCACGGCAAGATCAAGTGGGCGGAAAAGGCCACGCTTGGCTATTTTGCGCAGGACCACGCGGCCGACTTTGCCGTGGACATGAACCTGCTCGACTGGATGCAGCAGTGGGGCCGCCCCAGCGACGATGACCAGGTCATGCGCGGCACGCTGGGCCGCCTGCTGTTCTCGGGCGACGAAATCGGCAAGCCTGTAAAAGTATTATCTGGCGGCGAACAGGGTCGCATGCTGTTCGGCAAACTGATGCTGGGTCGCAGCAATGTGCTGCTGCTGGACGAACCCACCAACCACATGGACATGGAATCCATCGAAGCACTCAACAACGCGCTGGAGAAATACAAGGGCACGCTGTTCTTCGTCAGCCACGACCGCGAATTCGTGAGTTCGCTCGCCACGCGCATTCTGGAAATCCGCGACGGCAACATCATCGACTTCCATGGCAACTACGAAGACTACCTCGCCAGTCAGGGTGTCAGTTGATGTCAAAAACAATTAACACTGAATTCATACTCCGCGACGAATACGTTGCGCTCTGCGACCTGCTGAAACTTGTCGGCGCTGCAGAAAGCGGCGGTCAGGCCAAGCTGATGATCGCCAATGGCGAAGTAACCGTTGATGGGCAACCGGAAAGCCGCAAGACCGCGAAAATGCGCACAGGCCAGACCGTGGAATGCAATGGGTGGCATATCCGTGTCGACAAGGCTCCAGTCGTGGAATAGCGTTTTGCGCTCACCCCGCATCCAAAGAAAAAGCCCCGCAATGCGGGGCTTCGTTTATTCAGGCAACGGTATCCGCTCAGGCCGACAGCAGTTTCTGCAGTTCACCCTTCTGGAACATCTCGGTCATGATGTCGGAACCCCCGACAAAATCGCCGTTGACATAGAGTTGAGGAATGGTCGGCCAGTTGGAAAAATCCTTGATGCCCTGTCGGATTTCAGGATCGGCCAGCACGTTGACCGAAAGATAATCGCTAACGCCGCACGATTTGAGGATGTTAGTCGCATTGGCCGAGAAGCCGCACTGCGGAAATTGCGGCGTGCCCTTCATGTAAAGCACAACCTTGTTATTGGTGACCTGGTCACGAATCGTGTCCTGAACGCTCATTTAAAGTACTCCTGATTTCGGGAAAGCGGTTTTTAATTAATTTCTTACAAGCTGGCGTGGTCATTCTGCGCCCAAACGCCTGCACTAGCAAATAAGGTCGGAACCGAAAAATACAAGTCAGCCTTCCAGCCGTCCAAAAGACACTCGGCCATGACCCGCAAGGTCTTTTTCGGTACCCACGTCTATGAGTCCGGCCTTGGCCAGGAGTTCACGACAGGCTTCTCCCTGGTCCCAGCCATGCTCGAACATCAGCCAGCCTCGGGTGTTCAGATAATCCCTGGCTCCTGCCACGATCACGCGAATGTCGTCCAGTCCGTCACTGCCGGCATTCAGCGCCGTCTGCGGCTCATGCGAAAGCCCCGCAAGATGGATGTCATCCCGGGCGATATAGGGCGGGTTGCTGACAACAACGTCGAACCTGCCGGCATTCTCAGGAAGCCCCTCATACCAGCTTCCCTGACAAAACCTTACCTTGGCCCCCAGTCGTTCGCCATTTTCCCTGGCCACAGCCAGTGCCGCCTCGCTCTGATCGGTGGCAACAACTTCGCAATCAGGCCTGGCCAATGCAAGCGTGATGGCTATGCAACCTGAACCTGTACCCAGATCCAGTATGCGCAAAGACCGACTTGCCGCCAATTTGGAAAGCGCCAGCTCAACCAGCAATTCGGTTTCAGGACGCGGGATCAAAACGTCCGGGGTGACCTTGTAACTGCGACCAAAAAATTCTCTTTCGCCCAGAATGTAAGCGATGGGTTCACCGCTCAGTCTTTTTTCAAGAATCTTGCCGTAGACGGCCTGTGCAACCAGGGGAATTTCATCATGCTCGTGTGCAATCAGCCAGGCACGGCCAACTCCCAGCGCATGGCCTAGCAGAATGCGAACTTCCAGCCTGGCCTCGGAAACATCAAGCTTCAACGCATCGCGCAGACGCTGGCTATCACGCCGCAGGCATTCGCCGGGTGTGCTCACGATGGATGTTCTGACAGAGCTGCCATCAGCTCCGCGTGGTGTTCTGCCGCCAACGCATCGAGCAGTTCGTCCAGATCGCCATCCATGATGAAGTCGATCTTGTAGAGCGTGAGATTGATGCGGTGGTCGGTTACCCTGCCCTGCGGAAAGTTGTAGGTGCGAATGCGCTCGGAGCGGTCGCCGCTGCCGACCAGGCTTTTGCGTGTGGCCGCTTCCTTGGTTTGTTGCTCGCGAACCTGTATGTCCTTGATGCGTGCCGCCAGCACTCTCATGGCTGAAGCCTTGTTGGAATGCTGGGAACGGCCGTCCTGGCATTCGGCAACGATGCCGGTGGGCAGGTGGGTAATGCGCACCGCGGAGTCAGTCTTGTTGATGTGCTGTCCACCCGCACCGCTGGCCCGGAAGGTATCGATGCGCAGGTCGGCCGGGTTGAGTTCAACATCGGCTATCTCGTCGGCCTCCGGCATCACCGCAACAGTACAGGCCGAGGTGTGGATGCGCCCCTGTGACTCGGTTGCAGGCACGCGCTGCACGCGATGTCCGCCGGACTCGAACTTGAGGCGCGAATAGGCGCCGTCTCCGACAACGCGGGCAATCACTTCCCTGTAACCGCCCAGTTCGGATTCGTTGGCTGAAATCATCTCTACCTTCCAGCCGCGCCGCTCGGCATAACGTGCATACATGCGGAACAAGTCGCCTGCAAACAGGGCGGATTCGTCGCCACCGGTACCGGCACGGATTTCGAGAAAAATGTTTTTCTCGTCGTTGGGGTCCTTGGGCAGCAAAGCCACCTGCAACTCGGATTCGAGCTGTTCCATTTTTTCACGCGCAGCATCGATCTCGCCCTGCGCGAATTCCTTCATGTCAGGATCAGCCAGGAGCTCTTGCGCAGTGTCAGCATCCTGCTCGGCCTGCCTGAAGGTGTTGAACAGCTCGACCACCGGTGTCAGCTCAGCATGCTCGCGCGAGAGTTTCCTGTAACGCTCAATGTCTGATGTTGCATCTTCGTGCGCGAGCAGACGATTGAGTTCATCCAGCCGTTCGGCCAGTTGCGAGAATTTGTTGAAAAGCGATGGTTTCATGGCAATAAGGAGGCAGCTGCGCGCAAACCGGCAGGCGTGGCGCAGCAGCGCAGCTACTCGTTGGGAAGATCGTAGATTCTGGAGATGAGGCGAGCCAGCGAATCGCGCTCGTCCTCGGAGATGTGGTGCAGCGCGTGGGTCGGCGCATGCAGCAGCTTGTTGGTGAGCGCACGCGACATCTGTTCGATCACCTGCTCGGGGTTTTCGCCCTTTTCCAGCAGTTTCATGGCGCGTTCGATTTCATGGCGGCGATGGCGCTCGGCATGATCACGAAGTCCACGGATCATCGGCACCAGTTCGCGCGTATCCATCCAGTGCAGGAAGTCCTGCACGCTGGTTTCAATGATGGCCTCTGCCTGGGCAACCTGGGCCTGACGCTGATCCTGCCCGTCCTGAACCACCTGACCGAGATCATCCACGGTATAGAGAAAAACGTCGTCGAGCTCACCCACCTCTTCTTCCACATCGCGCGGCACAGCCAGGTCGACCATGAAGAAGGGTTTGCGCTTGCGCAACTTGAGCGCGCTTTCCACCATACCCTTGCCAAGGATGGGCAATGGACTGGCCGTGGAAGTAACGATGATGTCGTAATGTGCCAGATGCTCGGGCAGATCATTCAAGGCAATGACTCCCGCGTTGAATCGATCTGCCAATGGTCTGGCACGCTCAGTAGTGCGATTGGCCACCAGGATGCTTTTTGGATGCTGCGCGGCGAAGTGTGTCATGCACAATTCGATCATCTCTCCCGCGCCAATGAACAGCACGTTTTGCTGGCTGATGCTTGGGAAAATTCTTTCTGCCATGCGCACGGAAGCCGCCGCCATGGAAACCGATGCTGCGCCGATGTCGGTTGCCGTTCGCACTTCCTTGGCCACCGAAAAGGTACGCTGAAACAGCTTGTGCAGCAGCATGCCGAGCGTCCCTGCCTCTTCCGCAGATTTGACTGCCGTCTTGATCTGGCCAAGGATCTGGGTCTCGCCCAGCACCATGGAATCCAGACCTGATGCGACGCGGAAGGCATGGCGCGCTGCTTCCCCTTGAGGAAGGCGGTAAAGATAGGGTTCAACATCCGCGCGCGGGAGGCTGTGATAACCGGATAGCCACGCTACGGGCGCTTCCGGGTCAGGCGTATGGCAATAAATCTCGGTACGGTTGCAGGTTGAAAGGATGGCAGCTTCCTTTACTTCCGGCTGACGAGTCAGGTCATGGAGAGCCTCCGGCATGCGCTCGGCGGCAAAAGCCACCCGTTCCCGGATCGAAACCGGGGCCGTGTGATGGTTAATGCCGAAAGCGAAAAGCTGCATGTACAAATCAGATACCTGCTATGGGGGGCATATTTTAACTTATCGGCTGCCCAGCCCCGTCCTTGACCACGCAAGGAAGGCCAAAAACCGGATTATTGTGGATGGCCCGGCTGAGGCGGCAAGACCGGATCGAGGCTTTCCGGGAAACCGCCTGTCGCAGGTGGCTGGGCCTCATGCGTGGTGCCCTCTCGCACCTCGGTGGCTTGCCGTTTGGCCTTGGCGACTGGGACGGCCGGCAGGATTGGCGTTTCCACGACCGCCGCTTCGGGAACAGGCGGCGCCTCAACAACCGGGGCAGGCTTGAGCGTTTCCGGAAACACGGAAGACTGCAAGAGCGGCAGCAGGTTTTTCAAAATTTGCGCAGTCAGCGAACTGGTGAACTGGAACTGCCCAGCCTGCTCGCCCGGCACAAAGGCAGTAAAGGTGCCGAAATGCCTGTCGCCCAGATAAAACACCAGAGTAGCCGTACGGTTGACGACGCGCGATTCCAGCAACTGACCACCGGGGCCGAAGCGCTCGAACCGGTGATCGCCCGTTCCCGTCTTGCCCCCCATCGGCACAGGAACACCGTCCGAATACTTGATGGCGCCATGCAGGCGAGCTGCGGTGCCCTGTTCGATGACCAAACCGAGCGCTTTGCGCACAGTTTGCGCAACCTCTTTCGGGAAAAGGACTTCCGCTTGCGGCTGGCGCGGCTTGAAGTGAGTTTCGTAAGGCGTGCCCACGGCGAATCTCAGGCTCTTCAGGCTGGCCACCGGCAGTCTTGCGCCATCATTCACGATAATGCCCATGAGTTCTGCCAGCGCTGCCGGCCTGTCGCCCGAACTGCCAATGGCTGTGGCATAGGAAGGCGTCAGCGTATCGAAGGGATAGCCCAAACGTTTCCAGTCCTTGAGCAGGGATTCAAAGGCTTCCACTTCCAGCAGGCTCTTGATGCGGATGTCCTGCTCATCGGTACGCTTGGCCGCCAGCAACCAGTCATACACTTGAACGCGTTCTCTCACGCTGGCAGACAACACTTCATCAAAACTCGCGCCAGGCTTCGTGCGCAAATAAGCCACCAGCCAGACTTCCAGAGGATGCACCTGCGCTATGTAACCACGGTCGGCGAGGTTGTAGGCATGTGGCGCATTCTGTTCATAGAGCTTTTTCAGCGTGGTCTCGTTCATGCCAACCGTTGCGGGAATGCGTTCGTGTATCGCTTTCAGGTAGTCGGCCTGGCTTGCACCGGGTTCCACGTATCGGTACAGCGCAGTAAACCTTCTGGGGTTCTGACGCGCACGCTGGTAGAGCTCTTCAGTCATTTCCTGTGCGCCCAGCTTCACATAGCGCTGATAGAAACGCCGCATGAAAACCGCTGACTCCTTCTCAATGAACTTGAGCAGATAAAGGCGACGCGTCGGGCTGCCGTCGTCTTCCAGGACGCTGGCAGCGGCGCCGGGCGACTGGTCTATGTAGTGCATGACGATGTCACGCATGAGCCGGATGTACACCAGGTTGACGGAATTGCGCGTGGCTTCCCACAAATCCATTTCGCGTCCGTTGTCGTCCTTGTTGAAGTTGGCAAACACATGTTCGCCGCCACCGGTATAAAAAACTTCGGGGGCAGCGGAATAGCGCCGTGCCATTGCCGACTCCAGCGTGGCAGCAAGACTTTTGTCTTCAGCAGTCAGCAGATAGCTCGCCACCCATTGTCCAAGCACATCGCGTCGGGGTTGTGACAACTCCTGAAGTTTATCTGGGGAATGTTTTAAGTACTCGTCATGCAGACGCGCAATGATTTCCAGATAACTGACCAGTGTTCGAAATTTCGCCGTCGAACCCAGGTCAAGCTTGGTCTGCTGGTTGATGTCGAAGGGCTGGTTCAGATTGTCAGCCTGCACGCGCAAGAGCATGCCCTGCGGGGTCTTTTCGTAAAGGGTGAAACTGTAGGTGACCTTGGACAAGTCATTTGACGGCTTCATCAGCCGTTCACCAAAAAGACCTATGGCCGCCGCTTTCTCGCGTTTCGACAAACCAAGCAGAAATTCGGTCACACGGTCTTGCGCCTCTGAATTGAGCGTGGTCTCGGCCACCAGATCCAGTCTGCCCAAATCGTAAAGCTGCCGCTCCCCCAGAAGGGAAGCAAGTTTGACGCGCTGGCTGTTGCCGGCCTTTTGCATGACAAATTGCGGCGCGGGAGGATCAACCCTCTGCGCAGGGCTGCGCAGGGTGACTTTCAAAGCCGCGTCGCGGAGTTCCGGCTTGATGATCCCGGCTTCGGCCAACAAGTCGAGATGCACGTTGGTGTAGCGATCCAGCGCGGCACGATCCTTGGCGAGATAATAGGAAGGTTTGCGTTCAGCCACCAGTAGCGACAAGGCATGCTTGAAGGCTGATGCGCCTTCCGGGTCCTTCGGGTTTTTCTCCAGCCGCCACAAGGCCTCATTGGCCTTGACGAAATCCATCCCATACCATGCCCACAATCCATCGCCCACTCCGTTGACTTCGCCAAAGCGCGGCGCTGCCGACAGAGGCACCGTATTGAGGTAATCGCGCACGATGCGCTGGCGTGTGCTCAATGTGTTTACACCATCCAGGTAGGCACGCAAACTTGCTGAACCCATCTGCTTGAGCTTGTCCTTCATGGTCAGTGTGATGCCATCAGGCGAATGGCGGTATTTCTCGATCTGCGTGGGCAGGGTGCTGCCGCCGGGCACGTTATGCGCCGGGTTGATGATGGAATAGAACTTGTCCAGCAAAGCCTGACCCAGCCTGTCCCACTCCACAGCCGGATTTTTGCTGGGATATTTTTCTGTCAGGAGTTCACGGTTCTCGATGAAGAGAAGCGCATTGCGCAATACGGGCGGTGTATCGGTGAACTCTGCGTAGATGCGCTCCGGATAGCGCATCAAATAGAGCGATTTCCCGGTGTCATCCAGCAGCGTGAGCCCACCCTGATTCTTTTCCCGATACGGCACGTTCAATCCCAACTCATGCGCGCGCTGCATCTGGATGCTGATTTTTGCCTGACGCTCGATATCCCATCCGTTCAGGATCAGACGTTGGCTGTATTCGGGAAGTTTGCTGTAGCCAAGGCGCTTGTCGTAGGGGCCGTGCTTGGGGAAACGAATTCGGTCAGACGCTCCTTTTCCCAGATTCCAGGTCATTTTGCTGGCTGTCCTGGCGAGATATTTGGCCTGAATGTCGGAAGTCATCAACTCCCAAACGACGATGCCGATGAGGATAAGCGGCGTGAGAACCACTGCCA
This sequence comes from Thiobacillus sp. UBA6918, assembly GCA_002450925.1. Classification (GTDB taxonomy): domain Bacteria; phylum Pseudomonadota; class Gammaproteobacteria; order Burkholderiales; family Thiobacillaceae; genus UBA6918. The sequence continues at coordinate 27,108 of DKAU01000037.1, read as the reverse complement.
ACAATATCCACCAACGCAGACGAATGCTGCGGACCTTCCTGAAGGCGCTTGCAACCCAGCCTTTCATGACAGACAGCGTTTTGTTTATCCAGTCAGGAATTTTTTACCCAATCCTTGGCAACAAGATAATCAGTGTAGAGCTTCGCTTCCGGCGTACCCGCCTCGGGCTTCCAGTCATAGCGCCATTTCACGATGGGCGGCATGGACATGAGGATGGACTCTGTGCGCCCTCCCGACTGCAGGCCAAACAATGTGCCACGGTCGAAAACCAGGTTGAACTCCACATAGCGCCCGCGGCGATAGGCCTGAAAATCGCGTTCACGTTCTCCGTAGGGCAAATCCTTGCGACGCTCGAAAATCGGCACATATGCAGTCAGGAAGTTATTGCCCACTGACTGCGTGAGTTTGAAGCAGGTTTCGAAATCCGCGCTGTTCAGGTCGTCGAAGAAAATGCCGCCGACGCCACGCGGTTCGTTGCGATGTTTGAGAAAGAAATACTCGTCGCACCACTTCTTGAAACGCGGGTGCCAATCTGCACCATATGGATCGAGCGCGTCTTTGCAGGTTTTATGGAAATGCACGGCGTCTTCTTCGTAGCCGTAATAGGGCGTCAGGTCCATGCCGCCGCCAAACCACCATACCGGTTCCTCGCCTGCCTTTTCTGCCACAAAGCAGCGCACGTTCATGTGAACGGTGGGGACATAGGGATTGCGAGGATGGAACACCAGGGACACGCCCATCGCTTCCCACTTCCTGCCTGCGAGTTCGGGCCGATGTGCTGTCGCTGAAGGCGGAAGCTTGTCGCCCATTACATGCGAGAAATTTGCCCCTGCGCGTTCGAGGAGGTTGCCCTCCTCAATGAGACGCGAAATTCCGCCGCCACCCTCTGGCCTGTCCCACGCATCGCGGCGGAAGGATTTGCCATCCAGGCTTTCCATTTTGGAAACGATCGACTCCTGCAAAGACAGGAAATAGCTTTTGAGCTGGTCTTTGGGAATATTCATTTTCTCAACACCTTTCCGGAAGCCAAGTCTATCAGGGTGGAAGGCCGTTTGCGTGCACCGATGCGTCCCGGCAGCACACACATTTTCTTGCCAAAGAGGGCGCTGCATTCTTCGGCGCTTCTGGCAGGCTTGCCCCTGCTTTTGTTTGCACTGGTGGAAACCAGCGCCATACCAACCTGTTTACACAACTCGGCTGTTTCAGGATGTGCAGTGATGCGTACGGCCACGGTTCCGCGTCCGCCTGTGATCCAGGCCGGGCAAACTTTGCTGGCAGGGAGTACCCATGTGACAGGACCAGGCCACAGCTCTTTTTTCCAGGCTGCTTCAATGGATGTCCTTGTTGCGTAGGGCCGCAATTGATGACGGTTGGCCGCAACAAGAATCAGCCCCTTTTCCGCCCCGCGTCCTTTGAGTTTGAAGATTTTTTCCACCGCCCGGCGATTCATGGGGTCGCAGCCCAGGCCGTAGCAGGACTCGGTAGGGTAGGCGATCACTCCACCCTTCTTGAGCCACGCCCGCAGCCCGAAGGTTTTCACTTACTCGCCTTTACTTCTTTCGATCAATGGCACGATAGCCAATATCTTTCCGATATTGCATGCCATCGAAATGAATTTGTGATATTGCCTCGTAGGCCCGCTTCTGGGCCATCTTGACGCTATCACCCAGCGCGGTAACGGCCAAAACACGTCCGCCGCTGGTCAGCACTTTGCCATCCTCCAATTGTGTTCCGGCATGAAAGACATGCAGGTCTTCAACGTTGGCGGGCAAGCCCTCGATGACATCGCCTTTTCTTGGTGATTCAGGATAGTTGGCAGCGGCCATCACCACAGCCAGTGCAGTGCGCCGATCCCACTCGGCTTCGATCTGGTCGAGTTTGCCTTCAACTGCCGCTTCTACCATGTTCACCATATCGGATTTCAAACGCATCATGATGGGTTGGGTTTCCGGATCTCCCATGCGGCAATTGAATTCCAGCACCTTGATAGATCCATCTTCAGCGACCATGACACCCGCATAGAGGAAACCGGTATAGGGCATGCCGTCCATAATCATGCCGCTGACGGTGGGCTGAATGACTTCGCGCAAAATTTTGGCGTGCATCTGCGGCGTCACCACCGGTGCAGGCGAGTATGCGCCCATGCCGCCGGTATTGGGTCCGGCATCGCCGTCCATGAGACGCTTGTGATCCTGGCTGGAAGCCAGCGGCAATACATGCTTGCCATCAACCATGACAATGAAGCTGGCTTCTTCGCCAATCAGGCACTCCTCAATCACCACCTGAGCGCCGGCAGCGCCAAGCTTGTTGCCGGACAGCATGTCGTCAATGGCTGCATGGGCCTCTTCAAGCGTCTGCGCCACCACCACACCCTTGCCCGCCGCCAGACCATCTGCCTTGATGACGATGGGCGCGCCCTCGGCATCGACATAGGCATGCCCCTGGGCTGCATCGGTAAAGGTCTGATATTTGGCAGTGGGAATGTTGTGCCGCACCATGAAGGCCTTGGCGAAATCCTTGGAGGCCTCTAGTTGCGCAGCCGCTTTCACCGGCCCGAATATCTTCAGACCCGCGGCCTGGAAAGCGTCGACCACGCCTTCGGCAAGCGGCGCTTCAGGCCCGACAACCGTCAACTGGATCTTTTCTCGTTGCGCAAACTCGACCAGTTCGGAAACGTTTGTCACCGGCACGTTTTCCAGATCAGGATCACGCGCCGTGCCGCCATTACCGGGCGCAACATAAACCTTCTGGGTGCGAGACGACCGTGCCAGTTTCCATGCCAGCGCATGTTCCCGACCGCCGTTGCCAATAACAAGAATCTTCATTGTGCTGTTCCTAGTGGCGGAAGTGGCGCATGCCGGTAAACACCATCGCCATGCCATGTTCGTCCGCCGCAGCGATGACTTCCTCATCACGCATGGAACCGCCCGGCTGGATGACCGCAGCAATGCCGGCCTGGGCCGCACTGTCGATTCCATCACGGAACGGGAAGAAGGCGTCCGATGCCATGACCGAACCCGCAACGATCAAACCGGCATGCTCCGCCTTTATGGCAGCGATGCGCGCGGAGTTGACGCGGCTCATCTGGCCTGCGCCGACACCGATGGTCATGTTGTCTTTCGCGTACACGATGGCGTTCGATTTCACATACTTGGCCACGCGCCAGGCAAACAGCAGATCCCGCATTTCGGCTTCGGTCGGCACGCGCTTGCTGACTACCTTGATCTCACCATGCAGGTCGAGGTCTGCACCCTGAACGAGCAGTCCGCCGTTCACGCGCTTGAAATCCAGCCGCTTGCCGGGTTCTTTCGGCCACTGGCCGCATTCGAGCACACGCACGTTCTTCTTGGCTGCCGCCACTTCAACTGCCGCTGCGGCAACCTTGGGCGCAATGATGACTTCCACAAACTGGCGCTCGACGATCACTTTCATCGTTTCCGCATCCAGTTCGCCATTGAAAGCGATGATGCCGCCGAAAGCGGATTCGGGGTCAGTCTTGTAGGCACGGTCGTAGGCCTCCAGCAGGTTGGCGCCATAAGCCACACCACATGGGTTGGCATGCTTGACGATTACGCATGCCGGTGCAGTATCGAACTGCTTCACGCACTCCAGTGCTGCATCCGCGTCGCCAATGTTGTTGTAGGACAGTTCCTTGCCCTGCAATTGTCTGGCAGTGGCAATGCTTGCTTCCCTGGCACCCGCTTCGACATAGAAGGCTGCGTTCTGGTGAGGATTCTCGCCGTAGCGCATACCCTGCGCTTTTTTGAACTGCAGGTTGATAGTGCGAGGAAAATCGGATTTCTCGATGATGCCGCCGAAATAATTGGCAATCGCGCCATCGTAGGCCGCCGTGTGCTCGAAGGCCTTGATGGCCAGAGAGAAGCGGGTTTCCTGCGTCACGCCGCCAGCCTTCATTTCGGAAAGGATCAGCGCGTAATCGGCCGGGTCGGTAACGATGGCGACATGTGCGTGGTTCTTGGCCGAGGAGCGCACCATGGCCGGGCCGCCGATGTCGATGTTCTCGANNTGCTTCTGCATGGTCGCCACATGCTCGGGCAGATCGCGTCGGCCGAGAATGCCGCCATGCACCTTGGGGTGCAGGGTCTTCACACGGCCATCGAGCATTTCCGGGAAGCCGGTGTAATCGGAGATTTCAGTTACCTTCACCCCGTTGTCGGCCAGCATCTTGGCCGTGCCGCCGGTGGAAATGATTTCAACACCCTGAGCAGCCAGCTCGCGGGCAAATTCCAGAATGCCGGATTTGTCCGACACACTGATCAAAGCGCGTTCGATTTTCATTGTTGATAATAACGTGGGAATTAATCTGAGAGACCGTGCTGCTTGAGCTTCTTCCGCAGAGTATTGCGGTTGATGCCCAGCATCTCCGAGGCGCGGGTCTGGTTGCCCTCGGCACGGTCCATGATGTATGACAACAGCGGTTTCTCCATGGCCTGGACCACCATTTCATAAATACAGCTGGGTTCTTCCCCGTCCAGATCCTTGAAATAACGATTCAATGACTTGCGAACACAAGCCGCAAGTTCTGTTTCCTCGATCAAAACACTTCTCCCTACGCCGCTTCCGCAATCAACGGCGTGTCTGCTTGGTTATGTTCGTATTGTAAAAAGTTGCTCGCGCGGGCAGCCTGGGCGAAAAATTCATCCACGCTGTCCAGTTGTTCTTTCACGGTTTCCAGTTGGTTCATGCGATGGCGGAAACTGCTGGCGTTGATCAGCCCCTTGGTGTACCAGGAAATATGCTTGCGCGCCACGCGTAGCCCGGTACGTTCACCGTAAAACGCGTACAAATCTTCAAGGTGCGCTTTCAATACCTGATGAATCTCGGCTACCTCGGGTGGAGGCAAATGCTTGCCTGTTTTCAGATAGTGATCGATCTCCCGGAATATCCACGGCCTGCCCTGTGCAGCGCGTCCAATCATTACAGCATCTGCCTTGCTGTATTCAAGTACAAATTTTGCCTTCTCCGGTGTCGTGATGTCGCCGTTTGCAATGATGGGAATATTCGCCTCGGTCTTGACTGCGGCAATGGTGTCGTACTCTGCGTCGCCAGTATATCCACAGGCACGGGTGCGGCCATGGATCGCCAACGCTTGGATACCAGCGTCCTGTGCAATTTTTAATACACTGAGCGCATTGCGATGGGATTTGTCCCANNGAGCCCGCCATCACATTGCATATTTTCTTGGCCGGGCAACCCATGTTGATGTCGATGATCTGAGCGCCGCGATCAACGTTATATCGTGCGGCTTCCGCCATCATGGCCGGATCGGCGCCAGCGATCTGCACGGATTTCGGCTCGACCTCGCCTTCGTGATTAGCGCGGCGCTGGGTCTTGCTGCTGCCATAGAGCAGAGAATTGGATGTCACCATCTCGGACACGGCCATGCCCGCGCCCAGTTGCTTGCACAACTGGCGGAAAGGTCGATCCGTCACGCCCGCCATGGGAGCGACGATCAAATTATTCTTGAGAAGGTAAGGGCCGATACGCATAGGGGGTGCAATTTTAACCCCGTTAGCGCCATGGAGGAAAATTGATTGCGTATTTTTTATGCAATCTACTTATAAGCAAATTTTTTCTGTGTTAAAAAACGCATCATCACAACCAAAGCGATCAGGAGGGTTCATGAGCTTTATATCCGAATTCAAGGAATTTGCCGTAAAAGGCAACGCAGTCGATCTGGCAATCGGTGTAATTGTCGGTGCCGCTTTTGGAAAAATTGTTTCCTCCATCGTTGAAGATCTGATCATGCCCATCATTGGTGCGGTCTCGGGCGGCTTTGATTTCAGCAACCTGTTTATTGCACTCAAGGATGTGCCGCCGGGTGTAGCCATGACCCTGACCGAAGTCAAAAAGGCCGGTGTTCCGGTATTCGCCTACGGCAGCTTTTTGACCATCCTGCTCAATTTCATGATTTTGGCGCTGGTGATCTTTTTCATGGTCAAACAAATCAACCGCTTGAAAAAAGAAGCACCACCCCCTGCACCCGCAGCAACACCTGAAGATATCCTCTTGTTGAGAGAAATTAGGGATGGTCTGAAAAAATAACAACTTACCAGCCTGACGTTGTCATCAGGCAACGCCAGGCAACTGCTTTTCAGCTAAATCAAGCCTTCCAGACCGACAGGCACTCCCAAATGGCCTAAAATAGGGCCTGTAATCAGATTGTGCGGAGTGCAAAAATGAAAAAAACATTACTTTTCCTTGGGTTGACCAGTCTTCTTGTCAGTAGCGTGCAGGCAGCCAACATGCCCGAGAAAGAAGCCGGGTTGTTGCTCGGGGGTACTTATCTCGACAAGGATGCGGTTGGTTCCGATGACCGTTTCAACCCTACATTTGGCGCTCGTTATGCACAGCGTCTGGGCACCAACACCAATTTCTTTACCGACTTTACTTACACCCCATTCTCCAGAAGCCTCTTCAATGGCGAGACTTACGATAATTGGGATGGAGACCTCTACACTCTCCGCGGTGGCGTGGAATGGTTGTTCTCGCAACAAGCGAAATACAACTGGTTCCTTTCCGGCGGCCTCGGCGCCATGCGCCTTGACCTCGACAACGGTGGCCCGGATTTCACACGTCCCTTGCTTTCGGTTGGCGTTGGCCAATCCTGGGAAGCAGGCTCGAATGACACCTTCCGCTGGGAAGTCCGTGCCGACCAGTCCTGGGGCAACGGCGACCTTCCTGGTTCCAGCCTGACCAATATCCAGGCCCTCGTCGGCTATTCATGGGGTTTTGGTTCACCTGCAGATACCGATGGTGATGGTGTTGCCGACCGCAATGACCAGTGCCCGAACACACCCAAAGGCGCAAAGGTAGACGTCAAGGGTTGCCCGCTGGATAGCGACGGTGACGGCGTATATGATGGTCTCGACCAGTGCCCCGGCACTCCCGCAGGCGTGAAGGTGGACGGCAAAGGTTGCCCGCTGGATACCGATGGTGATGGCATAAGCGATGACAAGGACAAGTGCCCGACCGTTTACGCTAAAACCGAAGATGGCTGCCCGCCACCCCCGCCCCCTATCGTGCAGGCTCCCACCCCCGAACCTGCTCCCGCAGCAGTGGAAATACCCAAGAAACTGGTATTGGAAGGTGTGAATTTTGATAATGACAAGGCGACCCTGCGTCCAGAAGCCTATTCCATCCTGGATAAGGCCGCTGAAACTCTGAAACAATGGGGTGATGTCAAAGTAGAGGTTGCCGGCCATACTGATTCGGTGGCTTCCGAGGGATACAATGCCGTACTGTCAGAAAAGCGTGCACAAACCGTTTGCGACTATCTGATCAAGATGGGCGTTGAAGCCAGCCGGCTGATTCCAAAAGGCTTAGGCGAATCCCAGCCAGTTGCTGACAATGATACCGAGGAAGGCCGATTCAAGAACCGCCGCGTGGAACTGATCCCGCAGCAGTAGTTCTGCATTCGCTCAATAAAAAACGGGAACCGAGGTTCCCGTTTTTTTCTGCCCAAAGATTAATGGGCAGCTTCCCAGTTCGGCCCGTTGCCCACTTCGGCTTTCAATGGCACTTTCAGTTGCGCCACGCCGGCCATGAGTTCCGGAAGACGTGTTTTGACCAGTTCCAACTCACGCTCGGGCACTTCCAGCACCAGTTCGTCATGAACCTGCATGATCATTTTGCTTTGCAGGTTTTCCGTGTCAAGCCAGTGCTGTACGGCAATCATGGACAGCTTGATGAGGTCGGCGGCCGTACCCTGCATGGGCGCATTGATGGCAGCTCGCTCGGCACCCTGCCGGCGGGCGGGATTTCTGGAATTGATTTCCGGCAGATACAGGCGGCGGCCAAACACGGTTTCAACGAACCCGGCTGATCTGGCCTGTTCGCGCGTGCGCTGCATGTAATCGGCAACACCCGGATAGCGCGCGAAGTAGCGGTCGATGTAGGCCTGCGCTGCGCTGCGTTCAAGATTCAGTTGCGATGCCAGGCCGAAGGCGGACATGCCGTAAATCAATCCGAAATTGATGACCTTGGCCATGCGCCGCTGATCGCTGCTGACTTCATCCAGCGCGACGCCAAAAACTTCCGATGCGGTCGCCGTGTGAATGTCGCGGTCTTCGGCAAATGCTTTCAACAAACCTTCATCGCCAGAAAGATGCGCCATGATGCGCAACTCGATCTGCGAATAGTCCGCCGACACGATGATTGAACCCTGCGGTGCAATAAAGGCTTCGCGGATACGCCTGCCTTCTGCCGTTCGCACGGGAATATTCTGCAGGTTGGGATCGGAACTCGACAACCTGCCCGTCACCGCCGTGGCCTGCGAATAGCTGGTATGCACTCTGCCGGTTTTGGTGTTGATCATCTGCGGCAACTTGTCGGCATAGGTGGATTTCAGTTTTGCCAGTCCGCGATATTCCAGGAGTGTCTTGGGCAAGGGATAATCCGCGGCCAGGGTTTCCAGGACCTCCTCATCGGTGGATGGCTGGCCGCTGGGCGTCTTCTTGATCACCGGCAGCTTCATTTCGCTGAAGAAGATTTCCTGGATCTGCTTGGGCGAGTTGAGATTGAACGGATGGCCGGCCAGTTTGTAGGCCTGATTTTCCAGTTTCAGCATGGCTTCGCCCAGCTCACGTCCTTGCGTCGCAAGTTTGTCGCGATCGAGCAAAACGCCATTGCGTTCCATGCGGAACAGAATGTCGGCCACCGGCAGCTCGATGTTTTCGTAAACCGATTTCAAGCCCGTTACCTGTTCGATTTGCGGATGCAATGCATCGTGCACTCTTAACGTTACATCGGCGTCCTCGGCGGCGTACTGCGTGGCGGTGTCGATGTCGACCTGATCGAAGCAGATCTGCTTGGCACCCTTGCCGGCGACATCGTGGTAAGTGATGACCGAAAGATCGGTAAATCGCGCAGCCAGGCTGTCGAGATCGTGCGGCATGTGCGACTCTGCCACGTAGGATTCGAGCAGCGTGTCATGCGCGATGCCCTTGAGGCGGATGCCGTGATTGGCCAGCACGTGGCGGTCGAACTTGAGATTCTGGCCGATTTTCTGCGGGCGCTCGTCCTCGAGCCATTTTTTCAATTTCGCCAGCGTCGATTCGCGATTCAATTGATCCGGAGCGCCTGGGTAACGGTGCGCCAATGGCAGATATGCCGACTCGCCTTCGTTGACCGCAAACGACATGCCGACCAGCTCGGCCTTCATCGAATCGAGCGCAGTGGTCTCCGTATCAAAAGCCACGCGTTCTGCCTGGGTGATTTTGTTCAGCCACTCGTCGAGTTGCGCTTCAGTCAGGATGCACACATAGCCGGCACGATGGTCAACGTTTGGGCTTGATGCAGTTGCGACTTGCTCTGCCGAATCAGCCGCCCCCTCTTCCTGCTCGACAGCCCGCAATTCTCGCAGCCAGGTACGAAAATCCTGTGTCTCATAAAAAACCAGCAGCTTGTCCCGGTCCGGTGACTGCTTGGTGAGCGCTTCCGGCTCGAAAGTCAGATCAACATCCGTCTTGATGGTGACCAGCTTGCGCCCCATCGGCAGCCAGTCGAGTGCTTTTCGGAGGTTCTCGCCTACCACGCCCTTTATCTCGCCGGCTTTCTCGATGATGTTGTCGAGACTGCCGAATTCGGTGAGCCATTTGACCGCGGTCTTGGGCCCGACCTTTTCCACGCCCGGCACGTTGTCAACGCTGTCGCCAACCAAAGTCAGGTAATCGACAATGCGTTCGGCCGGTACGCCAAACTTTTCTTTAACCTTGCCTTCATCCAGCACTTCGTTGCTCATGGTGTTGACCAGGGTGACATGGTCATTGACCAGTTGCGCCATGTCCTTGTCGCCAGTCGAAACAATGCTCTTCACGCCATGTTTTTCGGCTTCCTTCACCAGCGTGCCAATGACATCGTCGGCCTCGACGCCATCGACGATGACAAGCGGCCAACCCAGAGCACGGATGCCCTCGAACAGCGGCTCGACTTGAACAGACAGGTCTTCGGCCATGGGCGGGCGGTTGGCCTTGTACTCCGGGTACCACTCATCGCGAAAAGTTTTGCCCTTGGGGTCAAACACACAGGCGATATAATCAGCCGGGTAATCCTTTTCCAGCTTCTTCAGCATGTTGATGACACCGTAAACGGCGCCGGTTGGCTGGTTAAGGCGGTTGCGCAAATCCGGCAGGGCGTGGAAGGCCCGATACAGGTAAGATGAGCCATCCACAAGCAAGAGGGTTTTTGGGGCGTCGTTCAATTCGAAGGAAATTTCTGTGCAAAAAAACAAATTGCCTGAACTCGCCGATCCGCGCGGTGCCGCGGAAATAGATTACTCAGCTCGGGAGTCCTGGCGGCTGTTCGGCATTATGGCAGAGTTCGTGGAAGCGACCGAACGCCTCGCCGAGATTCGCCCGGCAGTATCCATATTTGGCAGCGCGCGCACCCAACCCGACCATGCCTACTACCTGCTGACCGAACAAATTGCCCGAAAGCTGTCAGACGCCGGATTTTCCGTCATCTCGGGTGGGGGTCCCGGCATCATGGAAGCCGCCAACAAGGGCGCCTATTTCGGCAAATCGCCCAGCGTGGGACTCAACATCCAGTTGCCCCACGAGCAGCACAGCAACCCCTTCCAGGATATCAGCCAGACCTTCCACCACTTTTTTGCGCGCAAGGTCATGTTCGTCAAGTTTGCTGCGGCCTACGTGGTCATGCCGGGCGGTTTCGGCACGCTCGACGAACTGATGGAAGCGCTGACTCTTGTGCAAACCGGCAAGACCCGGACGATCCCGATCATCCTCGTATGTTCGGATTTCTGGAAAGGGCTGATCGACTGGTTCAAGGACCGCCTCATTCAGGAAGGCATGATCAACGCAGAGGACATGGATCTCATCCATTTGATCGACAATCCCGATGAAGTGGTCGAAGCCATCTTCAGTCATTACGAGAAACGCGGCTTTACACCAACACTCAGCGAACGTGAAATCCAGCTCAACCTGTAATTCGCAATGACTTTTGGGCTATCTTGAAACTAGAATATCCACTGACATCAACATGGAAACAATCATGCATAAGCTGATCATTGCCCTGATCGTTACGAGTGCCCCCGTACTGGCCGCAGACAAGGCGCCAGCACCACCCCCCGGCAGTACCCCGGTACCGGATGGTTCCCCCACTGCCAGGGATATTGAAGAACCAAGCATCACCATCCGTCACACCGGCCGTGAGCGTATCGAGGAATACCGCCTCAAGGGCAAGCTGTACATGATTCGGGTCACGCCACCCTCAGGCAGGCCCTATTACCTCGTCGACCAGCTGGGACGCAGCGAATTCACCCGGCATGAAGGCCCCACACCCCCCATTGCCGTGCCGCAGTGGGTTATAAAAAGCTTTTAACCCATGGAAGAAGTTCTCCCGCGCCACGTGCCGGCGCGCGCCGGCCTTGAATGGGTAACCGGTGCATTCCGACTTTTTTTCAAAAGCCCCCTGATGCTGGCAGCCGCTGCAGCGATATTCATGGGCGTTCTGCTCATGCTGCAATTCATTCCCTATGCCGGAGCCGGTCTTGCTGAAATCATCACGCCCATGCTTGTGGCGGGTTTCATGCGCGCATTCCGCTCCATTGATGAGGGCAGCGAACCGGAACTACCCCAGCTCGCTGCCGGTTTTCAGTCAAGCGCCCTGTCGCTGGCAACCGTGGGCGCAATTTACCTGGGCATACTGATTGCCATTGTCATGTTGATGAAAACCCTGGGTGTGGATTACGAAGCCATGCTGAAGGCCCTGCAGGAAGGGGCAAGCCCAGAGCAATTGTCCCTGCAACTGGATGGTAAAGGAGTACTGCTTCTGCTTGGACTCGCACTGGCCATCCCCGCCATCGCCGCAACCTGGTTTGCCCCGGCACTGATCCTGTTCGGCAATGCCCGGCCGCTTCAGGCAATGGGATTAAGTATCAATGCCTGCGTGAAAAACTGGCTTGCGTTGTTGGTGAATGGACTGGCCTTGATTCCAGTGATGCTGCTCGCGCTGGTCCCGCTTGTTGGCATACTGATCATGCTGCCCGTCATGCTGGGCACGGCCTACCTGGGCTACCAGTCGATGTTCGCTTCCAGAAACTAGGCTGGGCTCAGTTTGGCGTATTCAAGCGCCAGCCACTTTACGCCCGCATCGCGAAACTTGACCTGTACGCGTGCATCCGCGCCGTGGCCTTCAAAATTCACGATTACACCAGCACCAAACTTCGGATGGGCGACGTTTTGGCCAATGGAAAAGCCGGTTGATTTTTCTCGTGCTTCACTGCGAGGCGATGGCGCCGGTTCTGAAGCCCAGGAGGCCTTGCGGTTGTTCAATGGCAGCAGCAGGCCCTCCGGCAACTCTTCCAGAAAACGCGAAGGCAGCCCATAGCGCACCTGGCCATGGAGCATTCGTGATTGTGCATGGGTCAGATACAGGCGCCGTCGTGCACGGGTGATGGCCACGTACATGAGGCGGCGTTCTTCTTCCAGTCCGTCTGCATCGGCAAAGCTTTGTTCATGCGGGAACAAACCTTCTTCCAGCCCGGTGATGAATACGCTGTGAAATTCCAGGCCCTTGGCCGCATGCACCGTCATCAACTGCAGCGCGTCTGTACCTGCACCTGCCTGATGCTCGCCGGCTTCCAGCGCGGCATGTGCAAGGAAAGCTTCCATCACGCTCTGGCCCTCTTCCACCACGGATTCCGGATCCTGCTCAAACAGGGCAGCGGCATTAACCAGTTCGTTGAGGTTTTCCAGCCGGTCCTGGCCGTCTTTCTCATTGAGGTAGTAGTCCGCCAATCCTGAAATATTAATCACCTGCTCAAGCGTTTCGGCCAGGGACATGCCCTCGATTGCCTCACGCGCTTTTTCGATAAGCCCAACAAAAGCCGGCAAGCCTTTGACGGCATCTCGCTTTCCTGCACTTTGCGCCTGCGCGGCCACCCACAAACTTACCCCACCCGCTTTGGCTGCTTCCTGCAGGTTCTCCAGGCTTCGCGCCCCAATGCCGCGCGTTGGGAAATTGACGATACGAAGAAAAGCGCCATCGTCATCCGGAAAGCTCATGACACGTAAATAGGCCAGGGCATGCTTCACTTCCTGGCGCTCGAAAAACCGCAGGCCACCATAGACCTTGTAGGGAATGGACGAAGTAAACAGCGCATGTTCCAGCACACGGGACTGCGCATTGGAGCGGTAGAGCAATGCCATATCCGAGAGCGCGATGCCTTCACGATGCAGCGCTTTCACTTCATCGACAATAAAGCCTGCCTCGTCCTGGTCTCCATACCCTTCGAACACGCGTATCGGCTCGCCTGCGCCCTCGTCCGTCCACAGGTTCTTGCCCAGGCGCTCACGATTGCGTGAAATCAGTTCGTTGGCTGCAGTAAGGATATTGCCGTGGCTGCGATAGTTCTGCTCCAGCTTGATCACCCGGCCCTGTGCGAATTCCTTCTCGAACTCGCGCATGTTGGCGGTTTCCGCACCGCGGAAGGCATAGATGGACTGGTCATCATCGCCCACCGCGAACATGGCCGTAGACGGCCCGGCAAAAAGCTTGAGCCAGCGATATTGCAGCGGATTGGTATCCTGAAACTCGTCGATCAGGATGTGTTTGAAGCGTGCCTGGTAATGCTGTCGAAGCGGCTCGTTACGCGACATCAGTTCATACGAGCGCAGCAGCAGCTCGGCAAAATCCACTACGCCTTCGCGCTGGCATTGCGCATCATAGGCCTCGAATATTTCTGCAAGGCGTCGCGTGTACTCGTCGTGCACTTCGACGTCCCTGGCGCGCAATCCGGCTTCCTTGTGGCCGTTGATGAACCACTGCACCTTGCGCGGTTCGTATTTCTCGGTGTCGATGTTCATCGCCTTCAACAGGCGCTTGATGGCAGATGACTGGTCCTGCGTATCCAGAATCTGGAACACCTGGGGCAAATTGGCTTCACGGTGATGTGCGCGCAAAAGCCGATTGGCGAGACCATGGAAGGTGCCGACCCACATGCCTCGCGTGTTTATGGGCATGGCGGCGGAAATGCGCGTCAGCATTTCCTTTGCCGCCTTGTTGGTAAAGGTCACCGCCATCAGGCCGAGCGGAGATACCTGGCTGGTGCCAATCAGCCATGCAATGCGCGTGGTGAGCACCCTGGTTTTGCCCGAGCCTGCGCCTGCAAGAATCAATGCAGACTGGTGCGGCAGCGCGACCGCTTCGCGCTGTTGCGGGTTGAGGGATTCGAGAAGGGCTGAAGACATGGATACAATGCAGACTTACAAACCGTATTTTACCGGATGCTCGCATGATCAAGATCCTCTACTTCGGCTCCCTGGTCGATGCTTTTGACCGCTCTTCTGACGAACTCGACTTGCCGCCCAATGTGGCCGACATCCAGAGCCTGATGTTCTATTTGAGTCTGCGCGGCGAGGCTTGGGCAAAATATCTACGAAACAACCCTGGCCTCAAGATCACCGTCAATCGCAAATTTGCGGAGGGGGGAACCCCCGTCAAGGATGGAGACGAGATCGCATTTGTGGCCCTCGGATAGTTCTCACCGCAACACAAGCTCACGATCAGCACTGCCCTATAAACCATGATTTGAATATGGTTTATAGGGCACCTTCTTGTGTTACAACTTTTGCCATATATCCACCCAGGCTTCATTGCCCTATAAATACATGTTGAAAGGTATCCGATAGCTGTTCTACTAAAACAACAGAAACACAACACAAAAAGAAGATACCGCCGTCCTTTTGGCTAAGGCGGCCCTACTGACGAGGAGGTCTGTGCTGGTTCAGGATTCAAACCCCAAGACAAGGGGAGCGACCCTACATTCATTAAGCGGCGCCGAGTTCCTCAAGCGCTTCCGCTGGCTTGTCTTTCACAGCTGGAATATCCCTGCGATTTTTGGCCTGGGATTCATTCTGCTGATCGGCATACTCACGCCCGCGCAGCTTCTTGGCATCATGATCACCCCTCTGGAACCGGCCTACATCATTGTCTGGCTCCTTTTCATCATGTGGTTCCTGCCACGCAAAATTCAGCCCGTAACGGACTGGCTGAACAACAAACCCGGCAGTAGCCATGAAAAAGCCTATAACGCGGTCAAACGCTTCCCGCTGATCTACTGGGCTGCCTTTATTACCTATCTGATCCTCGCTCCATTTTCCGTTGTTGCCGCGGCACACGTCTACACGGATTTTGTAGCCACGCCGCTTGCGCTGTTCCGCATAGAACTTGTTGCGCTGATTGTATCGATCATTGTCGGTCTGCCAATTTTCTTCCTGATGTTCGACCTGTTCGGAAAAGCACTAGGCGGCCTTGAACTCAAGCAGCCCATCGTCACCATTCGCACCAAGGTATTCCTTATCGGCGCCCTGGTGCCGTTGCTTATCGACACCATGCTAGTCCAGTATTACTGGACCAGAACCGGTTTTTTCAATTCCGAGACATTCGGTGTCTGGCTGCTGCTGGAAGCCCTGGCCATCGGCGGAAGCCTGATCTTCGCGCACAGTTTTGGCAATTCGCTTTCGCCATTGCAAAGACTGATCGGTGCTCCTCGCCCTTTGCCCGATTACAGCATTCACGCATTGCGCCCTCAATCAACCGATGAACTGGGTTTGCTTACCGCCGATTACCGTGAGTTGCTCGAGGAACTGCACCTTCGCAATGAAATCCTCGAAGCCAACAACCGTCTGCTCAGGACCATCGAGACCGAAACCGACAGCGGCGCCATCTACCTGACAGCCGTCAATTTGTTGAATGAAGCAATAGGCGCCGACGTTGCATACCTTGCCATATATGACCGGCCATCCAATACTCTTCTTGGTGTCGCGCAAACGGATGCGGAATACCTTCCGGAGGGGCACTTCAGGCTGAAACCGGAAGACCAGTCCCTCATCTCCTGGGTCTTTACCCATGAGCAAACCGCCATAGTCGAGGACGCCGCAAACGACCCGCGTATCAATCCCGAGCTGCGTATTCGCACAGGGATCCAGTCCTGTCTGGCAACGCCGCTCAAAATGGGCAAAGAAGTCAAAGGTGTATTAATGGCCGGCTTCACAACCTGCACCTGCAAATTCGCTGCGCGCGAAACGGCAATCATCGAAGGATTTGGGCGCGAGGTCGTCCTTGCCATCGATGCCCATCGCCAGCGCCTCGCCCGCCAGCAGGCTGAAGAGAATCTGCGCACAAGCCAGAACCGGCTCCGCCGGCAACAGGATGCGCTTGTCGGACTCTCAAACCATCAAGCCAACGCCAGCGCAGACATTGCCGAAGTTCTCAAAGCCGTCACCAAAACGGTGGCCACCACGCTTCAGGTTGAAAGGGCCAGTGTTTGGCAATATTCAGCCGGAAAGCACGAACTGGAATGTTTCGACCTGTTCGAACCGGAGAAAAATAATCACACCAGCGGGATCAGGCTGGAAGAAGCCAGCTTCCCGAATTATTTCAAGGCACTCCGCGAGAATCGCGTCATTTCTGCGAGCGATGCCCACGTAGCTCCGGAAACTCGCGAGTTCAGCAAAATCTATCTTGCGCCCTTGGGAATCGGCGCCATGCTGGATGCCCCGATCCATCGCGCAGGCTCTGCCATCGGTGTACTTTGTTGCGAACATGTAGGCGGCGCCCGTGAGTGGACGACGGATGAGCAGAATTTTGCCAGTGCAGTTGCTGATTTTGTCTCGCTATGCATGGAGCTGAATGAGCACCACAAAACTGCAGAAGATTTGCGGCATCACCGTGAGCGCCTCGAGGAACTGGTTGCCGAACGCACTGTTCAGCTTGAAGTCACCAATCGAGAACTTGAGGCCTTCAGCTACTCCGTATCACACGATTTGCGGGCGCCGCTCCGCGCGGTGGACGGCTTTGCACGAGCCATCTCTGAAGAATACGCCGACAAACTGGATGAGCAAGGTCTGGATTATCTCAGGCGCGTCTGCAATGGCACAACACGCATGGGCAACCTGATTGACGACCTGCTTCAGCTCTCGCGCATTAACCGTGCAGCCTTCAACCCGACCAGTCTGAACCTGAGCGGCATGGCTCGTGCAATCACTGCCCAGCTTGCCGACGCTACGCCTGCACGAGACGCAACTGTCAACATCAGTCCGGACCTCACTGGGTTTGGGGATTCCGGTTTGTTGAACATCGTCTTGACCAATTTGCTGGACAACGCGTGGAAATATACCAGCAAGAACTCAAGTACAAAGATCGACTTCGGCGCACTTAGTCAGAATGGTCAGACAGTCTATTTTGTCCGCGATAACGGTACAGGCTTCGACATGCAATATGCCGGGAAGCTGTTCGGCGCATTCCAGAGATTGCATGGAGCCGAATTTCCCGGTACGGGTATTGGCCTCGCCACGGTCAAACGAATCATTCACCGTCACCGCGGACAGGTATGGGCAGAATCAGAGCTTGGAAAGGGAGCAACGTTTTTCTTTACCCTGGGGGTGGCCGGATCCTGAAAGATTCAGCCCCCACCAGAACTGACAGCCATGGAAAAGAACACCACAAGCTTCCTGAACACACTTGACGAAGAGTCTGTGCTGTCGGTTGTTTCCGCCTGGGCGGCAGAAAGCCCCGGATCATCAGTCCTTGCGTTCGTTTCCGAGAATGATCGCGCATCAATCCCGGCACTACAAAATCAGTGCAACAAGGTTGGCCTCCAACTGATAGGCGCGGTCTTTCCGGAATTGCTGAACGGGAAAAACTTCTACCGTCATGGAGCATGGCTTCTGCACCTCAACACCCCCATTGCATATCGGATCGTCGACAAACTTTCGTCGCTAAAACCAGGCGCCCAAGGTTCATTGGGCCAAATTGCCGACATGTTATCGGTATGCAGTTCCTCAGAAAATCAAACGACTTTGCTTGTCCTGTTTGATGCCATGGTGCCAACCATAGAAACCTGGATGGGCGCAGTTTATGAGCGCTTTGGCCGCAAGGTTCACTACATTGGCGCAAATGCCGGCAGCGAAACCTTTCAGCCGATGCCCTGCCTGTTTGACTCTGAAAACATTTACCAGGATGCGGTTCTGACCGTTTGCATACCAAACATCTCGGGCGGAGCTTTGGCGCATGGTTACAATCCTCCTGAAAATATTCTTCTGGCCACCGCCTCTCAAGGAAACCGCATAGACAGCATCGACTGGCGGCCTGCATACGACGTGTATTCGGAATTGGTGCATAAGGAATATGGCGTACAGATCACCCCGGAGAATTTCTATCAGTATGGGGTTCATTTCCCGTTCGGCATCATTCGCGCAACAGGAGAGGTGCTGGTTCGAATCCCCGTTGCACTAAGCGACAACGGCGCCCTGTTCTGCGTAGGAGAGGTTCCGAATAACACGGTCCTGACAATCCTCAGGGCTGACAGCGCCGAATCCCCCGTAGAAGATTTGACGACGCCCTTTGCAAATGAAAGTTGTGAGTTTGCCCTCGTCTTTTATTGCGCAGGCAGGAGAATGCACGACAGAGTGCGGGCAACGAAAGAACTTGGTGCGCTGTCAGAAAACACCGGTTTGCCAGTGATAGGCGCGCTCTCCCTTGGGGAAATTGGCAGTTCGACGCGCGACGGGTACCCCCTGTTCCATAATGCAACGATTGTTTGCTCGCCTTGGTCACGGCCATGAAGCAGGAACACATACTTAGCATTCTGTACGACCTGGCCCTGATAACCAGCGGTGAATCCGATCCGTCCGTATTGACCGGAAAGTTTCTCCAGCGGCTGATGTTCCATACCAACATGCCTTTGGGGGTTTATGTCAACGACCTCATCCCCGTCGCTGAGGATGGCGAAGAATATGCAGCGCGACTGCTCAACGCCATCGGTGACCCTGACTTGACGAAACGACTGGATCAGGAATATCTGCTTCCCGCCGAGGCTGCGCGAGGCAAAACCCCATTTATCAAAGATCCACAGCTTCTGGCTCAAAAACTTGGTCAGCAGGGAACATGGAAATCCGGCTTGCGCCTGAATATAGGCGGTAGTGCCGCTTTCATTCTTCTCTCCCCGGACGAAATCCGGCAAGACATCCCTTGGGCAAGTGTTTTCAATCCAGTTCTCGACAACTTTTCCCACGTGCTGTCGCTATGCCAGGGCAATGCTGCAAAAACTGCGCAACTGGCAGCTGCAAACAAAGAACTCGAATCATTCTCCTATTCGATTTCCCATGATCTTCGAGCTCCGTTACGGGCAATTGACGGCTTTGCCCGAGCCCTGCACGAGGACTATGCCGGAACGCTTGACCGGACCGCCTTGAATTACATTGACCGGATAACTGCCGGCGCACGCCGCATGGACATGTTGATCGATGATCTGCTTCAGCTGTCAAAAATCGGTCGCACAACTCTCAACTGCGAGGTTGTTGATTTAAGTGCCATGGCAACAGAAATCTCTGACACGCTCCACAATGAAGAGCCCGACTGCAAGATCGAATTCCGAATCCAACCAGGCATAAGAGAAAAAGGCGATTCAAGGCTTCTTTACATCGCACTGACCAACCTGCTACAAAACGCCTGGAAATACACTCGCAACTCAGACAAACCCTGCATTGAATTCGGCATCGCACATCAGGATGGGAAAGCGGTGTATTTCGTGCGCGACAATGGCGTGGGGTTCGACATGGCATATGCAGACAAGTTGTTCGTGGCCTTCCAAAGGTTGCACGGTACAGAATTTCCCGGCACCGGCATTGGTCTTGCCACGGTCAGGAGAATCATTCATCGCCACAACGGGCATGCCTGGGCAGAATCCAAACCCGGGAAGGGGGCCACTTTCTACTTCACGTTGGGGGAACTTAATTCGAATGAAGATGATTGAACTCGTATCCATGCTTGTTCGGCAAAGGCGGAATATGCGAGCCGCCAATGAACAAGTTCGTACCGGGAAACATGCAATCCATCGTTTCACTATGTGTTCGCTTGCCGGTATGGCATTTTTTCTTGCCTGGCCCGCACAAGCCGAAATCAGGTTTGGCGTTCATCCCTTCAAATCAGCAACCAAGCTCTATGAGGCATTCACCCCGCTTGCCGATTATCTCAGTGAGAAAATGGGGGAACCGGTATCTCTGCAAATCTCAAAGGACTACGAGTCGCATATCAACGCCATCGGCAAGGGCGATCTGGACATGGCCTATCTGGGTCCGGTTTCATACGTAAACCTGCACGATTCCTATGGTGCCATGCCTTTGCTGGCGCGACAGGCAATCAATGGCAGCCCGGTATTCCATGGCAAGATTTTTGTTCGCAAGGACAGCCCCATTCAAACCCTTGCCGATTTAAAGGGAAAGAAATTTGCTTTTGGAGAACCCCATTCAACCATGAGCCACCTTGTGCCGCGTTACACGCTCTACCAGGCTGGCATCACTGTTGAACAGTTCGGTGGTTACAAATTCGTAGGCGATCACACCAATGTTGCGCTGGGCGTTCTTGCCGGCGACTTCGATGCCGGGGCTGTAAAGGAAGATGTCTATTTCAACAATGAAAGCCGGGGATTGCGCGCCATTGCTACCACTCCACCCTTGTCAGACCATGTGTTCGTGGCAAGCAGGAAGATGCCTGCCGGCAAGGTGCAAAAGCTGCGTGAGATCCTGCTCACGATCGACAAAGACCCGCGAGGGGCAGCCATTTTTCAGTCGATGACAAAAGGTGTCACTTCCCTGATTCCTGTTCAGGACAGCGACTATGACAGCCTTCGGGCTGTTTTGAAGAAGATGCAGGATCTCGGGGTGCCTTACTGATGTCACTGCTGGCTTCGACACGCGTCATCAATCGTCGTGCGCTCCTCGCTTTCATCTCCATCCTGGTCGCCGTGGTTTCAGCGGCCGTGTTTACCATGCTTGTTTTACAGCGGCAGTACCTGCAATCCGAAGCCAGGGAAGAACTGAAAACTGAAATGGGTCTTTTGGGCGACTTGACTACAGACGCCTTGATTCGCTCGGACTATGAGGCAGCAGAAGCCTTGATTGTCCAATGGGTTCACCGGCATGACTACATCCTGCACATCACAGCAACCATGCCCAATGGTTTCGTCCTGGCTGACGAAAAAAAGGACATCGCCCCCCAAATGCCATTGGAGGTTACCAGACCGGTAGTTTTCAATGGAAAACCCTTGATGACAATCCATGTCGTTGGCGACTATTCTTTTGCAGAGTCCGGATACAGTTCAATCATTGTCCATGTCTCAATCGTTTTGTTTGTTGCGATTTTTATTCTTGGATTGATGCTGTGGTGGGTCCTGCAGAGAACTGCCATCAGGCCGCTTGAGAAACAGATAATGGCGCGTGAAGCCAACGAATATGAGCTTATGCGGCGCACAGTCGAACTAGAAATAATCGTAAAGGAACTCGATTCGTTCAGCTACTCAATATCGCATGACCTGCGCGCTCCCTTGCGCGCCATCGACGGATATGGCCATGCACTGGCAGAGGACTACAGCGATGTTCTGGATGACACTGCCCACGACTATATTGCCAGGATTCGTTCGGCGGCACAGCGCATGGGCGTGCTTATAGATGACTTGCTGACACTTTCACGGATGACTCGGCACGAATTCAAATCCACGGATGTGGACATGAGTTCGCTTGCGCATGACGCCCTGGACCGCCTGACTCTGGCCGAGCCCTGGCGAAGCGTAGAGACCACGGTGGAAGGCAATGTTCGAGCCAAGGGGGATTCCAGCCTTCTTGGCGTTGTCATTGACAACATCATCCAGAATGCATGGAAATACACATCCACCGTTGACCACCCGTTGATCGAATTCGGGTCAAGGGAACAGGATGGGGAGACCATTTATTTCGTCCGTGACAATGGGGTAGGGTTTGACATGCAGTACGCAGACAAGCTATTCAAGCCCTTCCAGCGGCTGCACTCCCCCAACGAGTTTTCCGGCTCGGGGATTGGTCTGGCCACGGTCGCACGCATCATCCAGCGTCATGGCGGAAAAATCTGGGCAGAGGGGGAAAAGGGTAAAGGCGCAACATTCAGCTTTACACTTTCACCCGCAATTCCGTCGCAAGCGAGAAACGCGCACGAAATTAAGGCAAAATGAAGCAAGAATTTTTCAGAACCACCGTCAGGCAGCACGACTGACCAAGGGAGATTGAAGATGGACAGTTCAGAAAAAGTCATATTGCTGGTCGAGGACAACCCTGACGACGAGGCGCTTACGCTACGCGCACTCAAAAAAAACAACATCATGAACGAGGTTGTGGTCGCTCGCGACGGCGTTGAGGCGCTGGATTATCTGTTTGGGACAGGCGCCCATGCAGGGCGCGACGTCACCATCCAGCCCCAGGTCGTCCTGCTGGATCTGAAATTGCCCAAGGTTGACGGTCTAGAGGTGTTAAGACGCATTCGCGCAGACGATCGGACACGACTTCAGCCTGTTGTTGTTCTTACCACCTCCAATGAAGACAGCGACATCATCACCAGCTACAAACTGGGCGTAAACAGTTACATCCGCAAACCTGTCGATTTTGCGCAGTTCATGGAAGCCGTCCACCATCTTGGCCTCTATTGGCTGGTACTCAACATTTCCCCACCAAGGCTGCCCTAATTCATGAGCTCAGTGCTGCGTGTCTTACTGATTGAGGATTCCGAGGACGATGCCGGGTTGCTTCTGCGCGAGTTGCGCAAGGGCGGGTTTGACCCCCAGCACCTCCTTGTTGACACTGCACACGGCTTTGAATCCGCACTCCGCACCGGAAACTGGGACATTATCATTACCGACCACAATCTTCCCGGATACAGCTCCTGGGCAGTATTGAATGCGGTAAAACGCAGCGGCCTGGATATTCCCGTCATCATCGTCTCCGGGTCCATCGGAGAGGATATTGCCGTAGCAGCCATGAAAAGCGGCGCTCATGATTACATCATGAAAAACAATCTGGCCCGTCTTGTGCCGGCAGTAGAGCGTGAGCTTCGAGAAACGCAGAACCGTCACGCACACAGGCTAGCCCAGCAGACAATTCACCACCTTGCCCTGCATGACCCTCTGACAGGCCTGACCAATCGTCACGAATTCGAAACCCGCCTTGGCAAGGCCCTGGATTTGGTTGGCGATGGCGTGCAACATGCGCTGCTCTATATGGATCTTGACCAGTTCAAGATCATCAACGACACATCGGGGCATGAAGCAGGGGACGAGTTGTTGCGTCAGCTTGCAATTGTTCTGCATGACCCCATTCGCGAATTGGACACGCTTTCACGGCTAGGCGGTGACGAGTTTGGTGTTTTGCTTCTCAATTGTTCGATTGAACATGCCACGGAAGCGGCCGAGCGTCTGCTGAAGGCGATCAAGGATTTTCGTTTTGTCTGGCGCGACAAGACGTTCTCGATTGGCGCAAGTATTGGCCTCGTCATGCTATCCAACCGCAACCAGACATCATCGGATGTACTGCGGCTTGCGGACATGGCTTGCTATGCAGCGAAAGACAAGGGAAGAAACCGTATACACATCTATCGCGAGGACGACAATGAGCTGTTAAAGCGTCACGGAGAAATGGAGTGGGTTACCCGGATAAACAACGCCATCGAGGAAGATCGCTTCGTACTCTATATCCAGTGCATTGCTTCGCTTAGCGAGAACAGGGACAGGCATTGCGAATTTTTGATCCGCATGCTGGGGGACGACGGCGAGCACATCCTGCCCGGCGCATTTATCCCCGCGGCCGAACGTTACGACCTGATGCCGAAACTAGACCGATGGGTGATACGGCATGCTTTTGAATACCTGGCGAAGAAAAAGGGAGGTAACGGGGAAGCCCCCAAACATTCCTATTTCATTAACGTATCCGGCGCCACCCTGAGCGACGACAATTTTTCTTCCTACGTCATCGATCAGCTTAAATTTCATGACTTGTCGCCCGAAATTGTCGGATTCGAGATCACGGAAACCGCAGTCATTTCCAACCTTGTCAGCGCACTGGATTTCATTACTGCGGTCAAGTACCTGGGGTGCAAAATTGCACTGGACGACTTTGGTGCAGGCTTGAGCTCGTTTTCCTATCTAAAGTCCATACCGGCCGACTTCCTGAAAATCGATGGGGGATTTATCCGGGACATACTGGACGACCCCATGGATCTTGCAATCGTGGACGCCATTAACCGAATCGGCCATGTGGCAGGACTGAAAACCATTGCCGAATATGTCGAGACAGAATCCATCAAGAAGCGTTTGGCCGAACTCGGCATCGACTACGCGCAGGGCTACGCTGTCGAGCCCCCTTCGCCTCTACCCGGATAGGCAAATCAATAAGGACAGATGAAAAAAACGGGGCCAAAAGGCCCCGTTTGTATTTGAATGCGCAGTCTTGATCAGGACTTGCGACTCTGGTCGATCATCCGCTCGATCATCGGCGTCAGGATCAGCTCCATCGCATAGCCCATCTTCCCGCCCGGCACCACGATGGTGTTGGTGCGGGACATGAAGCTGTTGGGGATCATGTTGAGCAGATTGGTGAAATCCACGCCGCGTGCGTCTGCAAAGCGGATGATGACAAAGCTTTCGTCTGGCGTCGGAATGTCGCGTGCGATGAAAGGATTTGAGGTGTCAACGGTCGGCACGCGCTGGAAGTTGATGTGGGTGCGCGAAAACTGCGGGGTGATGTAGTTGATGTAGTCCGGCATGCGGCGCATGATGGTGTCCACCGTGGCCTCGGCGGAATAGCCGCGCTCGGCATAATCGCGATGGATTTTCTGGATCCACTCCAGGTTGACCACCGGCACCACGCCGATACCCAGGTCGATATAGCGGGTAGCATCGATGGTGTCATTTTTGACCAGGCCATGCAGACCTTCGTAGAAAAGCACGTCGGTACCGGCAGGAATATCTTCCCAGGGCGTGAACTCGCCTGGCTTGAGATTGGTGTTCAGGCGCTTGTTGTGGTCGGCCGCTTCTTCGTCGCTGTGGATGTAGTAGCGTTTTTTGCCGCCGCCTGTTTCGCCGTAAACCTTGAAGGTCTCTTCAATCTTGTCGAAATGGTTGGCTTCAGGGCCAAAATGTGAAAAATGCTTGTTGCCCTTGGCTTCCTCTGCCTTTACGGCCTCACGGAACTCCATGCGGCCCAGCGCATGCAGGCTGTCGCCCTCGATAATGGCGGCATTGATGTCGTAATGCCTGAAAATGTTCTCGAACGCGCGCTTGACGAAGGTGGTGCCAGCGCCGGAAGAGCCGGTTACGGCAATGACGGGGTGCTTCTTGGACATCTTGTCCTCCTGAATTGCGAAAAACGGGTATGTGGATTGAATTTTTAGCCGAAGGAGTATACCCCGGCAGGGCATGCCCTGTCACCGGCAGGTATAATGCCGAGTTCTGATTTATTTGGCTTTTTCGCCGTCATGCAAGAAAAATACGCACCCCAGGAGATCGAACAAACCGCCCAGCAGCAATGGGAATCAACCCAGGCTTTCCGGGCCGTGGAATCGGACAACAAGCCCAAGTACTACTGCCTGTCGATGTTCCCCTACCCNNTTCGGCCTGCCGGCCGAGAACGCTGCCATGGCCAACAACGTGCCGCCTGCCAAGTGGACTTACGCCAACATCGACCACATGCGCGGACAGTTGAAGGCGCTGGGCTTGGCGATCGACTGGGACCGCGAAATCGCCACCTGCCAGCCCGAGTACTACAAGTGGGAGCAGTGGCTGTTTACCCGCCTGTTCGAAAAAGGCCTGGTCTACCGCAAGAGCGCAACGGTGAACTGGGATCCGGTGGATGACACCGTATTGGCCAACGAGCAGGTTATCGATGGCCGCGGCTGGCGTAGCGGCGCGCTGGTGGAAAAGCGCGAGATTCCCATGTATTTCTTCCGCATCACCCAGTACGCGGAAGAACTGCTCAACGAACTCGACAACCTGCCCGGCTGGCCCGAGCAGGTCAAGACCATGCAGCGCAACTGGATTGGCAAGAGCTATGGCGTACGCTTTGCCTTCAGGCTCGCTAGCGAGCCGGACAATCTGCTTTGGGTCTACACCACGCGTGCTGACACCATCATGGGTGTGACTTTTGTCGCCGTGGCCGCCGAGCACCCGCTCGCCACGCGCGCCGCCGAAAGCAACCCCGAACTCGCTGCCTTTATCGAGGAATGCAAGCAGGGCGGCGTTGCCGAGGCCGACATCGCCACCATGGAAAAGAAGGGCATGGATACCGGCCTCAAGGTCGTGCATCCGCTCACTGGCGAAGAAGTCCCCGTATGGGTCGGCAATTACGTGCTCATGGGCTACGGTGAAGGCGCGGTCATGGCAGTCCCGGCGCATGACGAGCGCGACTTCGGCTTTGCCAAAAAATACAACCTGCCCATCAAGCAGGTCATCTCTGTGGCAGACGAGGATTTTTCGCTCGAAGCCTGGCAGGAATGGTACGGCGATAAGACCCGTGGCGTATGCGTGAATTCCGGCAAATATAACGGCCTCGCTTATGACGCGGCCGTGGATGCCATTGCCGCCGATTTGAAAGCCTTGAGTCTGGGCGACAAGCAGGTGCAATTCCGCCTGCGCGACTGGGGTATTTCCCGCCAGCGCTACTGGGGCTGCCCCATCCCCATCATCCATTGCGAATCCTGCGGCGACGTGCCGGTGCCGGAAAAAGACCTGCCCGTGGTACTACCGGAAGACGTCACCATCACCGGGCGCGGCTCGCCGCTGGCGAAGATGCCCGCGTTTTTCGAATGCACCTGCCCAAAGTGTGGCAAGCCGGCACGTCGCGAAACCGACACCATGGACACCTTCGTGGAGTCGTCCTGGTACTACGCGCGCTATGCCTGCCCCGATGCAAACACCATGCTCGACACGCGCGCCAACCAATGGCTGCCGGTGGACCAGTACGTGGGTGGCATCGAACACGCCATCCTGCACCTGCTGTACTCGCGCTTCTTCCACAAGCTGATGCGCGACGAAGGCCTGGTGCAATCCAGTGAGCCTTTCACCAACCTGCTCACCCAGGGCATGGTAGTGGCCCCTACCTTCTTCCGCGATGCGGCTGATGGCAAGAAGCAATGGATCAACCCTGCTGACGTCGACTTAAAAACTGACGATCGTGGCCGGCCTGTGGGTGCAACCCTGAAGGCCGACGGCCAACCGGTAACCATTGGCGGCACGGAAAAGATGTCCAAGTCCAAGAACAACGGCGTCGA